>CAYRIY010000043.1:19982-27320 GCA_964424335.1 uncultured Clostridia bacterium
GCGCGCCCCAATCGCGTCCATCATTCGAACGATGTGGGCGATCTCGTCATCGTTCACGGTATGGCCCATTCCTGGATAAATCCGTTCCGTGACGTCGGCCCCCATCGATTGAAAGACGACCGTTGACTCCTTCACTCGTTCGAGTGGAATGTGAAAGTCTTGGTCGCTGCACCCGAGGAAGACCGGAGTTCCCATCAGGTCGCCCTCATACTCCCGCGGCGTGCCGTCAGGCCCCATCAGCGCGCCGCTCAGGACAAAGATCCCGCCGTATCGCTGCGCACGCCTCGCCGCGTACTCTGCGACGAGACAGGCGCCTTGAGAAAATCCGCCGAGCATGATTCGCTCGAGGGGAATGCCTCGGCCTTGGAGGTCGGACAGTACGTCGTCAAGGACGCGCAAGGCCGATGAAAGATAGGGCTCGTTCTGCTCAAACGGGGCGAGAAAGCGGTACGGGTACCACGTGTTCCCACGAGCCTGAGGCGCAAGATAAGCGAAGTCGGGGCGCTGAAACGCCTCGGCGAGCGCGAGTATGCCGGCCGCGGACCCTCCCCGTCCGTGCATGAGGACCACGGCCCGGTCCGCGGCATCGAGCGAGCGCCCCACCTCGAGCGCCTGTTGTCCTTGGTGAATTTCCGGCGGGTGTGGCATCGGCATCATCCTCCTTGACTGATTAAAAGGATCGAGCAGGCAACGTCGAAACGCATCACATAGCGCCGGGTTGCTAATTGCGGCGCACATTCCCCGAATGGTCCGGGAGGCGATCACAAATGCTTCAAACCTCTGGAATCCACCACGTAACAGCCATTGCAGGCGCGCCCCAGGAAAATCTGGACTTTTACACCGACGTGCTCGGCTTGCGCCTCGTCAAGCTCACCGTCAACTACGATGACCCTGGCACATACCACTTCTACTTCGGTGACGCCTTGGGGAGCCCTGGAACCATTTTGACCTTTTTTCCATGGCCGAGCGCGTCGCCCGGTCGTCCGGGGCCTGGTCAAGCGATCGCCACTTCCTACGCGATTAACCCGGACTCGGTCGAATATTGGCTAGAGCGCCTAGGCGTCGCCGGCGTCCCGTCGTACGGACCACAGGAGCGCTTTGGCGAGCAAGTGATCGACTTTGCGGACCCGCACGGGCTCAAGTTGGAGTTGGTGACTGTCGAGGGGCATCGCACGGAGCACGTGTGGAACGGCTCACCGGTCCCCGCCGACCACCAGATGGGCTTTTTCCACAGCGTGACCTTGTGCGTGCACGACCGCTCGGCTACGGCGGCCGTCCTGGAACTGCTTGGGTACCGCCGCGACGGCGAGGAAGGAGCGCGTTGGCGCTTTCGGGCGCCGGGTGAGGGCGGGAACGGAGAGGGCAGGGTCGTCGATCTCATCGAGCGCAAAGACAGCTTGCCTGGCCGGATCTTGGCGGGCTCCGTGCACCACGTGGCGTTTCGCGTTGCGGACGAAGAGACGCAGCTTGCGGTCCGAAAAGAGCTTGTGGCACACGGATTTAATGTCTCGATGGTGATGGACCGCTCCTACTTTCGCTCGATCTACTTTCGGGAACCGGGCGGCGTGCTGTTTGAGATCGCGACCGACGTTCCCGGTTTTGCCGTGGACGAGCCCGTGGATGCATTGGGCGAGACCTTGCGCCTTCCAAAGCGCTTGGAACCGTCTCGGCATATTATTGAACAGTCACTTCCGTCACTTCGAATGCCAAAGGCCCGCGCATGAGGCGCAAGTGGCGCAAGATCAACGATAATTGCAAAAGCGCACCAAGCGGCCCAGGAAGGCGCAAAGCGATATCTAAATTATTCGAAGTGAGCCGATGAATGATCAATACTCGTTCAAGCGGCCGCCCAAAAATAAATAGCAGGAGGGTTTTCCATGCTGACCTTCATCGAAATCGTGGAATCGTTATGGAACAGCGTCTTATCGCAGCTCCCAACGATTCTCCTGGCCCTGGTCGTGCTTTTCGTAGGATGGGTCATCGCCCGGTACGTATCCAAGGTGCTGGGGCGCTTGGTGTATGCGCTCACAGACCATTCTCAGGTCCAGGAGCTCGTCGAAGAACAAGAACGGTACAGGGTGGACAAAGTAGTCGCCAGGGTCTCGTTCTACGTCTTGATGGTCTTTGTCCTTGGGCAGTTTTTTGACATCCTCGGGGTATCGGTCGTCAGGGGACCGCTGGTCTCGGTCGCCAACGAGTTTGCCCTAGCGGTTCCCAATCTCATCAAGGCCGTGCTCATCCTCTTGTCCGCTTGGGTGCTCGCAACGCTGCTGCGCGGGCTCGCCGTCAGGGCGCTCGCCGCCAAGGCCGTCAGCCGGACGCTGGAGCGCATGGAGGTCGTCGAAGACGATTCGGGCCGCTCCGCATTGATCAAGACCGCGGGGAACGTCGTGTACTACCTCGTGTTGATCATGTTCTTGCCGGCGGTGTTTGGGGCGCTCCGCCTCGAAGGGCTACAGGGTCCTTTTGAGCAAGTCATCGCCCAGGCGCTCGGATTTTTGCCAAAGCTTGTGGCGGCTTCGATCACCGTGCTGCTCGGCTACTTCGCGGCTCGTATCGTGCGGGGGCTATTTACCCAGTTCCTCGCCAACGTGGGTGTGGACCGGCTTCCGGAGAGGGTCGGCATGGGCCAGGTCTTTGAGTCCGTCCCGCTCTCCCGGTCCCTGGGTACGATTGCGTTTATCCTGGTCTTGCTGCCGATCACGATTTCGGCGCTCGAGTCCCTCGGCGTCGAGGCGATCTCCGGACCGGCGATCAGCATGCTTACCATTGTTTTGAACATGGTGCCCAGCGTAGCGATCGCACTGGTCATTTTCGCAGCAGGCGTCGTGCTGGCCCGTTGGGTCGGAAACCTCACGACGACGATCTTGGAGAGCATCAACTTGGCGGGCTTTTTGGTTCGCTGGGGCCTGCTTCGCAGTGACAACACGGCCTCCGTCGTGCACTCGGTGCTTGGCAAAGTCGTGACCGGCATCGCCGTGCTGTTGGTCTTGATCGAAGTCTTCGACGTTTTGCACATGACGGAGCTCAGCAGCATCCTTGGCGGCATCCTGGCGTACTTGCCTCACGTGGTCATCGCCGTGGCCATTTTGGCCGTCGGCTACGCCGTGAGCCAGTTCGCGCATCGGAGTCTGCGGTCGGTGCTCGAGCACACGTCGTATCCGGTTTGGCTCGCCTCCGTCGCCAGGTACGCCATTGCCGTGTTGACGGTGATGATGGCGTTAGAGCAGCTCGGCGTTGCGCCGGCCATCGTGGTGAATGCATTCTCGATCCTGCTCGGTTCGCTCGCGCTTGCGGCGGCGATCGCCCTTGGGCTCGGCGGCAAAGAGCCCGCCCAGCGCTGGTTGGAGAAGAACTTGCCGATCCAGTCGCGCGATCGGTCAAGCGACGACACCGATGAGGACGCGACGGCCTAAGCTAGGGTCGGGTGGGGGGCTCAGCACGTCGCCCCGCAAAAGAAGACGGCGCGTGTTCGCACATTTTGAGCGGACGACTGCGCCGTCTTCTTTTAATTTTTGCCCAGGTTGGCAGCGCCACAGGAAGATTGCCCGCGCCGTCGTATTGCGATTTTCGTGCCGTTTTCACTCAATTTTGAGAGAGCGATCACGTAAAGAGACGTTCCATTGAACAGCAAAAGGAGAGGCCGGGAGTAATCTGAAGTGAAGGGGAACTAAAGTGGAAGCGAGAACGCAGAAGCTTTAGGAAACAAAGGCGTAAGGAGGGCCAAAGCGGGCATGGTCACGATCGACGTGGGTGAAGGCCGAGCAGTAAAAGGGCCATTGATCTCCAATGGTTTTGAGTTGAGCACGGATTCCAAGCGGCTAGGATGGCTCAAGCCGACCGATCCGTCCCGTCCCATTAAGGAGCTTCGCGACCAGTATCGGCAAGACGGGTACCTCTGGCTAAAAGGCATCCTAGACCGCGATGCGGTGCTCGATTTCCGGCGTCGTTACTTTGAACGCATGCAGGAAACCGGAATGCTCAAAGCCGGGTCCGATCCCGTCGACGGCATCTTTTCGGGCGAATCTTGGGATCGGGAAGCTGTCCGCAAAGGCCTGATGGAAGTGGTGCGCTGGGCACGGTACGAGGCCTTTTGCATGATGGAGCCCATCCTTTCGTTTTACGAAACGTTTATCGAAGCTCCCGTGTACCTCCACAAGCGCAAGATCATTCGTCACAACTTTCCCGGTGAATCCTCGTGCACCGGAGCTCACTACGACCTCGTCTACTTGCGGGGCGGCACCGACAAACTCTTTACAAGCTGGATTCCGATCGGCGACGTCTCGGTCGAGATGGGCGGTTTGGTCTATCTGGAAGGCTCTGACGCCGACGGTCGCAGGATCGAAGAGGAGTTAGGCGTCAAAAACTTAGAGAGCCTGACGCACGAGGAGAAGGTGAAGGCTCATCACGACAGCATGTTGAAAGGGTGGCTCTCCAAAGATCTGCCGGCTTTGGCCGAAAAGTACGATCGACGGTGGCTGATGGCCGACTATGAAGCAGGCGACATGGTCGTTCACAGCCCCTACATGGTCCACGCAGCGACCCAAAACACCGACGAGCAAGGGCGATTTCGCCTCTCGACCGACATTCGGTATCAATCGGTGCGTGAAGAGATCGACATCCGCTGGGCCAACCACTGGTCCTTGGACGACATGCTTTAAAGGCATCGGGCGCTAAGGGCGGGGCTTTGCGGATCAGCGCCCCGCCCTTAACGCTCAGGAGCGATCTGACAGGATCTCCTGAGCGAGAATCTTTTCGGCTATCTCCATGGTTTTCAGTGCGTCGCCAAAGTGAGAGGAGGGAAGCGTTCCCGCCTTGACGGCGTCGATAAACTCCCGGTTTTTGGCCTGAAATCCGCCGAAGACGTACAACTGATCGCTGCCTGCCACTTCCTTTGTGTCAAACTCCACGCCTTTCGTGTCGCCGTCGGCGTAGAGATACCCTTTCCCCTCGTGTTCCGCCTCTGCGCAGATGCCGGGAGCGTGCATCTCGACGGAAAAGATCCGCCGACCGCTCGACCAACTGTTGATCAAGATGCCCGTCGCGCCCGAGTCAAACTCGATCGTGGCCGAGATAAAGTTGATGTCCGGCACGCCGACTCGATTCGTGCGTGAGTGGATCGCTGTCACTTCGCCGCCGCACATCCAACGCAAGGTGTCGATCGAATGCACGGTGTCGTCCATCATGTGGTCGACGGCGCCGAGAAACGGCTGGACGCTGTTTTTGTAAAATCGGCAGACGGCGTGGACGATCGGCCCGCGCTCAAGACACGCCTGTCTGAGCTTTACGATCATCGGAGTAATGCGCCGTTGAAAGCTCACCTGCGTGATGCAGCCGTGCTTCTCCGCTAGGTAGGCGAGGGCTCTTGCCTGGTGCATCGTGATGCCCATGGGCTTTTCGATGTAGAGGTTGAGCCCATTTCTCAAGCACCAGGTCCACACGTCATACATGATATGGGGAGGACCAATCGCGTACACGGCGTCGGGCGCCGTCTCCTCGATCATCTTTTTATAGTCGGTGTATCGCCGTTCAATTCCGTATTTGTCGGCGGTCGCGTGGAGTCGCTCCGTGTTTAGGTCGCAGGCGGCCGCCATCGTCACATCGGAGAACGAGTGGAGCGATGGGTAGTGGACACTGTTTGCCATGCCCCCTGCTCCGATCATTGCGACGCGCACATGCTCTTTCATTTCCAGACGCCCCTTTTGGTGTTTTGCAACAGGCCGCTCCTAAACTACGTCCAGCATGCGTCCCCGGGCGGCAGTGATTTTACCCATACATCGTAACAAGAGGCACGCAGGAAAAGTGGTCACGTATTTAACTCTTTCGCGCGTCTTTTTCGGATATTTGCGCGTCGGGGCACGTCGGGTTCGAAAGAAACGCGCGCAGGATGTGAAACAAGGTCAACATGACGTGATGCGCACGGCTTATCGTTCATAGTAGGAAGATTGTCGTCATATTAGACCGAATCGCCATCGAAGCAGGAGAAGGGTGGGACTCCCACATGGAGCAGTTGACGTTTGGAATTCGTCGCTTTAAAGCACCGGATCCGCATTCCGAAACGTTCGACCGTGTGCACGAGGTGTTGAATTGGAATCCTGAGGAAACCGCAGCGGCCCAAAGTGATATGTGGGACCAGCACTGGTGCAAGGGGGCAACCGCAAGAGTTCGGGAGATGGCCCCGCGCATGAACGAAGTCTTTTTCAAACTTCGTGAGATGGGCGTGCTCATCGTACACGGGCCGAGCGATACGCTTGACCGTTACCGGGAGCACCCCGCAAGGCGCCGAGTGTTGGAGGCGGCCAGGGCGTGCCCCCGGCCCGATTACCCCGACCATGAGGTAAACACGCTGCCACTTCCGCTCGACGCGTCCGATGAGGGGTGTTGGTGCGAACCAAAGTGTGAGGTGAGGAGAGCCTGGAGCGGCCAGACCGACCTGATCCCCATCGACGAGCGAGATGCAATCACGGACAGTGAAGACATCTTCTCGCTTTATAAGGCGCGGGGAATCAAGAATGTGCTCTTTTTTGGCGTTCATTTGAACATGTGCGTGCTAAATCGCCCATTCGCCATACGGGCGCTCTTAAGGCGCGGGTTCAATGTCGTGCTCGTGCGCGATCTAACGGATGCCATGTACAATCCGGCCCTTCCGCCGTACGTCGACCACTTTACCGGCAACGACCTCCTCATCGCCCACATCGAGAAGCACATCTGTCCAACGACGACGAGCGACGAGTTTATCGGTGGAGCCCCGTTTCGTTTCCGGGAAGATCAAAGGACAAACCGCGAGTAGGGGCGTTTTAACTTAGACCTGGCTGATCGATCGAAGCGTGGGCGCCCCCTGAGGGGCGCCTTGCGTCGTGTGTGCTGCACGTCTAGTCTCCGGAAATCTCCGATTCGGTCAATGGGACCGCTCGATTCGAGTCGATCGCTAGCTGGGCTTGCAACGCGATCTCGGTCACCCTGAACGCGTCGCGCAGTGAGATGAACGAGTCGCCCTCGCCTTGGACGGACCTCAAGAACGCCGTATACCAGTGCTCTGTAGCGGGATTGGGGAGTGTCTGGACGCCTTTGGCTTCGGTAATGAGCGTGGCGCGGTCATCGAGCGCCAACGACTCCACGACGCCCTTCGTTCCGGTGATGCGAACACGCTCATCGCCATGGGTTGGCGCAGCCATCGGCCTCAAAAAGTCCAAAGTGACGTTGATGGCGCCGCCGTTGGCCTGGCGGAGCAAGAGTCCTGCTTGGCTGGCACAGCCAGGGTAATCGGGGTGCGGCGCGGTCGATTCCCAACCGGCTATCTCAACAAACACGTCGCCCAGGATCCACATGAGCCAGTCG
>CAYRIY010000044.1:0-24298 GCA_964424335.1 uncultured Clostridia bacterium
ACCTTGAGGCGGACGCCGTCAGGCAACTCGCCCACGACACGCAGCCAATTTCCAAAGTGTGCGACCCTGGCGAACGTGACTTCACCCACGCTTTTGGGGAGGGGAACCGCCGTGCCTTCATCGCACCAGTGCATGCCATCGGGCGAAATCTGCACGCGGCCACAAGCGCCTTTGAGCTCGTCCTCCGAAGCCTTTCCTTGCCTCTCACATGTGATCGCGAGCGCCCGGATGAAGTAGATTGCCTCACTCGCCCATCCCGCCTCGTAGGGCTCGACCGCAAATGCGCCGCTCCACTCGACGTTGCGCTCCAACACGGCTGTGTGACTTTCTCGCATCCGATTTCTCACTCCCCTACGCGCTTTGCGAGAGCAGCACCGAGTCCAGGTAGAGGAACGACCGCTTCTCAGTGCCGGCCTCAACCCAGAAGAGCACGTTCAACATGCACC
Source organism: uncultured Clostridia bacterium (assembly GCA_964424335.1). Lineage (GTDB taxonomy): Bacteria > Bacillota > Limnochordia > DTU080 > RSA5 > CAYRIY01. Next base: position 447 of record CAYRIY010000044.1, read on the forward strand.
AAAGATTCGCCATGGCCGGCATGCGCATGGGCTCAACGCCCGCGAGATTGTAGATCCGATCGTTGCACTGCATCGCTATAAACCGCATGGAACCAAGGTCAAAATCAACCCTGAGGTAATGCCAGTTTTGCTTTGTGGCGATCTCGTTGTAACAAAGGAGCTGCGCCGCGCCGGGTATGTCTTCCCATCCACTCGAATCCAAGTGAAAGTGGGAGCGGGTCTTGGTGGAATCGCCGATCTCGTGCAGGGGCTCGCGCCGACGCTTAAACTGCCAGCGGCCTTCAGGTCTTCCGGCGTCGGCGTTTAAGTAGCGAAGGTGCGGCATGACTCGCTCGGCGCCTTGGCCCGTGCGATCGCCGACTTGCAGGTCAAAAGCGACCCCCACGGCCTGGACATCCGTCTCGGAGAGCAAGAGCTCCGACGCCTCCGGTTTAAATGCGAAGTACGTCTCGAGCCGGATGGGCGCGGCTTTGCGAAACGTCGCTCGCTTGATCGCCACACCCATCGATCCCCTCCGGGGCCTCGTCGCAAGCTTCAGGGCGTACGTTCCACTCAGCGAGCCGGCCGATCCCGTGTCCCACATCGACAAGTTGCTGAGCATCGGCGGCCTTAAGTCGCGAAACCCCGGCAAGATCGAATCGAGCGTGTGCTCGTAGTTGCCGATCAACGCCGTCCAGCCTTGAAGGCCTCGGTCAAAATCGTCGTAGTACAGAATGCGCTCCAAAGGATCAAATCGGTCAAGGTCCGGATTTGTCTCCACCATCGCCAAATGCTTCATCCTCCATCGCCAATGTCGCCGCTCGCTTCAAAGCAAATCCGACACTTAGGCGCCGGAGGCCTTTTTTTCATCGATGAGACCGCATGTCATCAGGATTTGCTCTACGACGGCGAGTTCGTCGTCGGACAGGGGAAGAAAGGGCGGTGATACGTGGGAAGGACACACGCCGAGCACGCTCAAAGCGCCTTTGGTTCCCGCAATCCCTGAACGCAGCCGATGAATGGCTCCCAACTGATCCAGCCGCTCCTGCAGGCGCGCTGCGTCGTCGCTGCGCCCACTCGCCGCTGCTTTGAACAGCTCCGCGCAAAGCCGAGGCGCCACGTTGGCGAGCCCGGGCGTGATCCCTGAGGCGCCGTGAGCCAATGCCCATGCAAGTCGGCGCTCGGCTCCCTGACTTACCGCCACGCCTTCCCGCTCCTTTGCGAGACGTACGATCTGGGAAAAGAGCGCATCGTCGCCTGAGCTGTCCTTGACGCCGATGACGTTCGGCATTTCAAAAAGCGCTTGGAAGACGTCGACCGTGAGCGGGTTTTGCGTGTACCTTGGAATGTTGTACACGATAAGGGGCGCCCCGAGTTTGGCAACTGCTTGGAAGTGCGCGACCAGTTCATCGTCTGAGTGGATGAAGTAGAACGGAGCTAGAGAGACCAATGCATCGGCGCCGGCCGCGAGCGCCGCTTCGCCGCGCTTTACGGCTTCACGCGTGCTCACACCGCCGGTTCCGCACAAAAGGGGAACCGCCTCCCGCTTTCCAAGCGACCTCAAGCAATCGGCAGCCGCACGCACGAGGGGACCGATCTCCTCCGCGTGGACGTTCGTGTTTTCACCGTTGCTGCCCAGGAGGAAGAGCGCATCGACCCCGCCGCGCAACACGTGGTTTATGAGCCTGGGGAGCGCGTCGAGGTCCGGGCTTCCATCCTCCTTTAGCGGGGTGACGAGGGGAACCGTGACGCCGGTGAGCGGATGGTTGGTTTGATCGATGTGTGCTTTGACCACGCTGAATCATCCTGTCGGCTGTGTGATCGATTGTAGCCCCGCGCACGCACGAGACGCGCGCGGGGCGAGCAATGGAGATTGGCTTTGCTAGATTTCAGGCCACGGTTTGGCAAGTTCGACATCGATGAGGTCGGCTGCCTGCGACAAGATGTTGGTCACCGACTCCTCGTCGCCTTGAATCTTGGGCAGATGCTCGTTTAGGATCTGGATGATCCGGGTGTAGTGGGGACCCGCCATCCGACCCAGGGAGTTGACGTTCCCGGCGAACAAGTTTTGCAGCAAGGCCTCGCGCACGTGCGCCGATGCGCCGGGCACCAACTCGAGGCCCTGCAAAGCCTCGAGGCGAACGGGGATCAGGTTGTGTTTCACCTGAAGGGCCTGGCCCTCAGTGCCGAGCGCCAATTTTAGAAACTCCCAGGCCAGGTCTTTGTTGTTGCTCGCCTTGGGAATCCAAAAGCCGTTGTCGCCGATCCCGATGCCCTGTCCACCCTTTTCACGCGGAAGCGGAGTGATTCCCCAATCGTAGTCGAGCTGCTCGATGTAATCGGTGATTCCGTACGAGATTCCATACCACATGCCAAGGGCGCCCGAGCTGCGCAGACCGCCTACATTGCTCACGGCCGCATAGCCGAGATTAATGAGGTCGTCCAAGGCCTCAAAGGCGCGGACCGTGTCAGGATGAAGCAAAGCGGACTTTGACCGGTCTTCGTTGTACACGCGTCCTCCGAAAGACTCGAGCAGAGGCACGTAAAACGTGGGGTTCCACCAACCGGAGTCTACACCGTACTGATCAGGCACGCCGTCACCCGACCGGTCTTGCGTGAGGGTGGAGGCTATGTTGACGAATTCGTCCCAGTGCCAGTCTCGCGCAGGGCGAGCCAGTCCCGATGCGTCAAACAACGATCCGTTGTAGTAGAGCGTATGATGCTGAAACGTAAAGGGCAAAGCAATCTGCTCACCTGGGAAGTAGCTTTGATAGCCTTGCACCAACTCGGGATGGAGCCCGTGTACGTCCCAAGCGTCACGCTCGATCCACGGCGTCAAGTCTTGCGCGACGCCTTGAGCGGCATAGCCTTCGATCGCGGAGACGCTGGCCCAAACAAGGTCGGGCGGATTGCCGGCCGCAATGCGTATCACGGCCTGCTCAAGTGTCTCCCACACCCCCCGCCGCTCGACGAGGACCTCGACGCCGGGGTGTTGGCTTTGGAACATTTGGACCAGATCCTCGATCAAATCCGGGCGAGTGCCCCCACCCGTGTCGAGGATGACCAACTCGGCCCCTTGAGCCGGCAAGGCCGCGAAAAGCAACGCCAGCGCTACCCACGCGACTGCGAATCGAGCGGCCCGCCCCTGTGCGACAGGTTTCATATTCCGATCCACTCCTTTGTATTGATTTGTGGCTTGTTTCTGTCAAAACGAGGCACACTGACGCCTTTCACCGATTCCTCGTCCTACCCCCGAGCATCACCTCCTCCACGTGAACGTGACGCGACAGCGTCAACCGCCGACTTGCTCGACCGAGCCCGCGTCCAGTTCGCCCAGCCGAAACCGTGTCGAAACGACCGAGTGCTTTTGGGGACCAGGCGCATACTTGATGTACGTCGTCGCGACGAATGTGCCGTCGGAGAGCAGTTCGAGTCCAGGGTAACCGCAATCTCCGCCGGCGTAGCTGTGGAGGAGCTTGATGCGGTACAATCCCTCGCGCCTTGCCACGATGTCGTCGTACGTCCCCACCCAAGCCACGAAGTGGTTGTACGTGGGGCTCCCCTCCGCTTGGTCTCTGAATGCAATCACGAGTCGCCCGTCAGGCGCGTACCGGGCCACGTGGCGGTCGCCGGTCAGGCTGTGCGGCAATTCGAAAGGGTCGGACCAAGATCTTCCCTCGTCGTCAGAGATCATTGCCCACGAGTTTCCCCGCCGGGAGTTCTCCCGCAGCACACTTGCGATTTGACCGCCCTCAGGCGACCGGATCAAGGCCGGCTCACAGGGCTTGTAGCCCGGTCTGTCCAAGACGACCTCGGCCTCGGTCCACGTAAACCCGCCGTCGCTCGAGTAACTTTGGATGATCACATTGGACCACCGATCGGGATCCCCGGACCGCCTGGCATTGGTTTGTGCGAGCAGACGCTGACCGCCGTCAACCGGAATGATCGAACACCACGGCATCACGCTCGTGATGCCGTTTGGCGCCATATCAGACCACGTGCGCCCGTCGTCTTCCGAAACAGACTGGTGCATCGCGCCGTTGCCCGCGAAAACAAAGAGCCGCTCTCGGCCGTTTGCATCCCGGAGCCGGTAGATGGAAGGGCAGTTGCGCACCTTTGACCAGCTCTCGGGCACCGGGCACAAGTCGCCCCACGAAAGGCCCTGATCCTCGCTGCGCTTCATCGGACCGCATGTCCCGCCGTGCCCGTACGACCAAACGGCGATCATCGTGCGCCCGTCGGCGAGCAACACGGTGGTCGGATGGCCTTGGTACGTCTCCTCATCGCCCGCCGCAATGACCACGTGGCGGTCGGTGCTTTGTGAAAGGTCGTACGTCGGAATCGTGATCACGTCGCCCCCGCCTCCCCATCGGTACAGCCAGTACTGTCCTATTGGTCTGAGCCCACCTGCAAGCCCACCTACAAGCCCACCTATAAGCCCCACCTACGGGCCCCTACCTATTCGCCTGCAAATTCTCATGTAGGCTGTCCGACAGGTTAAGGTATTCCGAGCCGTCGTTCCACTTCCTTCTCAAATCCGATTATTTTGTTGATCCGCAACAGACGAGATTTTTGCCGACATAGCGTCGAAGTGCTTGTGCATGAAGTACTCCGCCCCCCGAGCGTCTCTTGCTTCAAGGGCCTTTAGGATATCCTCATGCTCCTTTTGCCGCTGTGACAACATCTCCAGATCCTCGGTCACACGCCGGACCTTTCGCTGCAGCTCCCAAAAGCCCTCGAGGATAAACTTTAAGATGCGGCTGCCCCCTGCCTCCGCGAGGATCGAGTGAAACTGGATGTCCTCATCGATGAAGTCCTGGCCCGCGGCGGCCTTGACCCGCATCTTCTCCACCACGTCCCGCAGGGCGGCAAGATCGCGCTCGGACAAGTCGGCCCCGATGCGGCCAAGCGAGTATACCTCTAGGAGTCGTCTGATCTCGATCAACTCGCGCAAGTCGTCACGGAAAAGCTCGATGCGAAAGGAGATCTGGTCGACAAACGTCTTGAGGCTAAAGTCGCGCACAAACGCGCCCCGGCCCGACTGGACCTCCACAATGCCCAATGCTACGAGGGTCGCCATGGCTTCCCGTACCGACGTGCGGCTGACGCCGAGGAGTTCGGCCATGCGGTGTTCGCCGGGGAGGCGATCCCCCTCGCGCAGCTTGTGCTCCATGATGTAATCTTTGATGGCGCCTACCACGCGCTCGTGAAGGGTATCCGGCTCGTCTTTCACTCGTCTCAGAGCAGTTCACATCCAGTCGCCGTGTCGGCTGTCGTACAGGTTGGAATCCAACACAAGAGAAATCAAGGTTGCTTTTGTGTATTCTTTGATTGTCGATGCATCCCTTCGCGAGCGGCCCTTCCCGTACTTCCCCGCTCAACCACCTCGATCGGAACGGGCGGGAGCTCCACGTGTTGGCCGCTCATGAGCGCCATCAACCCGGATACGAGAACCCGGGCAAGATCGTCCAAGTTCTCATGGAAGAGATATCCCGTGGTCAACGGGTCCGCCGATACTTAGATTTCTATGCCAATTAACGAGGTTTTGCCCTGCGCTCGGCGGGCGAAGATTTCACTCTGCCTTGTCGCTTGAGCTGCACCGAATATCGGTAGCGATCCCCGCGGCAGATAGCGTCCTCGTACGTAACGGGCCGGCCTTCGTCGTCGTAGACCACGCGGATGAAACGCAAGGCGGGCGATCCCCGATCTACCTCGAGCAAATCGGCAATCTCATTCGGGGTAGTAACGCTTTGGATCGTATGGGTCGCTTCATCGAGTCGAACTCCGCACTCGTGCTCGAGGATATCAAAGAGGCAGTTGGTAAAATCGTTCCGGTCGTCGAGGCCCAGACGCGGGTGGAGATAATCGATCATATAAACCAAAGGCTCCCCGTCAGCAAGCCGAAGACGCCGCAACTCGAGCACAGGGGTGTTTTTGGACACTTCAAGCGCTTGGCATACCGAGGGTTTGGGATTGACCCAAGCTACGCTGACCACCTTAGTGCTCGGTTGCATCCCGCTTGCACGGATTTCTTCGCTAAAGCTGACGAGGTGAGGAAGGGAAATCTTCAACTTGGGCCGAGCAACGAACGTGCCTTTCCCTGTGACACGTTCGAGCAATCCCTCACTCATCAACTCACCAATTGCGCGGCGGACGGTGGCCCGGCTGACGTTGAATTGCTCTTGCAAATCCTTTTCCGTCGTAAAGAAGTCCCCAGGCCGGAGTCCCCCCCGCTCGATCTCGTCGCGCAGGTACTCCGCTAACTGGTGATAAAGAGGAATTGGTGAATCCTCATCGATCAGATTCCACGACCTTGGGCGATGGGCCATCGACGTTCAATCCCTCGCTCTTGGAATTCGGCTCCTCTGTAAAGCGCCGTTCGACGATGAATTGACAAAGTTTCTAGACCCATTTTAATATATGCCGCATTTCATTGCACCTCATCTTGCACACCCGTATCAATCAATCAAATGGGCATATGAAAACCCTTGAAGATGTGATTGTGGCCGGAAGGGGGGGTCCCTTTCGGCCACACCAAACGGTTCATAAGGATTGTACGTCGCGGTAAAGCCGATCCTTTGCGCCTTCTAGCCGTTCAACGCGGGCAACGATCCCCTCCCACGCGTCATTCAATCTCGAGCGCCGCTCTTGGACCATCCGCAGCGTCTCACTGGGAGCAACTCCTCCCTGACTGTTCGTCACTTGGACAAAGTGCGTAGGATCAAGCCCTCTTTTCAGCTCCTCGACCGTAATGCCCAGCTTCTTTCCGGTCACTTCAACAGCGGCGGATTCAAAGATGTCGACTTGGGGATCGTCGGCAGGCAAATTGCGGTCTTCCGATTCGATTACAAAGAGATTGACGATGTGATGCGCTGTCCGGTAGTCAAACCCAAACTTCCGTACAAGGTGATTGGCCAGCTCGGTGGAACCCGAGTACCCCTGACGAACGGAGGCCAACATTCGTTCGCGATGCACAATGAGGGTGGGAAGCACCTTGGCATAGTTGTTCGCAATTCCTTGAACCGCTCTAAACGCATCCCTTGTTCCCGCGTGCAATCGCGTCATTTCAGTACAGTCTTGTTGTGGAATGCGAATACCCATGGTCGCCACCTGGTTCAATGCTCCCATGCACACCGCGACTGCCGCGCTGGCATGTTCGTGATCGTCGGCCCCCCTTGTCTTTTGCGGCATGAAATGGCTACGCGAGCGTCCCTTCCCCCCCTTTTCCTGCGGGACCGCAGGAGCTCTCGGCGGCAATTCCACAAAGCCGTATTCCTTGGTGCACCACATGCGCAGGTCTGTGGCGAGGCGACTGAGGATCGAAGCGACCGCAGTCAATGCCGAGACGACATGGAGGTATCCATCAGTATAGGAAACAGCGTCGTTGCTATTTTCAATGAGGCCCTCAAGGCCCAGATACTCACTGACCATGTTCCGGTCAATCGCCCAGCTCGTTCCTGCCAGAGCCCCGCACCCGAGCTCATTGAGGTTTAACAAACTGTACCCCATTTCCAAGCGGGGCCATATGCGCTCGATCGGATCGTAGATCGACAACAGATAGTGGCCAAACGTCGTGGGCTGGGCATGCGCCATGTGGGTGTACCCGGGCATGATCGTATCGAGGTTGTTGCTTGCGAGATCGAGCAACACCGACCGCAGGTCGTAAATGGCGCACATCGTCCTTAGCATGTCGCGCCTCAACGGAAACTGTTGAAACTGCGGTGGAATGGTGCGCCCCAGCGTGAGATTGCCAGCATACTCGATGCCGTGCTTTTCGATGACATACCGTTGGAGTCCGCCAAACCCTTCGTACGAAATCACGCCTTCTCTTAGAGCCCCCATTTTGGCAGGCTCGTCCCAAAGCTCGATGATCGACTCAACAGTAATCGGCACGTGTTCTTTGGGGATTAGGTTTTGTTTGATCAACATGACCGCCCATGCCGTGTCAATCCAAAGAAAGTGGTATGGAACCCCGTGAACGTCCTCGATTCGTTGAATCAGATCCGATGTCTTAGGATTACTCATCTGGCCATCCCATCCCATGTCGATTGAATTGTCGTTACAGCCCACTCACTGCGGCGTGCCCTCAGCGCGCCGCGAGCAACTGTTCAACGGTCGGCTTGATCTCAGCAAGCGCGATTTCAGGGGCCACGTTCAGATCGAATGCCGATTTGATTGCGTTGTTCATGACGTTCCAAATTTCCTGAGCGTTCGGGTGAAGCGTCCGATAGGGGCGTCCAAGTTCCAAAGCTTGCAAGAACACATTGATGTGTTCCCGCCTGAAGTACGGGGCGAAATTGGCCAACTCGGATGTCACGCTGAGTCTAGGTTGCGGGAAGATTCCCCCTTGGTTTTCGATCGCCTTGACTTCCTTGCTCATGTAATAGCGGAGAAACGTCCATGCCTCTTCGGGATGACTGGTTCCCACCGGTATGCCCACGGCGATGATCGTCAGCTTGCCGGCAGGGCCCGCAGGTCCTTGGGGCAGCGGCGCCAAGTCCCAGTCCAAACCGTTCTCTTCGGCAAGCTTGGCTTCGGTCGGCATGGCAGTCCACATCGCTGCCGTTCCATTCAAGAAGTTGCCACCAAGTGCCTGGGCCTCATGAAGCTCGGTCATGAACCGAACGGCGTTCAGACCTTCTTCCTGGTCGAGGATGAAGTTTTGATATCCCTCGTCGATATAATCTCCACCCGCTTGAAAAACGAAGGGAGGCAGACGAGTCGGAAAGTTGTTCGTCCAGGCGTAGACGTCGATCACGCCATCACCGGACGTGTCGCGGGTAAGGCGGCGCGCCGCTTCCTTTAGAGCGTCCCAGTTCCACGAGGAATCGTACCAATCATGGGGAGGCGCGGCCAGTCCGGCTTCCGCAAACATCGCTTTATTGTAAAACTGTGCTGATGATATCGGGCGAAACGCCTCCGGCAGCCCGGGTGATGAGGGTTTCTCTGGCTGCAGTGGAGTGAATCGGTTCGATCACGACACGGATGTTCGGATGTAGGCGGTTGAACTCGTCGACGATCTGTTGTTGCACTTCCGGGCTGACGTGGTTGAACGCGTGAACAAACGAAAGTTCCACGACGTCGGCCGCCTTCACTTGCGGCGCCGAGAGCATGACAAAAAGCAATAGGAGAAATCCGCACAGGAGTCGTCTTGCTGTTTTTAATCGCATGGTTTTCCCTCCCGAAGTGGTTTATAGACGAAAAAGCGCTAAATCGATCCAATTCCGAAGTGAAGAAGAGCGCAACGCGCGTCTTAATTTGAGTGTTCCGCATCCCTCCTTTTGAAAATCCGAATGCATCTGACCAAATATTCGTTTGTACGGATAATATTTAATGCGCTCCACTGATCTCCTTCATCGAATATCGACGTTTATTCGAATTTAAAGCCTATAAAGGAAATCTAGGCTCGCTGGAGAATGATCGACCTCGGACGGAATCTTTGTACGTACATTCGAATCAAATGTGCCTCCGGAGCATTTCGAATACGAGTCCTTTCCCGAAATCTGAAGCGGCTATTTGCGTTCGCGCATCCGCACCCGACACGCGTTCCATTCATACCATGATAGGCAGTCAGTGCGAGGGAGCTTAACATATGGATCTTATTGCGATTTGGGCGTCGATCGCGCTTGCGAGCCTGGTACAGGGCTCGGTCGGGTTTGGTTTCGGACTCGTTTCTACAGCGTTGCTCGCATTATTCGTCGACGTAAAGGACGCGTCCGTGATCATGATCCTGGGGGGCTTGGCGCAAAATCTCACAATCCTGGTTCGCCTGAGGCAGAATTTCACTTGGCGCGGCATCAAAGGGCTGGTTATCGCCGCTGTATCGGGCGTGCCCGTCGGCGTCGCCTTTCTCGTTCGCGTGGATTCGAAGTGGGTTCTCCTTGTGCTGGGATGCCTCTTGATTTTAAGCACGTTGCGATTTCATACCCTCGGAACCCGCCTCCGAAAGTTGTCCCCGGCGCTGAGCATTCCCGCGGGCTTAGTGTCCGGTTTTCTTCACGGAGCATTCGGAGCCGGAGCGCCTCCGACGGTGTTGTACGCCAAGAATCAGGCGTTCGACCGCATGAGGTATGTGGCAACGCTGCAAATGGTGCTTGGGATGTCGACGCTCACGCGCGCCGTATGCCTAGGTAGCTACGGTCTCATTACTCGGGAGCTCGCCACGATCAGTGCGCTGGGAATCCTATTTGCAATGGGAGGGGCGTATCTCGGAACGCGTGTGCTCAGTGTCGCCTCGTCGACGAGGCTCGAACAAGCGACCAAGATCCTGCTGGCTTTGATGGGCGCGAGTTACATCATGTCTGCGGTTTAGTGCCGCACGTCCGTCCTAAATTCCTACATTCTCCCCTAGCCGCAACCCGCATCGACCGCGCAATAAACGTCAACCGTTTGCCCATTTCTCCATTCTGAATAAGAAGGAGTGTTCTCGTATCACGAGAATGTCCAGATCAAGTCTATTAAAGCGTATTAATAAACCGGGAGGCGAATCTCATCATCACGAAACGTGTGGCGTCACTATCGAGAACGCTCTATCGCTTGACTCTTGCTACCGTCCTTATCGTTCAGTTGAGTTTGACCGCTTTTGCAACCGAGACGACGCTGACCGTGTACAGCAATATTCCGCCGGGAACAGGTGAGTTTGACGCACTGCAGGCCTACTTCCGAAAGTACGAGGCCGCAAATCCGGGCATTAAGATTGAGGACCTGGGGCGCATCAGCACGCCAGACGCCCTCTACACCCTCGTGGCTGCGGGCACCGCCCCGGATCTTTTCGGATTTACGACTCATCCCGTCTTCGCATTGTACGAGCAAGGTTACATCTCGGATGTCCCGCACGACATCTTGGCCAAGGCCAATGCCACCTTGCTCCCAGTGACGCTCGAGGCGAACACGCTGCGCGGGAAGCTGATCGGTCTGCCGTCTCAAAACAACGTGACGACCATGTACTACAACAAGCGGCTGATGAGCGAAGCGGGGCTCGGCACTGAACCGCCGAGTACGTGGGATGAGCTCGCCCAGATGAGCCGGAAGACGACGACGCCCGATCGATTCGGTCTTATCACAAGTCCCGATGGATGGAGCCTCACGCGTTTCTCTACCGCAATGCTCTGGAGCTTCGGCGGCGAAGTCGTTGACGAAACCGGACGGATCGTGCTTGGCGGGGATCCGTTCATGCAGGTCCTCAGCTTCTTTGAGGAGGCCTTTCGACCCGACTCATTCGGATCGCTCCAATACAGCAGAATCTTCAACAACAGTGAAGCTGCTTTCATGTTAGGTATTCCGGGCCAGTTGTCAGGACTTCGCGACGCGAATCCTCTCTATGCTCAAGAGACCGGGGCTGCTCCGCTTCCGGCAGGGCCCGCCGGTTCTCGGGCCAACCATTACGGGCACACCTATGCCGTGGCCAAAGGTCCCAACGAAATCGAGGCTTGGAAGCTGCTCGACTGGCTGATGTTCTCGTCGGACGGTCCGAACGGCATGACGCCGCTTGGCGATGTCTCGCTCCAACGCGGTTATCCACCCTATCACCTGGGCGACGTTGCAGCAGGGTTGGAAAACCATCCGGATGCGGCGTTCTATCACGGATTCATCGATACCTTGCTTGTCGCACGCAACTACGAGCACTGGTGGGAGTTTGGGATTGTCGACTTGCCGACTGGACCAGGAATCCGCCGAGTGATCAACGGCGAACCGCACATCGCCGTAATTGATGAGATCATCTTAAACCTGGAGCGTCAGATCGCCGAGGCTCAACAATAAGATGCGCCCAGCATGAATAGTGGCCGAAAGGACTGCTTCAGTTCATGAGATACTTGATCGCTTCACAGTCGGATTTTGACCGGTACAAGTCTGCATCGTTTGATGCGGGTGACGAAATCTTATTCAAAGCTGGAGAATCTTTTCACGGACAGTTCGCTCCCTCTGGAAGCGGCAAGGAAGGGCTCCCGATCCGGGTGTCGACCTACTCAGGCGATGGATCGATGCGCTCCTCGATTCATGGACTGGGAAAGGTCGACGCCCCACTCAAGCTGTACAACCCCTCCTTCTGGGAGATCGAAGACCTAGAGTTGACCAATACCGATGGAACGAACCGGGACCAGGGCAACCTTTTTGGCATACGCATTGTCGGAGAGGATGCGGGACTGTTGCAACACATCCGGATTCGCAATTGCTACGTCCACCATGTGAACGGAATGGTCGGCGATAAGCCGCGCGGGGGCATCCACGTCGATGTCGTTGGAAATCGGCGAAAGACGTGGTTCGAGCGTCTGACGATCGAGGGAAACACCGTGAGCGACGTGGGAGGCGTCGGCATATCGACGTCCTCGACGTGGCGAGTGATCAACAGCGACCAATGGACGCCCTGGAAAGAAGTCGTGGTCCGAGGCAATCGGGTGGAGCGGACCGGGCGCAACGGAATCATCGTTCGCGTCAGCGAGCGACCTCTCATCGAAAGGAACACATTGGCCTACAACAGTCGTGCCGACGTGGGTCACAGCGTCTTTACGTTCGACACGCGCGGCGCCATCATTCAGTACAACGAAGCGTATGGGAATACCGGTTTGCCCACAGATCAGGATCGCGGCGGGTTTGACGCAGACTTCAAGTGCGAGGACACCGTCATTCAATACAACTACAGCCACGACAACCACTGGTTCTGCGGGATCATGCGCAAGTACAACAAAAACGTAGTCATTAGGTACAACTTCAGCCGGAATGATCGACTCGGAGCGTACTACTACGGCTTTCCCAAGGAAAACGATCTCCACGGGGTGCTTGTGCACGACAACCTGCACATCTTTGATACCGGCGACAAAGCGAGCGTCTTCGTATGCGACGACCGGGAACGAACTCCGATCGAGACGTGCTTTCGAAGGAATGTCTTTGTATTCGTCGATGGAGGCGATTGGGGCATCGAGCCCGATGCATCGTGCACCTTCGAAGCGAATGCGTTTTACAACGTCCGACCATTGGGTGATGACGCCGTTTCGGACACGGGGGACGTATTGAAGCGAATCGGCGATATCATCAGCAAACTCGTAGGCGCGGGGCTCACAGTGCCCGAATCGGCTAGCGATCTCACTCGCTCGGCCTGAACCCGGCCTGACGTCTTGCTCGTCAGCTAGACTGTGTTGCGGCGCCGTTGTCGGCGCCGCAAGACTCGCGAACCACAATCTCGCACGGAATGAGCGAGTTGACCCGATGATCTGGTCCACGCCCGTCAATTCGCTCAAGCAGGAGGCGGGCGGCGCTCGTACCCAACTGCTTTAGCGGCTGCCGCACGCTCGTTAGCGACGGGCGAATCCCCTTGCTAATTAGATAGTCGTCCGTGCCGACAACAGCAAGATCCTCGGGGATCCGCAAGCCCGCCTCCTGAGCAGCCTGCATCGCGCCCAGCGCTAGAAAATCATTGATTGCGTAGAGCGCGTCCGGTGGCTCCACACCGGAGCGGAGAACCCGTTGAAACGTCCTATAGCCGGTCTCGAAGCTGATCGGCGCGTACGGAGCCCGAATGACCCACGCCGACCCTTCGTCGCCATGCTCCTTGAGCGCCTCCATGTATCCCTTCAGCCGCTCTGTCTCCGCACTTGAAGTCCTCTCACGCCCCGTTCTCTCCAAAAAGAACGCGATTTTCTTGCGTCCGAGTCGAATCAAGTGACTCGTTCCCAAATGCCCGGCATGAAAGTTATCCGTCGAGACCTGATCGGCAAATGAGTCTTGCGTGCAAGCGTTGACGAGGACCAACGGAATGTTGGCGTCACTCAAACTCCTGAGAGAAGAGGCCGACAGGACATCGGTCTCCATCGTCGCCAAAATGGCGATCACACCGTCGATGCGCCCTTCGCGATAGAAGGTTGCGGCTCGGTCGAGCGCCGTTTCGAGTGTCGCGCTGTCCACTTCTACATCGCAGAGCGTAAGGGAATAACCCGTCGCGTGCGTGACCGCCAACATTCCTCGGAGCGGACGGGAAAAGAACGGCGAAGCGGTGTCCCAGCGGGAGATCACACCGAGCGAATACGCCCTGCGCGTGCTGATCGATCGAGCGGCTATGTTGGGCCGATAATTTAGCGCTTCCGCCACTTTGCGGACGCGTTCGATCGTGTCGCGATGGAAGGAGACGCCTTTTACCTCGTTGAGAATGAGTGAAACCGTCGCTTGCGAGACTCCGGCCTCCCGAGCGATATCCATACTTGTAACTTGACGAATTCTACCGGAGCGGCCGGAAGGATTCTCCACGAGTCGGCTAACCTCCACCTGCAAAGTTGGCGCGAGGCACACTCAACATATAAGACTTAGACACGCGTCCGAGGCGGTCCTTGCCGTTCGATGAGCACCAAAAGTCTTTAGCCTCACTCGACGCTGGTCACGACGACATCGGTCACGCCGAGCTTTGCGCGGGCAGCGTAGATGCCGATGGCGCCCTTGGGCGCACGATTCTGGGTGTCTGTGGCGCCAATCACATACTCGTCGTTGATGTACACTTCGTACTCGTTGCCTCGGACGGAGACCAGCACCTCGTACTCTTCTCCTTCAAAGAAGTGCCACGAGCCGCCACCGGCGATTTGGTCCCAGCCCGTCTGCGGATTGCGCCAATGGAGGGAAACGCCGCCTTCCCGGTCCATAAGCACGACCACGAAGTTGTCATACTCCGTAAAGCGGACGACGACCCTCGCTCCGGACCAACCCTCAACGCCGTACTCATCCATGCGAAGGCGCAGGGTTAGATCGTAATCCGTCCAGTCACGGTCGCCGGCCCAGGCCATGTTCTCCTCGCTGGTCGTCGTATGCGTCAGCCAGCCGTCTTCAAGGGTCCAAAACTGCTCAGCAAAGATCCATACTTCCGGATCAAGGTTTTCGAAACGATCCTCAAAGAGCACGGCATTAGCGAATGAGACGGACGATAGCGCCAAGACGAGAAGGAACGTAGCAGTCAAAATCTTAAATCGCATAAATCCTCATCCTCTCGATGGTGTAGAAACAACGTCGCACGTTAGGTCATCGGGTCATGTATGACAGCCTGCCAAGTCAGCGGCGCATTGCCGGCAGGTCATACGTAAACGGAGCGCCGGCCCAATCCTTGATCTCCTGCAGCCCCCTTTCACTTGGAGTTAGGGTCATGGAAAACGAGAGCTTGTGCCCCTCCGGAAATACCGTGCTCTCGATGACCGGCCGCGCGGCCGAATCGGGTCTTCCGAGTTCGTTTGGCCGCAGCGGATCCAGCCACGTCAAGTGCAAGATCGGATGCGTCTTCCTCAGGTCGGTCCCGTCCGACAAATAAAGATCCATGACGCCCTCTTGCACGGTCATCGTCAATGAGCGCTCCTCGGTCATGAAAGCCAAAAAGGGAGCCTGCTCATGCAAGGGGTGCACACGGGAAGACCAAAGACGGTAAGGCAGATAGCGGCCTCCCCATACGTTGTCCACCTCCCAGCCGTAAGCGCGGCTTCCGAGCCAGTTCGGGCTCAACTGCTGAAACGAGTCGTGATACAGCCCGTACTTGGAGTTGATCGCCCAGGTCTTCGTCGCCGGAATTCCCCAGTAAAGCTCGACCATTCCATTTCTCAACTCGAGCTGTTTTTGGAGCGTGATGGTAACATCAACCTTAAGACCCTCATTTTCCGGGACATACACCACGTCGATCTCGAGCGGCACTTCCTGTCGGCGATCGCTCCACACGGCCCGGCTTACCGCTCGCACGCTCGCGGCCTGGCCCGACTCGCCGGATTCCACAACGATCTGTGCCGGCGACGTGAGCCGGACGGGCCGGTTGATGGGCGGAAAGAACGGGAGCGCATTGACGGTGTCTAAGAGCAGCTCGCCGATTGCCAGGGTCGGAGTTTCCATAAACACACTCGCATCACCGACGGTGACTTGCGCGGGCCAGCCCCATTCACTCACCTTTACGCGCATCCGCTCAGAAATGATCTCGTCCCCGTTCAGCTCAAGCCGCATCGCAGGGACCTGCTCGGCGCCGAACTGCGGTGGCGACGCGACCTTGTTCGCCTCCTCCTCATCGGCAAAGAGCAATACGCCCGCGCCAAAGGCTTCGAGCGCCATGCGCACTTGTCCGTCGACCACGGGATACCGGGCGCCATTCATCACATCCAGAGCCCAGACGCCCTCGGGCAAGGGCAGGTCGGAGACGTCGACCTCGGCCTCGAGGGGATACTCGTTAAGGTTGACGACGGGCACCGCATACCCTTCCTCTGAGAGCCTGGCGAAGCTAAACACGCCCGGACTCGCCTTGGTCGCGCCATAAAGGGGCACGCCATGGACAAGCTGCGGCACAGACTTACGGGTGTGAAAGATCTCCTTGAGCGTTTCGCTCACACCGATCTCTTGCCCCTGGTAGATCAGGGGAATCCCGTCGATAAACGCGGCGACGCTCATCAGCGCGTTGGCCATCCCCGGACCAAACCGCACGACGGGGCGACCGTAGTCCCGCGTCATGTCGTGATTGGTAATGAACCGGGCGAAGAGGTATCCCGGCGCAAAGGCGAGGTACTCGTCGTGCAGGAGGCGCTTGAGGGCGTTTGGCCACCCTCGTATCGGCGCGTTTCCGCCCCAGAGCTCCGTGATCCGGTTGAAAAACGACCACCCGTAATTGACATCGACGTAGCTTGAGTGTTCGATTTCACCTGTCCCGACGCCTGAGAGCATCTCCGAGTAGATCAAGGGATTGTCCTTGACGGAGCGAAACCCGTCGCGGATCGCTTTGACCATGCCAATGCCGCCTCCGAGCGTCGAGGCAGACGGCCGCGACAGAGCCCAGCTCGGCTCGTCCGGGGCGCCAAGATCGATGCGGAACCCGTCCACATCCAACCGCTCGGTCCACTTTTGGGCCACTTCGCGCTGAACCGACTGCCAGCCGGGCTGACTGTAATCCGCGCCCCATCCAAAGATTGCGTGAGGTTTGAGTTGCTCGTCGTAGGTAAACCACTCGGGATGCTCGTTGAAGAGCGGCGTAAATCCGCCGTGGGGCACCATGTCGATGATTACCTTGACGCCCAACTCGTGCGCCTTCCCGATATATGCCCGTGCGGCCTCCTCGCCTCCCAAGACCTCTTCGATCTCGAAGTAGTCGTAGACGCCGTAGGGAATCTCAAACGAGCGATTGGGCGGCTGGTTGAACTGAAAAATCGGCAACAGCCAGATGATGTCGACGCCAAGATCGCGCAAATACGGCAGTTGCCTCTCCAGTGCGTCAAACCCTCCCACGTCCGCAAAGAGTGATTCAATCCGTCCGCCGGGGTGGCCGCTGTACATGACGCTCCCCCGCAGCCATTCAGGTGAATCATACGGAGGCGCAAACTGCGTGATCCGGTAAAAGTCGTGAATGGCCTCAGGGCCCTTTCCTTCCGTGGCGAAGAGGTACTGAGCGCCGACGATCACGCGCTCGTGCTCAGGCCCCAGCTTGGCGATAACCCTCGACTCATGGAAAAACTGGCTTGCCCCGCCGGGCTGATACCGCCCGTAGTCGACAACGCCCCAATACGCCGCTGCGAGGGGACCGTTGACGACCATGTTCTTGTGATGCCAGCGCGGCTGGCCGAGTCCAGCGATGTTGACGCCAAAAAACACGCCCCTTACGACGTGGGGAGCATTGCTGTACAGCGCCACCTGGCGCTCGACCCACGCTCGATCGACGTCAGATCGCAGAGTAAGGAGCTCTTCGACGACGACATCGCCGACAAAGGAGCGCAACGTGAGCGTTTCATTCTCGATTTCCCATTCTTGGGGACCGTCGACCCGCTGCCTTTCCCGACCGGAATCGAGGGTGACATAGATTTGGGATGGTCCACTGCCAAGCAAGTTTTGCCCCGTCTTTTTGTCGATCACGCCGACGAGGCCCTCGCCCTTCTTGGCGATCACTTCCGTGAAATCGTTCCCCCAGCGAATCGTCGTCGCATCGTCCATCGGCGTCTGGGCGTTCGCAGGGTTTATCGAACCCATCAAGCCCAAAACTCCGAGCATGGCGAGCAACAAACACGTCGGACCGTACACACGCATTCTCAAGCCTCCGCCAAGTGTTAGTGTCACTGGAGCCGACTGAATTCGACGGTGAAGTCGTGATGGATGCGCTCGATCACCTCGGCGGGCGAGCGCCGACCAGCGAGCAGGTCGTCGTGATACCTATAAAACACCTGATTAAATGGAAAGCCCACGACCGGAACCGCCTTGCCGTGATCAAGCACCTGCTGGGCGAGGAGGCGCGCGCTCGCCGGCGCCCCGGCTTCCCGGACGGCGTCAGCCCAGTCGTTCATGAGCGATACCCGGGGCGGCAGGCTGCGGACGGGCTCGACGATCAAGGTGCGCACCGCCGATTCACCGGCTAGAGCCTTGAGCAACGCCCACGCCTCCTCGGGCGCCTCGGTCACGGACGAGATCGCCCAGGCGCCGCCCGTGGCGCTCACCGTGAGTCCAGCGGGTCCCAACGGCATCGACGACACATCGAAGCGAAATTGGTTGTAGGCCCGATGCGTCGTGGTGTTCCACGAACCGTCGAGCGTCATGGCGGCCCGTCCGTCGAAAAACAGACTGTGGTAACCGGGGACGGTAAAGGGCGCAGCGACTTCCAGTTCGTGAACGAGCGTCACCGGGAGTTGCAGCGCGAGCTCGTTGTTTGGATCGTTGGCCATCGATTTCGTCAGGGTCTCGTCGAAGAGGCGTCCGCCAAAAGAGAGGAAATGCCCTTCCGACCACGGGCTAAACAGCCATTCGATGCCGTTCATCCCCCAGGTGGTCACCTGATCGCCGGAACGCCGCGTCAACTTTTGAGCCGCGTCGACGATGTCGTCCCACGTTGACGCTGGCGACGGGTAGGGCAGGCCGGCGCCGTCAAACAAGTCTTGGTTGTAGTACAACCCTCCCGCGGAGAAGTCGTAGGGGAGCGCCCACCATCTGCCTTTGTACTGAAGCTCGCTCACCTGTGCGGGGATGAAGTCTCCGACGTCGATCTCGACGGCGTCTCGTTCGACCAGTGAATGAATGTCGTACACCCAGTTGTTTGCGACCAGGTCGACGTCGGTACCGGGTCGGACGTAGAATACGTCGGGGGCGTTGC
This sequence comes from uncultured Clostridia bacterium, assembly GCA_964424335.1. Classification (GTDB taxonomy): domain Bacteria; phylum Bacillota; class Limnochordia; order DTU080; family RSA5; genus CAYRIY01. The sequence continues at coordinate 19,492 of CAYRIY010000044.1, forward strand.
CTGCAAGAAACGCAACCGTCAAGACGTCGTAGTAGTTGACGCTGCCGCCGTCGACTACGTTGCGCCATTCCACCTCGATCTCGGGATGGGCCGCTTCAAACTCGGCAATCACTCGCTCGAAATTCGGGTCGTGCTCCATGTGATGATTTGTCCAAAAGACCACTTTGGTCTTGGCCAAACCGCCTTGAGTGATCGCGCAAACCGTCAACAACAGCGCTACGCAGAAGACAACGCCCAATCGGCGGGCTCGCGCGAGCCAGATCGTCCCAATGGCCACGTCATCGCCTCCTTTGACAATTTGGGTGACTGCCCACCCATGGATTTGTCGAGATCAACCTCTAGGACCTCACTAAAAGCCCCTGTGCAACAAGATCTCCTGCAACCTGACCTCGGCGGCGTGTTTGGCCTGGCGGACGCCTTCCTCGAGCGAGATCGAGCCCGCCCACACGGGCATGAGCGCTTCTTGGATCGCATCCCGCACCTCGGTCGAACCCCACGTCGTGGGCGGCGGCACCGACTGGTTGAGTAGGTCGCCGATGACGCGCATGTGCTGCGGCGGGCCTTGCATGTACACGTCGGAGTTGATGGCTTCCTTGAGGATCGGCACTTCGAGCCTGCTTTGCGCCTTGTCCATTTGGACGTACTCACCGAGGAAAAACTGGACGAGCCTCCACGCTTCTTCGGGATGCTGGGTGCCCGCCAAGACGACACCGTCGGTCCCCGGCGCCCGGTAGTAGATGCCTGCGTCCATCCCCGGCGCCCTAGGCGTCACGGCGATGTCCCAGTTGACGAGGTCGCCGGCAAACTGTTGATAGTGATTCATGTTCCAAGAGCCGGTGATCTGCATGGCCGCGCTCCCGTTGACGAGCGGGTCGCCCACAGGCAAGCGGATGAGGTGCGACGCCACGTCGTGTTGCAGGTACAGGTCCCGCACAAACTCGAGCGCCTCCATGGCCTGAGGCGAGTCGATGGTGACCGTCGTCCCCGCCTCGTCGATAAACGAGGCGTCGTTGCTGACAAGGAAAATCCCCCAGCCGACTTCCCAAAGCTGATGGAGGTAGAGTCCGAATCGGTTGACGTTTCCGCTGGCGTCATAGCGGGTCAAGCGGCGAATCGACTGCAAAAAGGTGTCCCACGTCCAATCGTTTTGCGCCGCCAGGACGTTCGGTGAGGCGAGTCCGGATTGTTCGAAAGCGTCCACATCGTAGTACAGCGGATACACTTGGACGTGGCTCTCATAGCCTCCGTAGACTCGCCCATCCCGGACGTACACGTCGGAGATGAAGTAGTCGCTCGTATTGATGGACTGAGCGAAGCGAGTCACGTCGTAGAGCATCTCGTTTTCGATGAAAAATTCAGCGTCGTAGATCACCGTGTGCGCCACGTCGGGCGCAGTGCCCGTCGCCATCATGGCAAGCAATTTGGCTTTGTAATCCTCGCCGGCGAAGCTGAGTATTTCAACTTTAATGTCGGGATTTTGCCGCTCAAACTCCTGAATGCGGGCCTGGATGACATCGAGCTGCTCCCCACCGAGCCACGTGGACCACGTGATCGTCGTTTGCGCCCAAGCCGAACCCGTCACGAAAACAATGAGCCATAGAGCCCATAAAAGTCGCCTCTTCAACCTTACTTCCTCCTTCGCTAAGGATAAGTCCGTCCCGTCGGCAAAGCCGTCGATACATCCGACCTGTCCATCTGAATTGCGACGAGCATTCGGTTCGCCGTATGCCAAAGACTACGGTCCATCGAATGTGATTCCTAGGACTTAACTCCGCGCGAAGCGGACCATATCCGATAGTTGACATAGGATTTGCTCCAAATATCGGATACGGTCCTCTATTTGTCGCTTAGAAACCCAGGAATACTCGTTGGAGGCCCGACATTTACTCTAAAATGGGCGGAGGAGGCCGACCAAATGACCACCTCAACGCCGCATGTTCCGATGATTGCTCGCTCCCAGCTATTCGACGGTAGTGAAGACATCGCAATCGTCTTCCACGAGGTCGACCTCTCGACCGGCCTACACATCCACGAGTTTTTCGAGATCGTCTACGTCGAAAGCGGAAGCGTCATGCACCTTTACGGCCCAACTCGGCGGAGAGTCGACGCCGGAAGCTTATATATCGTCAATCCGTCCATCCCCCACGGATACGATCTCATTGGCGGCGAGACCACTCGCCTTTGGAATGTCGTCTTGACGGAGCAAGCGCTCGGGATCTTGTCACTCAAGGCCGACACTGCGTTATTGATCGGCGAGATCACGGGTCACAAACGGTTCTCCCTCGATTACCTTCACGTTACTTTGACGCCTGAGACCAATGTCCAAGTGCAGCACATCATCAAGGAGATGGATCGGGAATACCGGGCGAAGAAGCGGGGATACAAGGTCGTCCTCAGTGGTTATCTAATGGCGCTGGCCGGGGTGATCACCCGAGCGCTCGAGGAGAGCGGGGTTTCGACCCTGGACGGATCGCCCAGCCAGAGCAAGCTGGGCGACGTGACCCGCTACATTGTGGAAAACTGTCATCGGCCGCTCACCGTAGAACATCTGGCGCGGGAGCACGGCTGGACCCCCGATCACCTAAACCGGCTGCTTCGCAAGTCCATTGGCGATACAACGCAAGGGTTTATCGCCCGAGTACGGGCGGCAAAGGCCGTTCAGTTGATGCTGACAGGCGGCGTCACGGTCGACCAGGCGGCCAAAAGCGTGGGTTACGGCGACGCCCGTGCGCTCCGGCGGGCATTCAAGCGATACTACGGGGTGCCGCCATCCGAGTTTTTGCGCCTGACGATTTGAGCCGTGATTCGGCGAAGTCGACCGTTATGGAAGAAAGGCGGTAAGACCATGTCCAGTTCCCAGCCGATACGCGTCGCACTGATTGGCGCCGGAGGCGTTGCGTCTCAGGAGCACGCGCCCGCGCTCGCGAAGATCGATGGTGTCACGATCGCGGCCGTATGCGACATCAACGGAGAAAAAGCTGATGCGCTGGCGGCGAAGTACGGCGCCAAGGCGTATACCGACTACAACCAAATGTTGGCGGAGGTCCGTCCCGACACCGTGCACGTGTGCACGCCGGAAGCGTTTCACTTTGAACCCGCCCTAGCGGCATTGGAAGCGGGCGCTCACGTCCTTTGCGAAAAGGTGATGACGGAGTCTGCTGAAAAAGCGCGGACGCTGGTCAAGACGGCCCTCGAGCGCGATCTGCTCCTTGCCGTTGACTACAACTACCGCTTCTTCCCCGTTTTCCGGGAGCTCAAGGAATTGATCGAACGCGGCGACCTCGGCAGGATCGCTCTGATCAACGTCTACGCCCACTCCTACTGCATGCATCACGCGATCGATCTCGTTCGTTTTCTCGCGGGCGAAATCGTCGAGGTCGCCTCGATGCACACGCGTTGGCGCCATCCTCACGGACCGCTGGCGTTGCCCGTCGGCGACTTGGTCTACTGCCCGACCCGCAATCAGGGCGTCGTCGTGCGCCTGGCCGGCGGAGCGGCCGCGACCTTATCGGGATCGCTACACATGCAGCTAAACGAGACGATGATTCAGCTCGAATGTGTGGGCGAAAAAGGGCGCGCCCTCATCGACAATGTGAACATCAACAACATCGCCGGCCGGTTGCGGATTTTTAATCAACAGGAAGGTAAGGGCCCCAAGGTTGTCTCGTTTCCCGAAATCGGTTTCTCATACGCGTTTGAGCGCTCGATACGCGCTTTTGTGGAACGTGTGCGCGCACGCCGGGCGCCGAGCCCTTCGGGAATCGACGGCCTCCGTGCCGTGGAATACGAAGAGGCGGTCGTGCGCTCGCAGCGTGAAAAGCGCTTTGTGCCCCTTCCAAGAATCGCTGCGAGCGCGCTCGCATACTCCAAACTGCCGCTCGAGTCCGCATTGGAGCGAATCGCTCGCCTTGGCATCCCCTACGTCGATTTGGCGTTTCATCAGAACTGGGCCCACCTCGACCCGAGTTACGTCGCCGATGAACCCGGGCGTGCTCGAGATCGCATCGTGAGCGCCTTGGCTCGCACTGGACTCGTGCCGATTTCATTCAACGTCGGACTTGGGACAAGCGATCTCGACGAAGCAAGCCGCAGACTAACCGCGCTCGCTCAGCTCGCTCGAGCCCTTTCCGTGCAGACCATCACGCTGCCCGCGTCCTCGCCTGATACCCCGATCGACGACGAGGCGCGCCGCCTCGAGCGCCTACTTCAGGCTGTGGCCCCATACGACGTGCAGCTCACGGTGGAAACTCATGTTGGGCAATTGACCGAAGACCCTGCGGCGGCGGTCACGATTGCGCAAAAGGTAAGCGGTGTTGGCCTCACGCTGGATCCTTCGCACTACTATGCCGGACCGGCGCAAGGACGCGGCCTGGAAGCCGTGTTGCCGCACGTCCGTCACGTGCACCTCCGGGACGCGGGCCGCTCGTGGAGCGAAATCCAGATGCCGGTCGGAGAAGGGATTTTGCCGTTCGATGACTTGTTAGCCGCTTTGCGCACACACGGTTACTGCGGCGACTTCGTGGCCGAGTACATCGATTCCATCGGAGCGCTTGACACCGGGAAGGAAATGCTCAAGATGATTCAGCTCGCCCAGGAGCTGATGGAGTGACGGCAGGTGACACCTCCCAAACGGTCGACAAACGCCAACTATCACGCGGTTTCGACGTGGCTTGATGGCGCCGGGGCTGCTTCATCGCCGCTCCCCTCACCCCCACGTGCGTGGGGACCACATTAAAGAAACCGTCACGCCCGAAAGTGTCAAACGTCGTGGTCTGCGGTATAACGGCCAACCTAGAGCGCATCTTCA
>CAYRIY010000044.1:24398-27223 GCA_964424335.1 uncultured Clostridia bacterium
AAAGTGTCAAACGTCGTGGTCTGCGGTATAACGGCCAACCTAGAGCGCATCTTCAAAAAACCGAATGACGCGGGCATCATAAGCGTCCGGATCCACCTGTCGCGCCCCAAGGTGCCTCGTACCCGGCACCACCCACAGCTCTGTGCGTTCGGTGTGTCCCGCTGCCGCCAGCATCTCGCTTTCACTGACCGGTATCGCCTCGTCACCCTCGGCGTGAATGATCAATACCGGTTGCTCGAGGTCTGGCAAGACGGTCAACGGGCTCACCGCATCGACGTCCAGATTGAGGAGCGGTGGCAAGAGCGTCATGATCGTCCAGGTAAACGGCACGTCCGGCAGACCGGTCCAAAACGGCATGTTCACTTTCAAGTACGAGCGCAAGTCGCTAAACGGGCTATCCGCGACGACGGCTTCGATCGCGGGCTCGTTCGCGGCGGCCAGGATAGCCGTGACCGCCCCCATCGAAAAACCAATCAAACCCAGCCTCTCAGCGCGATCGGGCCGCTCCTGCTTCAACCACTGCACCGCGCCGTGTACGTCCTTTACCTCGTGGTAGCCCAGAGTCGTCGCATCGCCGCCAGATTCGCCGGAGTTGCGCAAATCGAACATGAGCACGTTAAAGCCGTTCATTACCAGTGAGCGCGCCACTTCGAGCGCGGGCACGGAGGGATTCAGACGGTTGCTGCGAAAGCCATGCGCAAAGATGATCGTGCGAGACTGATTGTCGGCGGGCAAGAACCAGCCGCGCAGCGTAATGCCATCGCTGCTTGCAAATTCCACTGATTCGTAGGCCAAGCCCAGCTCCGCGGGATTGCGATCGACGGGCCGCCGCTCTGCATGGGAGAAATTCCACCCTACGTATGCCGATACGCCCACGACACCGAGGAGCATCAGGCCGAGAACTGCCGTGACAGCCCACCAGCCGGCCCTGCTTGGCCGCCGATGTCGCCCGACCGTTTTCTGAACAACGAACCGGCTCCGTGTCACGTGATATCCCCCCTTGCTCCTCATTATGGGCGCTGCACCGCCCTCGTCAACCCTGGTGTCATGACGGAGTGTGTCAAGTAGTAGCGGGTAATTTCCTTAGTTCCAAGAGGATGCCGATCACGCTATTCTGTCAACTTGCATCAGTGCCTGGAAGAGTTTGGCATAACCTTCCGTGCCTCGTTGGGTTGCTGGAAACCCGCCGGTACGTACACCTCCGGAATCCTTAGTGATCTGGCGGGCAATGTGTCCTGCGCCGGATCGGATGCGGTCTAAGATCCATTCCTCTCGCTCACCCATCCGGCGACTCACCTCTTCGGCCAAGGTCCCTTCGAAGAGCTCGGCCATGCACACAAGCATGGCAGACATCCCCTTGATCGACCAGGACCGACCGTGTTTGCCCGTCCGGTTCTTGAACTTGTCCACGTTCGATTCGGCGGCTCCCATGCCGCGCCAGCCTGGGTCGACGTCGAAGCCCATCTCGATCAGGCGCACTCGATAGTCCCGAAGCACCTCGGGGCTCGTGCCAAACCGCCTGCACAGCTCCTTGATCTTTTCGTAGTCTGCGGGATCATTCGCCTCATGAAGCGCGGTTGTGAGGGTGTTTAGCACCCCTTGCGCATCGTTTCGCTCCAAAGCCTCCCGTGCTTGTTTGTACCGCCCAGCATGGGTGCGTAACGCGTCCTTGAGCTCCTGGACTACGTGAAATCGGTCATACTGGTAGATCCCATAGCGGAAATGTTCAGCGCCCGCCGCAATCCATTCCGCCCCGTCTCCATTGATGATCACCGGGATCTCATCGATGCCGTCATACCTCCCAGCAACCGCACCGCGTACCGTTTCCCAAAAGCTTCCCGTATCGCTTCCCACAGGCACATACATCGGGTTCACCAGACGATAATCCCCTGTAGCCCCCGAGCCTTGCCGCGCTTGCCACCCTTCATGGACGACCGCGATCTTGTTCTCATGCAGGGTGCGCCGCCGCCGGCTTTTTTCGCGCGACTGCAGATAGGCATAAAACCGTCTACCTCGATGAACAACGCCTTCACCCGACGTTTCCCATCACTACGGGTTGCTTCGTTCTCGCGCTCTTGACGCTTCGCCTCGCCTACCTCACAAAGTATGCGCCGGATCCCTTCATGGCTTAGCACCTGCGATCCGTATAGATCCTTCAGCCGCTCCTGCGCATCGCGATACGACGGCCCCTTCGTCGCCCAGATCACGGCCAAACTCACCATGCCTGGACTCACTTGGTCATACGCCTCAAGTCCCAATCGCTCGTCGAGAAGGTACACCCATCCTTGTTTCTCTCGATCCCAGTAATACCGACGGCCAAGCTGCACTTCTCCCACCAATGTCTGGAGTGTCCGCACTTTGCGCTCTTTAAGCACATACCGCTTCGTGTCACGCGTTGCCGCCAAAATCTCGTCGATCCCCTCAAGGAGGTCGGCAAGGATCTGTTGAAATAACGCCATGAGCCCATTCATCGCCAGGCGTTCAAGCTTAGCAAAATCAATCGTTCCCTGCTCCAACTGCTCCATAATCCATGCATTCATCTTTGGGGTCTTGCTCCTTCCGTGGTTTTGTGCCAAACATCCACTTCTTGGAGCAAGGCCTCAATTCTTTCTGACTACCTACCCTTTCTTGACAGCATCACTCGCGCGTCCCCCACAACCTATTTACTCATAGCACCCCCACGCGTGTGGGGACCACTCATGACGATCAGGAATCACTGATCCGAATAGCGGTTCACCCCCACGCGTGTGGGGACCACGATGCGTGATCCTGTGCCATTTGCGTTCTCTCCGGATCACCCCCACGCGTGTGGGGACCACGCCTCC
>CAYRIY010000045.1:0-26814 GCA_964424335.1 uncultured Clostridia bacterium
ACTTCATCGAAAAGGGCGACTCGGGCAGGCATCGGTCCCGCGACTACTTCGTCAATCGGCCCATGGGCTTGGCCGAGCGGCGATAATAAGGCGGTCGCGGCCACCGAAATCCCGATCACAAGGACAAAGAATCGCAGGATCACTTGAGGTTCATCCTTTCCAAGCGCGTGCGTCATGCTCGTACCATATTAGGGAGAACGTATCACGAAGGCCTATTTGGGATTTACGCCTGTGCCGCGTCACGCTTGCTCCAAAGCCGCTAAACATGCTGTCGTCAAAGATAACCCCACCCAGGAACTCGCTCGACTCGCGTCAAAAGGACCAAGGTGCTTTGATGCAACTCCGTGGTGGGGCAGAAGGGAGGCCGCGACGGTTGAACTCTGGACCGATCGATTGGCCGTTATTTGGTAAGCAGGTCGGACTTGGATTTCTGCTTGGCTTTGCGGTCGGATACGTAGCCAAAAAAGCGCTCAAGATCGCGTTTATTGCCGTAGGGATCCTCGTCTTGGTCTTGGTTGCTCTGCAAAATTACGGATTCGTCTCCATCCACTGGCAAGAGATCGAATCCGTCTACAACCAGTCCATCAATCCGCCCGGAGGGCTCGACGCTGCGGTACGCGGCTGGGTCGACTCGCTCGCCGCCGTCCTTCCCGGCGCAGGTGGGTTTACGATTGGCTTCTTCCTTGGACTAAAGAAAGGCTGACCTGACATAATTTGGCCCGTTTCACCCTCTCAACTGGTGAAAGACTATGGTTCGAAACGAGAGGAGGGAACATTGTGGCTAGAGGTCAGCGAACGAACGAGCCGTTGATTCGTCAGGCGGGACAGGCGCTCGACCGGTTCCGTGACGAGGTCGCGCAGGAGGTCGCTCAGACGTCCGGCGATCCCCAGGCTCAGCTGCTTCAGCAGTACCTGAGCGGTCAAACCGGCGGGTACGGCGGCGACATCCCGTCTCGTCTATGGGGCGCCGTTGGTGGTCACATGGTTCGCCGCATGATTGCGGCAGCCGAGCAGAGCCTGATCGGTCAGGTGCAGAGCAACGTTCAGCAAGGCTTCCAACAGGGTCTGGGGAACGTCACCAGCCCGGTTCAGTCCCGCTTTGGAGCTTCGCAGCAGGACGTGTAACATAGCGAACTCAAAAAGCGCGCAAGTCAAAGAGGGGCGCAAAAGCGCGCCCCTCTACTTTTCACCCATTTGCACGCCCTTAACGAAGCGTGGCGAAGGTCGACCTACCGGACGGCAGCGAGCGCTGCGCGCAAGCCCTCAAGGAGCAGCGTCACGTTGTTGTGCGTGCACGAAGAGCCCATGAGTCCGACTCGCCACACCTTGCCCTTGAGATCGCCAAGCCCTCCGCCGATCTCGATGTTATTTCGATCGAGCAGGTACTTTCGCACTTTGGCCTCATCGACGCCATCGGGCACCTTCACCGTCACGAGCATCGGGGCGCGATACTCCTCGGGCACGAGCGGCTCGAGTCCAATCTCAGCAAGGCCCTCGACAAAGGCATTGGAAACTTCCCGGTGGCGCGCCTCGCGGGCGTCCATGCCCTCTTCGAGCACGACGTTGAGCGCCTCGCCCAGCGCGTACATCATGCTGATCGGCGCGGTGTGGTGATAGACTCGCTCCTCACCCCAGTACTGCGAGATCATCGTGAGGTCCAAGTACCAGCTCAGCACTTTGGACTTGCGGCTTTGGAGCTTGTCGAGCGCCCTCGGGCCAAAGGTGACGGGGCTCAGTCCCGGCGGGGCGCTAAGGCACTTCTGCGTACCGCTGTAGCACGCGTCGACCAGGTTGCGATCGATGCCGACCCGCACGCCGGCGAGCGACGTGACCGCGTCGACGACGAAGAGAGCGCCGTGTTCCCTTACGATCTTGCCGATCTCCTCAAGTGGCTGGAGCACCCCTGTGGACGTCTCGGCATGAACGATCGCGACGACGTCAAACTGCTTTTCAGCCAAATGCTTTTTGATCTCCTCCGGATCAAAAGCTTGGCCCCACGGCGCCTCGATGCGCGTCACTTCGGCGCCGATCCGCTCGGCGATGTCGGCCATGCGCAGGCCGAAGACTCCGTTGATGCAAATCGCGGCCCGGTCGCCCGGCTCGAGGAGGTTGACAAGGCAGGTCTCCATCCCTGCGCTCCCGGTGCCTGACATCGGCAACGTGAGGCGATTCTCCGTCTCAAACACGCTGCGCAGGCCTGCCATGATTTCGTTCATCAACCGGAGAAACTCAGGATCTAGGTGTCCGACCAGCGGCGCCGACATGGCCCGTAGCACGCGCGGGTCCGCAATGCTGGGGCCTGGGCCCAGCAACACCCTTTGAGGCAACCTCAAGTCGATTCCGCCCGAGGCCGTAACACGCTCTTGTAACACTGCCATCTCTCGCCTTCCACGATATCATTCGCCTACTGCTCTTCCACCGCAGACTTGCTGGTTCCTCCGTACCGGGCCCGCAATTCTCAGGGGGCGACCTCACGCTCCGGGCGATGATTGCCCTAGCCCGTGCAGGAGCTTTTCGAGGCGAGAATGAATGTCGAAGCAAACGAGAATGTGCTCGAAGAGAAAGGAAATGTCTCTAGAAATGGCTGAGCGACAAGTTCGTTGGGGCGTACTCGGATCCGCGAACATCGCGGCGAGCGCGTTTGTGCCTGCCGTCAAGGAGAGCGGAGGCGGCCGGTTGGTCGCCGTGGGAAGCCGCGATGAGGAGCGCGCCCGAGGATTCGCCGAGACCCACGGGTTTGCGAAGGCGTACGGAAGTTACGAACAGGTCCTCGACGATCCGGAGGTCGAGGCCGTTTACATCCCTTTGCCCAACACCTACCACCTCGAGTGGATCGTTCGGGCAGCCGAAGCGGGCAAGCACGTGTTTTGCGAAAAGCCGCTCACGATGACCGCCGACGAGGCAAGGCAAGCCGTGGCCGCCTGCGAAAAGCATGGTGTGCTCCTCGCCGAGGCATTTGTGTGGCGCTACCACAGACAGACGAAGACGATCGAGGAAATCCTCGACCGAGGCGACATCGGGAACGTCCGTCATACCGAGGCGATCTTTCAGTTCAAGTTTAGCGGGCCAAAGTCCAACATCCGCCTGCGCCCCGAAGTCGGCGGCGGAGCGCTGATGGACGTCGGTTGCTACGTGCTCAGTTGGGCGCTGTTTGCCATGGGCGAGGCGCCGACCGAGATCGCCGCCACGTCCGTCATGTACGAGTCCGAAGGCGTGGACAAAACGACGGTCGCCACATTGCGCTTCCCCAAGGACCGCACGGCCAACGTCTCGAGCAGTTTCGGCATGCTTGGCGGCCAGCGGGCGACGGTCTACGGAGACCTCGGCATTCTCGAGGTGACGCAGCCTTTCCACCCGCGGCAGGGCGCCGCCAAGCTTTTCCTCACGCGCAAAAACAAGCGCGAAGAAGTTCCCGTCGACGCCAGCGTGCACCCCTTCACGGACGCAGTCACGACGTTTCAAGAGTGCGTCGTCCAGGGTACGCCCTTGCCGATCCCGGCTTCAGATCTCATCGATCAGGCCCGGACCGTCGAAGCGTGCCGCAAGGCCGGCCTTTCAAACACATGGGTGACCGTGTGACGGGCCCCGCTCGCAAAAAATCGATGTACAGGGGCCACCCTCCCTTTCGCCCCTGTACATCGATTGACTAAAAAACGTTCGCCGTGATAGTATGCAGTTGTTGCGGAAGGGTGGCCGAGCGGTTGAAGGCAGCGGTCTTGAAAACCGCCGACGGTTCACGCCGTCCGTGGGTTCGAATCCCACCCCTTCCGCCACCTAATTCTCCGCTTTCCAAAGCTCCTCTACGTTGTGCAGCATCCCGCCGTACGCCGTGAACGCCACATTTTGTACCGTTATTCGCACCGCTGCAGCCATATTGGGAACCACCGTGTATACAAAGGGCAACTCTTCGGCAGCAATCGCCTGCCACTCGTCGTAGAGCCGGCGCCGCTCATCGTGGTCCAAGGCCGACGCGCCCGCCTCAAAGATCTCGTCGATGCGCGCTTCCCACTCCGCTATCGGTTGTTCGTCGTTCGGGCGCCATATATGGAGCTCGCCCGATGAGCGCCAGACGCGGCGCGCCTCGTGAGGATCGAGCACGCCCGCGAGCCCGATGGCGACGACATCCCACCCATCGCCCGAGAGCAGTCGCTTTACCACGCGTTCAAACTCGAGCGTTTCGATCGTCGCCTCGATGCCGAGCCGTCCGAGGCTCGCCGCGATCAGGCTTGCCGCCGCGACCCGCTCGGCGTTGTCAACGTTTGTGGTCAGCGTAAACCGGACGATGTTGCCTTTCCCGTCCCTCAAGCGCCCATCCGCCCCTTGGAAAAAGCCTGCCTCGCCCAGGAGTTCCTCAGCGCGTGTGAGGTCAAAGGGGTATTGCCGGACATGCGGATTGTAGAAAGCCTTATTTTCTGAACTTACCGGGCTCCACTGCGCGCTTGCTCGGCCGTCGTAAATCTGATCGATCATCGCTCGTTTGTCCAGCGCGTGGGCCACCGCCTGGCGAAACGCCTTAATCGAAAACCAATCATGCACCGGACGCGATGCGACGTTTTGGTTGAAGACGATGAACTCCGAGCTAAACTTTGGGCCGCCTTCGTACAAGACGTAGTCGCCTTGGATCGCCATATTCAAAGCCGCCGCGTGCTCCGACGGCTCGATGAGCATGAAGTCCGTCTCGCCGCGCTCAAACTGCGAGCGCTGTTCGGAGCGGTCAGACACGACGATGAGCTCGACGCGATCGAGGTAAGGAAGTCGCTGGTCGGCGGCGTCAAACTTCCAGTAGTGGTGATTTCGCTCGAGCACGATCCGGTCTTGCGGCTCGTATGCCGCCATTCGAAAGGCGCCCGTGCCAACGATCCCCTGCAACGGCGCGCCGCTGCCCCACGCTTCGTTGATCGCTCCGGCCGCCCAAGCCTCCTCGAGCAGGTGTCTTGGGAGGACTGGAATGCTGAGCGCCCGAACGAGCGGCGCGAAGGGCGTTGCGAGATTGAGTTCCACCGTGTGCGCGTCAATTTGGCGGACTTCGAAAGGTCTCGCATCGAGAATCAAGAGATCGCTTTTTAGAACCGAATCGTCAAGGATGAGATCGAAGGTGAAGAGGACATCGTCGGCGGTAAAGGGCTCTCCGTCGTGCCAATAGACGCCTCGGCGCAGGTGAAGCGTCCACGTCAAGCCATCTTCGCTCGCTTCCCAGCGCTCGACGAGCGCCGGCGCAACCTCTTGGGAGACCCCGTCGATCTTCGTCAATGAATCGAAGAGGATCCTCGAGACGGCAACGGATGTCGGGTCGACAGCCGCCAAGGGGTTGAACGTGCCCGGATCGCCCAAGACCGCGACTTTGAACGTTCCCCCATACGACCCGATCGTATGGCCCTCGCCCGCGCTTTGATCCATGCCCGCCGCTGCCGCCAAACCGGCGCATGCGAGCGTCCAACCGAGCGTTAGCGAAACGAATAGTGCCAGCCACTTGGCCATCTTAGATTCTCCCCGGGGACGGATGCCGCGCAAGGCGCCGCAGCGTTATGGTGCGTGCGCGCCGCCACGTGGGAATCGGCGCGCTTATCGGTACTTGCGGTGTTCAAAGAGCCCGACGAAGCCAATGAGCATGCCGGCGAACGAGAGCGCGTAGGCGCCCATGGATAGAACAAAACTCGGCGCCAAGATCTTGATCACGGTCAAAAAGAGGATCGCCCATCCCACAAGCAGCAGTACGAAACCGATCGAGATGAGCGCGGCCGGGCTCATACGGCTTCCGCCTCCGCCTGGCCGTCTTTGTCATAGAGCCAGCACGCAGTCTGGTGTCCCTCGTCGACCACGACTTGCGGCGGCTCCTGCACGTTGCAAACGCCTGCGATCGCCTCCGGACAACGAGGGTGGAAGCGACACCCCGGAGGCGGCTTGAGCAAACTGGGAGGCTCGCCGGGAGGCACCTCTTTGAAGGTATGGGCATTGGCCGCGTCCGGATCTGAGATTGCCGCAAGGAGGGCGCGCGTGTACGGATGTCTCGGGTTTTTCACCAAATCTTTGGTGACTGCCTGCTCGACGATCTTCGCTCCGTACATGACGAAGATCCGCTGCGAGAAGTAGCTCACGGTCGCCAGGTCGTGCGTGATGTAAATGATCCCGAGATTGTATTCACGCTGAATACGGCCAAGGAGCTGGAGGATCTCCACGCGCACGGAGGCGTCGAGCATCGAGACCGGCTCATCGGCCACGATCAACTGGGGCTCGAGGATGATCGCCCTCGCGATCACCAAACGCTGCTGCTGACCGCCGCTCAATTGGTGCGGAAACTTGGGCAGGTAATCTTCGACGGGCGCGAGCTTCACGTCTTCGAGCGCCCGACGAATCCTCTGCTCCCGCTCCTTTGGATCTTTGACTCCATTGATGATCAGGGGTTCTTCGAGGATCCGATACACGTTCATAAAGGGCGGCACGGCGCCATACGGATCCTGCTGCACATACCCAACCTGCGAGCGATACCACTTCATCCCTGCCGTATCCAGCTTGTGGAGGGGTTTGCCGTCAAAATATATTTCGCCTCGGGTCGGCTTGTGGAGGCCCAATATGGTCTTGGCCAAAGTGCTCTTGCCACAGCCGCTCTCACCGACGACCGCCACGGTCTCGCCTCGATCGAGGTTGAACGTGACGCCGTCCACGGCCCGCACATATCCGACGCGGGCAAATCCCCACTTGCGGAGCTCAAACCATGTGTGCAGATCTCGAACTTGCAAGAGCGTCTCTTCAGCCATCTTCTCCCTCCTCGTACAACCAGCACTTAACGAACTGGTCGGGCTCGACTTGGACGACGGGCGGGTCCGCGCTGCATTTGTCAAAGCGAGACGGGCAGCGCTCCGCAAAGCGGCAACCCTTGGGCGGGTTGATCAAGGAGGGCGGTTGCCCCGGGATGAACTCCAAGTCCTTCTCCTCGCGCAGCGTCGGCACGCTCGCCATCAACTTTTGCGAGTAAGGGTGGCGGGGCGTCGTGTAAAACTTCTCGGCAGGCGCCTGCTCGACCATCTGCCCCGCGTACATCACCGCCACTTCATCCGAAAGCTCGCTCGCCGTTCCGATGTCGTGGGTGATCAGGATGAAGGTCGTCCCAAACTCCTGCTTGATTCGCTTGAGCACGTTCATGACGTTGGCTTGCGTCAGCACGTCGAGCGCCGAGGTCGGTTCGTCGAGCACGACGAGCTCGGGCTCCGTGACCAGCGCCATGGCGATGGTCACTCTCTGGCGCATCCCACCGCTCAATTCGAACGGGTAACGTTCGAGAAAGTCGAGCGGAATGCCAACGATTCGAGCGGCCTCCCGCGCTTTTTGCAAGGCGGCGTCCTTGGTAATGCCCCGCTCGTGCACCAACAGGGGTTCTGCAATTTGATCCGCCACCTTGAGCACGGGGTTGAGCGCATTTTGAGCGGCCTGAGGGACAAGGGCAATTTTGGTCCAACGCACTTCCTTGCGAAAGCGCTCGTCGGAAAGGCTCATGGTATCGAGCTCACCGAGGACGATGCGCCCTTGATACACCTCGACGTTGCGCGGCAAGAGCCGCAGGATCGCCTTGGCAAGCGAGCTCTTTCCACAGCCCGATTCCCCAAGCACGGTCATGGTCCGACCTTCCCCGAGCCGGAAACTGACGTTGTCCACAGCCTGGACAGAGCCGTTGCGCGTGCGAAAGTAAAGACGCAGGTTTTCGACTTTGAAAAAGTCATTGGCACTCACGGGTCGCTAGAGCCCCCTCAGTCTCGGGTTAAAGATACGGTCCAGGGCAAACCCGAGCATCGAAAATCCAAGCCCTGTCGCGACGAGGAGGACAGACGGACTGAGCACCCAGTAATAATACCCGCGATAGAGCGCCCCGTTGGTGTAGGCGTCGTCCAACACCTTGCCCCATGTCGGCAGGATCGGATCGCCGAGCCCAAGCACGGAGAGCGTCGCCTCCAAAAATACGTACGAGGGAATCAACACGACGAACTGAGGCACGAGAATCGGCGCGATCCGTGGGATCATATAGCGGAAGATGATCCTGAATGAGCTCGCCCCGTAGGCCCGTGCCGCATCGATGTACGACGACTCTTTGACCTGCAGGAAGATCGCTCGGTACGTCTTGATGCTTCCACTGAATATCCCAAGCAGGATGACGATGGACAGGATCACCCAAATGCTGCGCGAGTACATCGTGCCCACCATGATGAGAATGGGCAAGACCGGCAAGATCAAGTTGACCTCAGTGATGCGTTGAATCAGAGCGTCAACCCAGCGCCCCCACCACACGCCGATTGCCGCGATCACCATCGTGCTCGCCGTCGAACCGACTGCGGCCATGAGGCCAAATGCAAGGGCGATCGGCGCTCCCCAAAGGAGCGCTACGGTAATATCGCGACGTCGATGATCGGTTCCCGCCCACCCGTGGAGCTGCCCATACACCACAAATCGCGCGTCGATGTCGTCCGTCGACTCAAACATCAGCGCGTCGACCACCAGTCGATAGGTCCCCTTGAGCGGCCGCGGATCAGCGGAGGTGCCGGGCTCGGCGAACAGTCCGATTTCGGGCGGCATGTTTCCAAGCTGACGCTGTACGCGCGTGAGCTGGGAGATGCGGATCGTATCTCTGCTTTTCACGCTCTGCTCTGCGAGACGGATTTGGCGCCCGTCCGGCGTCAACCAATAGACCGTGACGAATGCGTCCGCGCCCGAAGTCGTCGCGTTGAAGTTGAGGTTGAGCTCCTTGGGAAAGCCGTCGAACGTAAACTCGACAGGAAGCTCGATCCGGACTTCCTTGATGCCATCCAGATCCTCGGAGGACTTCGTTTCAGGCATTTGACCGCTATCGAGCACCATCGTGGTCGGCAAGTTGACCCCTGGGAAAATATTGAACCAAGCGGGACCCGCATTTCTCGGATTGTCGCCCCAGACGGTCTCGCCGCCTCGCCAAAGATGAATGGCGCGATCGTACGGGATGGCGATCAATGTGTAAATGGAGACGACGAAAAGCGCCAGGATCAGGATAAGGCCCACGATCGCAGACGGGTACCGCCGGATTTCTCCAAACCGTTTTGCTAAAGCGCTCATTGCCTGTTGCCCTCCGCCCCGACCTTAACCCTCGGATCGATAATGGCATACACAATGTCCAGCACAAACACGGTAATCGCAAGGAGATACGCATAGACCACGACCGATCCCACGATCACCGGAGCGTCGTAAGAACCGATGGCCCGATAGATGAGTTGTCCCAGCCCCGGCCAGTTGAAGACGCGCTCGAGGACGATCGAGCCCGTCCAAAGCGAAATGATGGTCAAGGCGAAGCTCGTCACGATCGTCGGCAACGTCGGCCTTAAAATGTACCGACGCTCGATCGCCGAAGACGCGAGCCCTTTGGCCTTGGCGAGGTCGACGTAATCCTCGCTCGAGTAAATGAGGAAAAACGTGCGCCACGAGTAAATCGTGAAAAAGATTGCGCTGACCACGATGGCGCTGGCCGGAAGTATGAGGTGCTTAAGGACGCTCAAGGCGTAGGTCATCGTATCTTGCGGCGGAGGGGCGGCAACCATGCCGCCAAAGGGGAGCCAGCGAAGGATGGCGGCGAAAATCAAGATGAGAAAGACGCCATAAAACCACGAAGGCGCAGCTGAAGTGGGCGCGAGCGCAACCGTGAGGCGATCGATGAAGCTGCCGTACCGACGAGATAAGAACAGTGCTACGAAGACCGAACCGACGAATAAGAACAGCTCCGCCGTGGCAAAGAGCAAGAGCGTCGGGCCCAGTCGTTCCAAGATGATCAAGCGCACCTGTCTTGAACCGCTGTCGCTTGACATGTACTGAGCGCGTCCGAGGTCGAGGGTGAGCGCCTGGCCGAGCGCTCGAAAGCTGCGCTCTATGAAGGGCTTGTCAAGGCCGAGCCGCCGCTCTTCAACGGCGACCAGCTCCTCGATCAACGCATTGCGCTGTTCAAAGGTGAGCAGGCGCGACTCCGGATTTGCCTGGACCGCCAAGGCGACAAACTCCCGGATGTCTCCGCGCCGGATCTCATCAACGTGACCGCCCATGTTGGCGATGAGAATCGAGAGGTATACGCCGACCACGACCGTTGCCATGAGCGCAACGGCTCGCATTGCCGTAAACTTCAAAACTCGCACGAACGTACTGGTCGAGCCGCGGGCACGCGCCGCTCGAGCTTCCTGAACCGCTATCTCTGATCGAGCCATGATCCCCCACCCATGTCATCGTATATTAGAGGAGTCGAGGACCGCTAGAGGCCCTCGACTCCGTCTATACAGCCATGTTACCGGGTAGTCACGAACTCGAACGACTCAAAGGTCGGGATGCTGACGATGTTGGATACGACGACGACCTCGAGCCGGTTGGAACCGACCGTGAGCTTCGAGGTTTGCTCAGCGTCGAGGACGATCTCGTACCAGCCCTCGCCCGCCTGCTCCGCCACGCCGGTGAAGGCAATCTCGCCCTGCGAATTGATCACAAGGTACTTGACCTCGCTGATCGCATCCGACGGATACGGCTCGCCGTCAAACGTGACGTCCACCTCAAAGGTGGCGGCGCCTCCGATCGTCACCCTGCGGTCACCGAACACCTCGGCCTCTGCGATCATGGGCTCGGCAAACCGGGCCCACTTGTCGGCGGGATCGGGGAAGTTCGGATTGCGCTTGAGATGGACAATCTTCTCGACCGGGTAGGCACGCTCGAGGTACAAGGCGCCCGTACCGATCCAGAAGTGGCCCTTTTGATTGTACCAGTTCGTCAGATTGTTCCAACGTGCCGCGGCTTCGTCATCGCTGATGAACTGTCCGAGCGTCGGCTCGTACGGAATGTACCCGCTCGCACGGGACTCGTTCAAGTGCTGAGCCAAAATGGCGATGCTCGGACCGGCGATGTAGCTCATCCACTCGACACTGAGCTGATCGGCCTTAGCGGGCGAAAATGCGAGCTGATGGTTGCTTTCGGCGCGGATGCCCAGGCCCAAGTTGTGCCAGGCGCCCGGTCCTTGGCTGTAATACGGGAACCAACTCGCAACGTTGAGCTCGGCGTCGAGGAAGTAGGTGTCGCTGTAGGTTTCGATCACCAGCGGTTGCGTCGAGACGATCTTCACGCCCTTGAAGGAGCGCAGGAAGGCCTCGAGCACGGGTTTCGCGATCGGGTCGAAGATCGGGCTATCCTCGTAGCCGCGATCAAAGTTCAGGATGATGGACAGCACGACGTCGGCGACCGAGAAAGCGCTGCCGTCGTGCCACTTCACCGTAGAATAGAGATCCTCCGGGTAGTAGACGACGCTCTTGCGCTTTGCGGTAGTTCCTTCCGGGAACCTCTCGGCAACCGTGATAAACCGCTGCTCGACGGGATCCCAGTCGGCCCAGGCGTCGGCCGGCACCGCAATTTCAGAAGCGAACTCGAGATCGACCCAGTCGGACGACTTGCCGACGGGCAGCCCTTCTTCGACGACGATTTCTGCCCGCTCGATCCGCTGCGGCATCGGGAGGCCGGTGAAGGGGTTGGCGATGGTCGCACTCTCCGCCGTGCCGCGAATGGGCATCATGTCGTACACCCAGTTGGTCCCTGCGATCGGGTTCCACGGCTCGGTCAAGATGCTCGGCAGGGCAACGTTGACCGTGCCGCCGACGCGATCGACAAACCTGATGGTGTGCGGCCACAGGAACGTTCCCGAGATGCCGCTCGCGAGGTCGGCCGTCACTTGGAGCTCCGCACGGCGCGGAATAAAGCTGCTCCGGTCGACGATAAAGATGCGCACCGAGTCCTCCATCGAATACTGGAGCGCCTCGGCCATGAGCGCGGTCCGCTCCTCGACGGAGGTGAAGTCGTTGCGGGCCAAACGGTCAGAGACCTCATCAAAGCGGGGATCCGGATCGTAGAACGACCACAGCGTGTACGGGTAGCCTCGAGGCGTGTAGAAGTTGTCGAAGTTGACGCCAAGGTCCCGGCTGATCGCGGTGCTGACCCATCCACCGGTGTAAATGTGGAAGAGGCCATCGTTGGGATCGCCGCTAATCCAGATCGCCGACGCTTCGCCGGCGGTCTTGTACTGCCGGTCGGCGACAAATCCGATATCCTCCAGCAGCGAAGCGACGTAGTCGCCCATTTCGCGGCGCTCGTCCTCGGTGCGGATGACCAGGATGATCTGGACCGGCTCACCGTTGAAATGCCAGACGCCGTTTACCTTTTGGGCGCCCAGTTTCTCCATCTCTTCGCTGATGACGGCCTCGGCGCGAGCAAGATCCTGCCCGTACTTCAGCTCGATCGCGCGGGCCACGTCCGCGACCTTCGCATAGTCCGGAAAGACCGTATTGAGCGTGGTATAGCGGGCTACGCCCATGCCGCCCAAGATCTCTGCCGCAATGTATTCGCGGTCGATCAGCCAGTTCATCGCCTCGCGAATCTCTTTGACGGCGAAGGGGTTGAGCTTGCCCGATCCGGGAAAGACCGGACCGACCACGTTGAAGGTCAATTCATTAAAGGAGCCATAAGTAAGTGAGTAGTCGAGGTTGGGGTTTGCTTGTACCGTACGGAACAAATCAGCGTCCGAGACCGTAAACGAATAGAGGTCGATCTCGCCGACGTTGAGCCGCGTCACGGCGGTTGTCGCGCTTGCTTCTTCACTCAAGATGATCTCATCGACCCAGGCGCCGTTACGACTCTCCTGCGCAGAAACGCCGATCGCGAGAACGAGCGCGAGAATCAACGTCAGTGAAACGAGCCAAGAAGACTTAGTAAACATACCTTACACCACCTCCGCTTGATTTTGCATTTACACAACTCTCATGACTCTTTGGGCATCGGGGTCGAATCCAAGCAATGCGCGCATAACGGCATATACCGGCGCTACGGCCCACCGCCTCGATCATTGTGGAAAGCGCCGTCTCCCTCCAATAAACCACCCCCGCGAGCGCATACAATCATTGGATTTACTGGTTATTAGTTTTCAGATTTCAACAGACCTATTGATCTCCCTGCAAGCGGGTGCCAATTTAGCATGTAAGAATGTATTGGAATAAGTTGGGGCTACGTAGGTTCGAACCAAAAAGCGAGCGTCGGGCCGAAAGTTTCGCTACAATGTAACGTGAGGTGAATGGCAATTGCGGATCGACGACGCTCCAGCCCAGGCGACGCCGTACGAAATGATCGGCGGCGAAGAGACCGTTGCAAAGCTCGTGAACGCATTCTACGATCGGGTGGCGAAACACCCTAAACTCGCGCCCATCTTCCCCGACGATTTCTCCGAAGTGCGCAAGAAGCAATTCGCGTTTCTCACGCAGTTTTTCGGCGGTCCTCCCCTGTTTGCGGAGCAGTACGGATCGCCGATGCTCCGCCGCAGGCACCTTCCTCACCCTGTCACACCGTCTCGGGCTAAGGCATGGCTCGACTGTATGGAGGAGGCGCTTGACGAAGCGGGGATCCAAGGGGACGTCCGAGCGTTCCTTTGGGAGCGCCTCAGCATCACGGCCCATCACATGGTGAACACGCATGAGGGCGAGGAGCCGTACTAACTGGCGACATCGGGCTGGCGAAATCAGGAGCCGGTCGCCTCAAACTGAACGGGGGCCGCTTCGACCACCTGGCGGACGAGGCGCTCCTGTGTTTGTCCCCTGAGCTCCGCTTCGGGTTTGAGCGCCACGCGGTGCGCGAGCACGCTGACCGCGTGGCGTTTGATATCGTCGGGGGTGACGTAATCCCGGCCTTGCAGGCTTGCGGCGGCCTGCCCCGCCCGAACGAGCGCAAGCGACCCGCGGGGACTTGCGCCGAGCGCAGCGTCGGGGTGTGAGCGCGTCCCGTGTACGATCCGCACGACGTAGGCGCGCACGGACTCCTCGACCAAGACCTTGCGGACGGCCGACTGCATCGAGACGAGCGCTTCGGGGGTCGTCACCGCGCTGAGGTCGTCGAGCGGGTGGCGCACCTGCAGGCGCCGTAGGATTTCGGCTTCCTGTCGCTCGTCGGGGTAGCCGATGCTCGTTCGCATAAAGAAGCGGTCGAGCTGCGCTTCAGGCAGCGGAAACGTGCCTTCGTACTCGACCGGGTTTTGCGTCGCGATGACGAGAAAAGGTGTCGGCAGCGGCCGGGTTGTGCCGTCGACGGTCACCTGGCGCTCGGCCATGGCCTCGAGCAGCGCGCTTTGGGTCCGGGGCGTGGCCCGGTTGATCTCGTCGGCGAGGAGCACTTGCGTCATCACCGGTCCTGGCCGATACTCGAACGTCTGGCTCTTTGGATCAAACACCGAGACGCCGACCACGTCGGACGGGAGCAAGTCCGGGGTGCACTGGATTCGTCCGAACCGGCAACCGATCGAGACGGCCGTCGCCCTCGCGAGCATCGTCTTGCCCACGCCCGGGACGTCCTCGAGGAGCAGGTGACCCTCGCTGAGCAGCGCTACGAGCACGCGCTCGACAATCTCGCCTCCCGCGACGATCACACGCTCGATGTTCGCCCTTACCTCGTCTCCAAAACGCTGGACCGCTTTAACGTCTACCGATTCCCCGCTCAACGGGCCGTCACCCTTTCGAGTCACCCATTCGAGTCAGCCGTTCCAATCAGCCATTCGATGCAATCAGTTCTCCAAATGAGGCGGTTCCCCTGATCCGACTTTGCCAAGGCGTTCAACGACTCGCGCATAAGCACGGGCGACGGGCGCCTCATCCTCAGGCCCCTCCGGTCGACCTCCGTAGCGCACGTCCTCGTAGCGTGCGGTGAGAAACTCGAGCTCTTCGTCGACGCCGCCGAGCGTCACGGCAAGGCCGCGAGTAAACTCCCGGGCCGTCTCGTGGGGTTTGAGCGCAATCTTTCGGCGCGCCGCCTCGTCGACCAGTCGCACCAAGTACCTGCGCACTGAGCCCGCCGGCGCCTTGCGGTCCGCTTCGAGGTCACGGGAAAGCGCAGGTCGCGGCCCCTCGTTGGACGATTTCCACCCGAAGGGCCGACCGAGCAAGTGCCGCCTTCCCCAGCGAAAGAGCGTGAAAAAAGCGCTGACGAAAAAGACCCCGATGCTCCGCAGCCAAAAGAGTGAGAGGACCGGAAGGCGAAAGAGCCCGGGGAGCTTTCGCCACTCGTTGCGAAAGAAAACCAATAGGAGCGCTCCGAAGACGACCAACGTGACGCTTAAGAGCAGAAAATAGCGAAAGGCGATCGCCGCCACCAAAGCCCCCGGCCCGCCTCCCACCGGCGGCCGGGATTCCCAAGGGCCGAGGCGCTCGGTCCGCCCCCCGCGCACCTGCTTGTTAAAGATCTCGAGGCCATGTGCGAAAAAGTCACTCAGGCTTTCCGAGAGCCGATGAACCATCGCCTGGAAGTCAAAGATTGCGAACGTCGGCGCCGCAATCCCGACGACAATGGCCGCGGATACGGCAATTGCCGTCAGGCCCAACCACCGCTCGTAAACGCCCGCCGTCACGTCGACGCCGGTCACATCCCAAATGCTCCTCAGTCGGTAAAGGTGGACGACGCCCTGCAGGAGGAGGCCAAACAAGAGAAGGCATGACAGGGCCGCCGCGACTTTCATGCGCCAAACGGGCTGGGCTGCTGCGGCCTCCGGGAAGCTGTCGAATGCCCCCGCGGCCAGAATACATCCTGCCAACGTGTAAGCGAGGGTGCGCACGGCGAAAAAGCGCGTGACCGAAGCCCTGCGATCGCCGAGCCCCGACGTCGAGACGACGGACTCCTGGTCCCAGGCGAGTTTGGCGGCGACCTGTTCGCCGAGGCTTTGGACGACCGAGCCGATCCACACGAAGCGAAGGCCCGCCGTACTTGCGAGCCGCCAACTCAAATAAACGAGGCCAAGCGGCACGTAGACCTCGGGTTGGCGCAGCGCGGCCGTCGAAAACACGGGGAAATCAGCCGCAATGCCGCCGATCCGGAGCATGAAATAACTCAAGGTCAAGTGAAACGCGATCTCCCACACCCTGACGAACTGAGGGGCGTTCGCCCGCTCGCGAAGCTGGGCGCCGTAGACGCCTTCGATTGCCGCAATCGCCGAGCCGACCGCGATCCACGGCGATGGGCGCACCGGACCCATCATAAACGTGAGCAAATCACAGGCGAGCGCCGTCGCCGAAAGTGAAAACCCGACCGCAAGCAGCGGCAGAGCGAGGCGCTCGAGCCAATGGGTGTCGAGGTTTGCAAGGAGCTCCGCCTGACGGCGGTAGGAACCCGCATTAGCCAATGGCTGCACCTCCCCCCGCAGCTTCGACGTTTAGCGTCCGGTCGCGCTGTTGGCGCACCCGATAGACGACAGGGCCAAGCGCCGAACGGTCTACGGGCGGCACATCCATTCGCCCGCCCCCGGTCACGAAGATCGAGACCTTATATCCTGATCGCCGCAGCATGATGCTGGTCTCGATCAACTCGAAAGGCACTTTTGGCGTCACAATCAAGAGTGTCGCGCCCCAGCCGTAGTTTTTCGCCTCGTCGGCGACGAGCTTATGAAAAGAAGGAGCAGACTCCTCCGATGCCGGGCCTTGCGTTGCTCCAAGCTCGGCACCTGCTAAGATCTCCAGCACGCGCATCAATTGGCGGCTGCCTTTCCTCGGCGGCACGCGGATCACGTCATGGCCGACGCCTCCGACGCGCTCTCGTACGCCGCGCCCGGCCGCTGCGGCGAGGGCGGCGCCCCCGTGCTCCGGCGCCTCGCCCTCGGCCCGATAGCGAACCAACGAGGCGTTCGTTACAAAACCAAAGGACTCGCCTTTTCTGACGAGGTGATTTGCGAGCGCAGCCGCCGTCGTCACCGAGATTTCACTGTTTAGGTACGTGCCGTCCGCTGCAATGTAGTCGCTCTCGCCCATGTTGAGGATCAAAAAGACATCGAGGTTCAATGTGTGTTCGTGCTGCTTTACCTGCATCTCGCCTGTGCGGGCGGTCGCTTTCCAGTGGATTAGCTGCTGGACGTCCCCTGGGGTGTAGGCCCGGATGCCGGCGATCCTTGCAGGGTCGTGGGAGATGGGCGATCGGGCTTTGACGTTTCCGATCGGAAGGTCGGAGGGGAGGCCAAGCTCGGGGAGGGTGAGGATCTCGGGGTAGACGATCACGTCGTGAAAGTTTTGAGCGGCGCCAGAACGTTGGTGCAATCCAAGGGGGTCTCCCGCGATCAAATCAACGGGTCCGACCGTGTACACGCCTCGCCGAGACGAGGTCACGGTGTACGTGTACGTGGCGTATCCGAGCGGGGCGATCGACGTCACCCACCTTCTCGGCTTGCCTCGGGCGAGCTGGGCCGGCATGTGGTCGTGAACGGAGAGCCAAGTAAACGGCACAAAGGAGCCGTTGACGAATCGGACGGCCAGTTCACCGTGTTCGCCGGGGAAGAGATAGGTGCGGCCGCTCGATCGCTCTACCCGCAGGCGTGAAAAGCCTCGGTCAAGTAACATGCCCCCGCCAAAGTAGAGGAGCGAGAGGGTGAAGAGCGCGATGTACACGGCTTTTACCTTGAAAAATAACGCCATGACAAAGAAGCAAAAGAGGAAAAATCCCCAGAGGTTCATTTTAGAGACGACCCCCGCCCGTGCGCCCGCTCTATCTTTGCTCTATGCTCAAAGAAGCGATTTCAAGAGCGCGTTTATACCGGGAGCGAAAACCAAATCGTCGTGCCCTTCCCGAGTTGGCTTTCGATGTCGAGTTTTCCTTTGTGGGATTCTACGGTGTGTTTGACGATGGATAGGCCAAGGCCGGTGCCGCCTTCTTTGCGCGAACGGGCCTTGTCGACGCGGTAAAACCGCTCAAAGACGCGCCCGAGCGATCCGGGCGGGATCCCGACTCCGGTGTCGCTCACGCTCACACGCACGCCGATCGGGTCTCGTTCCACCTTGACGCGGACCGAGCCCTTGGCCTCGGTGTACTTGATGGCGTTGTCAACGAGATTGAGCAGGGCCCTCCTGATCAACGCCGCGTCTGCCCGCACGGCCGGAACGTGGGGCGCAGCCTCGAGGTCGAGGGTCAACCCTTTCGCTTCTGCGGGCCGGCGAAAGAGTTCGACGACTTCACGGGCGACATTGACCATGTCGACAGGTTCCATAGAGAGGGCGCGCTCGGGCGACTCGAGCTTTGAAAGGTGCAGGAGATCGGAGATCAACGCCGTCAACCGGGTGGTCTCGGCGTGCATGATGTCAAGGTAACGAAGGGTGCGCGCCGGATCTTTGTACGAGCCGTCCTGGAGCGTCTCAATGAAGCCGTGGACCGCCGTCAGGGGCGTGCGCAGTTCGTGAGAGACGTTGGCCACAAAATCGGATCGGATGCGCTCCAATCTCCGGAGCGCCGTCTGGTCGTGAAAGACCGAGACGGCCCCGATTGCTTCGCCGTCCCGTAAGACGGGCGTCGCTGTCACGTGGTAGATCGTTTCGGGAGAGTCGCCAATGCCGATCGCCCCTGTCGCCGTCTTTCCTTCTGCAATCGCCTTAGTGATCAACGCGACGACGGAGCGATCCCGTAGGGCCTCCTGGGCAGGCCTGCCCAGGAGCGAATCCTCGCCCGCGCCATTTGGCCCGCCAAAAAGCGCCCGCGCCGGCCCGTTCCCAAAGATGACTCGCTTCGCTTGGTCGACGGCGACCACCGGATCGGGCTGGGCCTCCAAGATGCCCTCGAGGCGGGCGCGCTTTTGCTCCAGGCGCTCGATCCGGGCGTGCAACTCGGCGGTCTCGGACTCTTTTCGGCAGACCTCCCGGTAGCGCCGCACGAGGCGCCGGGCCGTCTCGATCGCCCCGAGCAGCGCCGCCGCTGCAAGCAAGCTTCGATGCGCAACAAGGATTCCCGCTAGAAAAGTCAGCAGTCCAAGCAGAGCGATCAAAAGGTTCCAAGATGCATTGCGGCGCATCATTCGGGCGGTCTCTCCTGCAGGCGGTACCCGATCCCGTGGACGGTCTCGATCGCATCCGCGTACGCCGGGCGCCCACTGAGCTTGTTGCGCAAACGCCGAATGTGGACGTCCACCGTGCGGGTCCCACCGGCGTAATCGTACTCCCAGAGATTCTCTAATAGGTAATCGCGCACGAATGTCCGTCCAGGATGCCGGACGAATAGGTGGAGGAGGTCAAACTCCTTGGGCGTGAGCTGCAGCCGCTCGCCGTCAATATCCGCCGTCCGCCGCTCGAGGTTGAGGACCAGCTTTCCGTACGTCACATCACTCTCGGACACCTGCTGGTTAGGCACGCGGCGCAAGATGGCCTTGACACGGGCGACGAGCTCCCGCGGGCTGAAGGGCTTGACGACGTAATCGTCGGCCCCCAGCTCCAACCCAAGCACCCGGTCGAACTCCTCGGCTTTCGCGGTCAAGATGATGATCGGAACGTCGCTCTCTTTTCTAAGGCGCCTGCACACTTCAAATCCGTCCAGCCCAGGCAGCATCAGGTCGAGGACGACGAGGTCGAAGCGGCGCCCGCGGAATGCATCGAGCGCCTCCGAGCCGTCCGCCGCCTCCACGACCTCAAATCCCGCGTCCTCCAGATTCACTCGAATCAGTTCGAGAATCGACGCCTCATCGTCGACTACCAGGATCCGTTTTGCCATGCTTTGGCTCCTCTGGGATTGCATATTACAACGGCGGCCACGTATTATGGACGCCCTCTCAAGTACCGCGCTCTAGTAGCTTTCGCTTCGTAAAACTTCACAGTCTCCCCAGAGCTTACCTCCCGCTTGGCGCTCGCGCTCCGCTTTGAAGATCATCCAAAGCGGCCGCTCAGGTAATCATGTGTGCGGGTGTCTTTCGGATTGTTGAAGACCTCATCGGTGTGGCCGTGCTCGATCAGTTCGCCTGCGAGAAAGAAGGCTGTCTCGTCGGAGGCTCGGCGCGCCTGCTGCATGTTGTGGGTGACGATGACGATCGTGTACGTTTCCTTCAGCGCTTGGATCAACTCCTCGATCTTGCCTGCAGCGATCGGATCCAAGGCCGACGCCGGCTCATCGAGCAGCAGCGCCTCCGGTTTTACGGCGAGCGCCCGGGCGATGCAGAGCCGCTGCTGTTGCCCTCCGGACAGATCGAGAGCCGAGTCGTTCAGGCGGTCTTTCACTTCGTCCCAGAGCGCCGCCTGTCTTAGGCTCTCCTCTGCGATCGCCTCCAGTTCCGAGCGCCTCCGCACCCCGTGCCTCCTTGGACCGTAGACAACGTTCTCAAAGATGCTCTTTGGAAACGGATTGGGCCGCTGAAAGACCATGCCCACGCGCCGCCTCAATTCCACGACGTCGACTCGGTCGTCATAGATATCCTGTCCATTGATGCGAACCGCGCCTTCCGCCCGAAAGGAGTCGATCAGGTCGTTCATGCGATTGAGCGTGCGCAGAAACGTCGATTTGCCGCAGCCCGAAGGTCCGATCAGGGCCGTGACGCGGTTTTCTCGCACGTCCATGCGGATCTTCTTGAGCGCCTGGGTCTTCCCGTAGAAGACATCGAGATCGCGCACTTCGATACAGGTCCTGTTCGCTTCTGGCATCGCCCGCACGGAAGGCGCGTTCGCTTTATGGTTCAACGCAACGCTTGAAATCACGCGCTTTGCCTCCATTCAAATGGTGTCTCGCTCTTAACCGACGGGCTTCACACGGCGGAGCTTTGCATTCGTCGCCGCAGCCGACTTCTCAAGACCATCCCCACCGCATTTAGGAAAAACACTACGACAAGCAGGGCGAGCGCCGTCGCGAACACCATCGGCCGCGCCGCTTCGACGTTCGGCGACTGAAAGCCGAGGTCGTAAATGAAAAAGCCCAAGTGCATGAACTTCCGCTCCAAGTGGAGGAATGGCCAAGAGCCGTCCACGGGAAGCTCGGAAGCGAGTTTTACGACGCCCGTCATCATCAGCGGGGCTACTTCGCCCGTCGCCCGTGCGATCCCGAGAATGACGCCCGTTAGTATTCCGGGTAAAGCGCCCGGCACGACGACGCGCCACACCGTCTCAAACTGGGTGGCCCCGAGGGCAAACGAAGCCTCCCGCATGGAGTTGGGGACGGATGCGAGCCCCTCCTCCGTCGCTACGATCACGACCGGGAGCGTCAGCAAGGCCAGCGTGAGGGATGCCCACAAGATGCCGCCCGTCCCAAAGGTCGGCGTGGGCAACCGCTCGGCAAAGAAGAGCCGATCGATCCCTCCGCCGACAAAGTAGATGAAAAAGCCCATGCCAAAGACGCCAAAGACGATCGACGGCACGCCCGCAAGGTTGCGAATGGCGATCCTGAGCGCGCTGACGATCCATCCGTTGCCAGCGTACTCTTTGAGGTAGACGGCGGCCAGCACCCCGATCGGAACCACCCAAACCGTCATGATCAATGCCATCATGACCGTGCCAAAAATCGCGGGAAAGATCCCGCCCTCGGTGTTGGACTCCCTGGGCTCCCCGCTCACAAAAGCCCACACATTCGCTGCGTAGCCGAGGCTCTTTGCGAGTAGGCCCATGGCGTTCGGCCGGTAGGCTGCCACGATGTCGGAGACGGCGACTCGTCGTTCTGCGCCGTCAGCGAGCATGACGACCAAGTCGTGACCTCGCATCTCGGCGCGCAGCTCGAGCGGCAAGGTCTCCCGGCGCAGCTCAGCCACGCGCCCGTGAACGTGCCGAAAGGCGGGCCACAACGCGTCGCCCTCGATCGGCCCGTCGGGTCCCCCTTCGAGCCGGACTGCCGTGCCGTAGACGTTGCCCCACCCTGTGCGCTCGAGCACGACGATTTCTTTCGGGTACGTCATGGAGGCGATCTCCGCTTCGTCGATCCAGCGAAAGTCGAGGCCGTACACGTCACGATTGCCTACTTTGAGTTGAATCCGATGTCGCGCCTCGGCGCCCGGCTCGCCTGGGGTCGGAATCCGCTCCCGGCCCACGACCTCGCCGATGTGAGCACTGCCGTCCTTGAGTTCAACCCTGGCCACGTCTGCCGGCCAAAAAGACCCAAGGCCGTTCACGGCCACCAAAAGCACGAGGCCAAACACCATCAGCAGGCAGATTGCGACTGCGCCGCCCGCCGTCCACACGAACGGATCGCCCGAGCGCCAAAACCGCTTTCTTGCATCGCTCATAGCCGACTCAACCTCTTTCTCATTCGCAAGCGAACCGCTTCGCCAATCGTGTTTAAGCAAAACGTGAACGCAAACAAGAGGAGCGACGCCACAAAGAGCGTCCGGTAAAGCGTCCCCCCGACCGGCGCCTCGGGCAACTCGACCGCAATGTTGGCCGAAAGCGCTCGAAAGCCGTCGAAAATGTTCATCGACATCACCGGCGTGTTGCCCGTCGCCATCAAGACGATCATCGTTTCCCCGGCTGCCCTGCCGATGCTGACCAACACGGCCGATAAGATCCCGGGCAACGCAGCGGGCACGACGACCCCGAGGGCCGTCTGCCAGCGAGACGCGCCAAGCGCCAAGCTGCCTGCGCTGAGCGAGCGGGGAACGCTCGAGAGCGCGTCCTCGGACACGCTAAAGACGACCGGGATGACTGCAAAGCCCATGACGATGCCGATGACGAGCGAGTTTCGCTGCTCAAAGCCAAGTCCGAGCGCATCGAAGAGCCAGTAGCGAACGTCTCCGGCCATCGCCCAGGCCTCGAGCGCGGGACCGAGCGCCAAGGCTCCGGCGGCTCCCGCCAAAACCACGGGAATGAGCAGAACGGCCTCGGCGCCGCGGGGGATGTTCCGGCGAATTCGGGGAGGCAGCTTGGGCCAAATAAACGCCGCCGACACGATCAGCGCGGGGATGACGACGAGCATGAGCAGAAAGCCCGGCAACACCTTTGAAAGGATCGGCGCAAGCCAAAGCCCGGCCAAAAACCCTAGGACCACGCTGGGCAGCCCCGCCATGATCTCGATCGTCGGCTTGACGACCGACTGCAGTCTCGGATGCATGAATTGCGACGTGTAGACGGCGCCGAGGACGCCAAGGGGCAAAGCGAAGATGAGCGCGTAGATGGTACCTTTGATCGTGCCGAAGGCAAGCGGCACGAGGCTAAACTTGGATTCGAACGCATCGGTCGCACCCGTCGACTGCCATACGTGCGCCGGCGCCCGATACCCTTCGTAATGGATCGGCGCGAAGAGAGTCCTCAAGCTGACCTCCGGGTGGGGGTTACGCACGTCCCACAGCGTGAGCCCCCGATCCGACAGATTGAGCTGCCCGTCGCTCTTGGGCGAGATCACAACGCTGATCGCTCCGGCGCCAACGGGCCTGGAGTAGAACGTCTGCTGGGATGTGGAGTGGTGCATGGCCGCCACGCCGAGCTCGTCGAGGGTCACAAAGGTCCGATTGCGCTGCGACGGCGCAATGTCCCGCACGGCGGACTCGTGAGGCTGCAGGACGTGGATTCGGTGAAACCGCCTTGTGGTCGCTCCTTGCGCCGGGTCGTTTTCTCGGACCTCAAACCAGGCCGAGACGCCGCCGCCGGCGTCGCCAACCACGACCGTCTGGCCACCGATGAGAAACGTAAGGGCCGTAACGGCGCTTGTTCCCACCGCTCCCCCGTATGCCAGATCGCCCGCCTCGGGACCGCTTGCGACGATTTCCGCAACCAACTGCGGCGACGTCGGGTTTTGCAGACTCCACTGGTACAAGAGGCCCGCATCGGTGCCGACGAGCAGCGCCCGCCCGTCCGGCGACAGTGCGAGCGCAGTCGCCCGCCCCCGAATGTCGCCCGTGAGGTCAAAGAGGCGCTCGATCGATTCTCCGCCCCCAAACATAGACCTCGAGACCTCCCGCGTTTTGAGCAAAACGACGCTCTCAGCCGTGATCCCCGCCACGGTCGCTCGATCCCCGCTTCCCGCGATGGCGACGTCGCGGATTGTTCTGCGTTGCGGGTCGAGCAAGACGCGTTCGCCTGACCTCGCCACAAAGTCGATGACCCGCCGCGATCCTTCGAAGCGAACGGGAAATTGCACATCGATCGCGCCGACCCAGCCGTCCTCGGCGCCGTGAACGACGCGCCCCTCCCAGGGGATGTAGCGCGCCGCGGTGAGCTTGGGCCGGTGCGCTTCCGTGTCCTTCGACTGACCGAGGTCCGCGGCCTCATCTGCTGCAGCCAAAGGAAGCGCGCCGGAGTGCAGCGCCTCCGCAACTAGGGGCGCAATGCTCTTGGTCAACCGCCCTTCTTCCAGGTCGATCACGTCGATCGTGCCGTCTTGGCCCAGCACAAACGCGTACTCCATATACTCGTCCACGCCCGCCGCCAGCGCGCCCGACATTGCAGCCCCGACGCCCGCATCGTCAAACCGGATCTCGACCCTTTCCGACACGTGCGCGCCTTGAAGGAGCGGCAGCACTTCTTTGCCGATAAACCCAACCAAGGCCAAGACGGCAATCAGGATGGAGAGGCCCCCCAAGTGGGCGAGGCCTCTCCCTGCTCGATCGGCGATTTTTCGGTTTGTTCGAACCCGTCCTTCGTTAATCGAGGCTCACTCCCCGGCCACAAGCGCGACCTGTTTGGCGGCGAAATCGGCAGGCACGGAAAGGTACCCGTCCTTTTCGACCGCTTCCTGACCCTCTCGGGAGAAGATGTACCGGACAAACTCCCGGACGAGCGGATCGATCGGCTGATTGGGGGCCTTGTTCACGTAGATCTGTAGAAACCTGGCGAGCGGGTAATCGCCGGAGAGGACGTTTTCTGCGCTGGTGTCGAAGTAGGGCTCGCCTTCAGCCCGAGCAAGCGGCACCGCCCGCACGCCCGACGTGATGTAACCAATCCCGCTGTAGCCGATGCCGTACCGATCGACGGACACGCCCTGCACGACCGCGGCCGATCCGGGCTGCTCTTTCACCGTGTTGCGAAAGTCGCCGCCAAAGAGCGCCACTTCCTTGAAGTATCCGTAGGTGCCGGAGGCGGAGTTACGGCCGTAGAGGCTAACGGGACGATTGGTCCAATCTCCGGTGAGCCCGGCCTCGCCCCAGGTGTTGATGGCAGGCCCGCCGCCCTGTTGGTTCCTGGAGAACATGGAATCGACTTGGGCAAGGGTGAGCCCTTGGATCGGATTGTCCTTGTGGACGTATACCGCGAGCGCGTCGAGGGCGACTTGGAGCATCGTCGGCTTGTACCCGTACCTCGCCTCAAAAGCGTCGATTTCGCTTGGTCTCATCTCCCGAGACATCGCGCCCACTTGCGCGGCGCCGCTGATCAAAGCGGGTGGAGCCGTGCTCGACCCTTTCCCTTCGACTTCGATCCTCACGTTGGGGTAGTGTTTGCGAAAGCCTTCGCCCCAAAGGGCTACCATGTTGATCATCGTGTCGGAGCCGGCCGAGATGATCGTGCCCGAGATGCCGCTCACCGGTTGGTATTCAGGCAGGTTGGGATCGACGGCCGCAAGTGCGGAGCCCGTCATGAGACACACGGCCAGCAGCGCCGTGAGCGCGAGACGTCGAAGCCTTTTCATCGTCATTCCTCCAAAATTGAACGTTTGCGAGACGAGGCAACGTCTGCCATCGTTTCCCGCCTTTTCGCATACGATCGTAACAGGGAGTTGTTACGATCGTTTCACCCTTTGTGTTACGGATTGGACACAAAGGTGAACGGCGTTGCATTCCGATGGCGGTTTTTCACGGCGCTGGTTAGAAAGGGAACTCTCTATGGCATGAGGAAGATGATAGCCAACTTACATGGTATGGGGAGTGATCCAGGTCGTGGACGACGGTCCGAGTCCGGGCACAAAGCTGCCATGGTCGAAGCGGCTGCTCCTGAGGATCAGGCTCGCTGCGCCCGGAGACGACAGAAAGAAAGTGAAGACACTCATCCGAACCGCCGACTCATGGCTTTCGGAAGGGCATTACGAAGCGGCCCGATGCCTGTATCAAAAGGCGATCGAGCTGGCAAGGGAGTTTGGGACGCACCACCTCGGCAAAGTCGCGTCAAAGCGCCTGCACCAGGCGGAGCGGTCTCATGAAGCGCATAGCGGCGCGTAAGGTGTCACGAGGGGCGCGTCGCCATGGGGCGCTCCTTTGCCCCGCGACCGCCCACCTCGCCTTTACGAAATCGATCAAGCAATCGGTCCGCCGTTCGAGCGGCGAGCGCCATGACGGTCTCCGTCGGATTTCCCCCTCCCGACGTAGGAAAGACGGCGGCGCTGCAAATGTATAGATTGGGCACATCGTGCGCACGGCACTCGTCGTTCACCACCGAGTTGGACGGGTCGTCGCCCATGCGGCAGCCGCCCATCAAATGTGCCGTGTCGGGCACCACGTAGCGGGGCTTTCCCCCGGCGGCTTGGAGAATGCTGTTGCCCATCTCGACGGCGTGCCGGATCAAGGCGTTGTCGTTTGGGCTGTAGCTAAAGTTGACGATGGCCCGCTTCATCCCGTACTCATCCGTCTCGTCGGCGAGCTGCACATTGTTTTGC
Source organism: uncultured Clostridia bacterium (assembly GCA_964424335.1). GTDB lineage: Bacteria > Bacillota > Limnochordia > DTU080 > RSA5 > CAYRIY01. The sequence continues at coordinate 26,296 of CAYRIY010000045.1, forward strand.
TCATCGGGCAGCACCTCGCCAACGAGCGTTACCCGGCCGTAATAATTGTAGTTATAGAGGGCGTCACGCCACTCTTCGCCCCAAATGCCAGCCTTGCTCAAACCCCCGGCAAACTCGAGCGGCCTTGCGCCGTGCGCGTGCAATGTGTAGCCGCGCGCGAACCCCCTGTCCTCGTCCGTTTCGTAAAACGCCTGCGTCGTCGCGAGCACCGGCGTTCCCTTGTAGAGGCGAATCTCTTCGTCAAACAGCGCGTACATATCGTGGCTCGAGTGCGGCATGATGCATTTGCCGACCATGCCGCTCGAGTTAGCAAGCCCATCCGGAAAGCGACTGCTCGTACACTGAAGGAGCAGTCTCGGCGTCTCGACGACGAAGCTGCTCAAGATGACGACCTTCGCCTTTTGCCGGTGCTCTGCGCCATCGTGCTTAAAGACGACCCCGCTCACGAGGCCGTCGTCCCCCACCTCGACCTGAGTTACCATGCAGTCGCTGAGCACCTCGGCCCCGTACGAAATCGCC
>CAYRIY010000046.1:0-17730 GCA_964424335.1 uncultured Clostridia bacterium
ACGAGCGGATGAAAATTCTAGCGAGCCAGCTTTGCTGGCCCTATTGGGCGGCAAGTGGGGACGCATGCCAGTCGGATTTTCAACAGGAGTGCACACCGTGATTGACAAACCCCGATCGCCCGATGTGGCGGAGCGAGAGACTTTGGACGGCGGTTTCTCCCGCGGCCTAGGGTTTTTCTTTCAACCGAGCGAGGCGTACTGGTTTGACGCCCACACCCACTTGAGGGGAATCCAAACCGCAGCCGAGTTAGAGGCGTTGCTTGACGCATGGTTTGCGCGCCTCGATGCATACCGGCTTGGTCGACTGCTCGCGATCGTCAAGGACGAGGAGGCCTTTGAGGCGTGCCGCGCTGTGAGCGAAAAGGATGAGCGGTTTTCGTGGATCGTGTGGCTCGATCCGGACAACCCCGATCTCGAGCTGCTGCAACATGCGTTTGACTGCGGGGCCGTAGGGCTCAAACTGCACAACGCCGACATCATGCGTGGGCTTCACCCTCACGATATCTGGCTGGCCGACGCTTGGGCGCCGGTTTTTGATGCCGTCAGGGAGTCGGGCAAGCCGGTGTTGTGGCATGTGACGCAGCGGATGAGCGCGTCCCCGTACCACGGCGGCGGCGCCGAGTCTTACTGGTCGGAAGGGTACCGCCGGGGCGTGACGTTTACGAACGAAGACCTGCTCCAGGTGACGCTCAAGGTGATGCGGGAGCACCCGGGGCTCGTCGTCCAAGGAGCGCACCAGCTTCACGTCGGGTTTGAACGCCTCGCGGAGCTGTTTGACACGTACCCAGGCCTGTACATCGATACGAGCTGTGCCTGGTTTGTCCGTTGGGCCGACGTCCTTTACGACGAAGACCGGGAGTTTTTGCGGCGCTTTGTTCTGAGGTTTGAAGACCGGATCCTCTTTGGTTCGGATGCCCCGCTGGCGCCGGGCGCGATCGACGAGTACCTTGTCCAAGGGTTTTTGTGCCATGCCCGGTGCATCTTGCAACTTCGCCTTCCCGACGAAGCCTTGCAGCGAGTCTCACACCTAAACGCCGAGCGCCTCTATGGGCTGAGGTCCCTGGAGCCGGTCCGCCGAGGAAATTACAGGCCGTAGGCATTCGACGCCCAATCAGTGACAATCGTCCTTCCGGCGCAAGGAGGAGCGACCCTTGGAAGGCACTTCCATATGCGATAAGGTGGAGATGTCGAGGGACGAAATCTCATAAGGAGCGTGATGACCGTGAAAATGGAAGCGGTAAAGAAAGAGCTCGAGAACTGGGGCGAGCTGATCATCGGCACATCCAACGGTGAGAAGTACGAGATCCACCTGGGCGATACGACCTTCGATACGGAAAATCGCACGATACAACTCACGACGCCCACCGCCATCTTTCTCATCGACGGAGATAGTGTAGAGTCCATCGAAAAGCACTACGGACACAAAGAGTAACAACGATCCTCTTTGAAGTTACTCCCGAAAATCAGTTGGCGACATCCCGACTTCGCGGGTAAAGGCATGCGTAAAAGCGCTGACCGACGAGTAGCCGAGGCTCGATGCGATCTCCTTCACGCTTAGGTGCGGGAGCATCAGCAGGGATTTGGCGTAGTCGATGCGCTGCAGCGCATGATAGCGAAGGGGCGAAACCCCGTACGCTTCCTTGAACCGGTGGGCTAAGTAATACTTGTTGAGTCCCACGTGGTCGGCCAATGCGTCCAATGTGATCTTAGTGTGAACGCGGCTGTCGATGTAGTCGCGAGCCATCGCAAGAGCGGCCTCGGCGTCCGTCGTGAGCTGCCGCTCTTGTTCGCGCACGAGCGCGCTGAGTTGGGCGAGAATTTCGTACAGACTCGCTTGGCACAGCATGGTGTCGATCGCCGAGGGGTTTTGCCAGCGTTCCGTGATCCTCCGGGTGTGTTCGGAAATTACCGTGAAGTTGGACCCGGTTTCGAGTAATGCGGGCAAATCGGGGATCTGTGGCAGCGGTGACGGGGGCAGACCTGGATGATAGAGGTGTGCGTCGAAGTGAATCCAGCGCACCCGCATTCCATCCGGCGTCGATAGCCCGAACGATTGGCCCGGATGAAAGTAGAACGCTTCACCCTCGGACAGCGGTTTGTCGCCATCCGGTAAGTGGACGATGCCCCGACCTGAGATGACCAGTCCCAGAAGATGATGTTCGATGGTCGACGCCGGAGCGGCCCAGCCCGGGTAGTAGTCAAGTTCATGTGCGCCTCTTAGGCCAACGCGCCACTTTCTTGCGTCCAAGCTCGAGAGCGGAGATTTGTCGGCATCCGGAGCCACGCGCTCGATGAGAAAGTCGAGGTAACCTGCGGCGTCGACCGATGTGCAAATCTCCACGCTTCGTCCGCCTTCCGGCTGGAGATAGAGCGTGCCGGTTCTCGGGCCGTCTTCTTCCGCATGGACGCGAACGCTTGCTTCTGTCCGGGTGACGAGAGACGGGTTGCAGAGCAAAGCCACAGTGAGCGGATCGTGCATCACGGGTGGGTCTGACCGGGTCGCCCGGTGCCATTCCCTAAAAAGCAAGTGCAAAAATCCAGGTCCGCGACTCGTCGCTCCCTCTAACTGGTGCAGGTGCGGCGCCCTGAGGGCGCATTCCAGCGTCACCTCATAGCCGACGATCGTGAGCTTTACATCCGTGTCCAAGAGCGCGGCGACGGCGCCGGGATCTTCTTGAATGTTGTGTTCGGGAAGGGCGTGCGTCGGCCACCCACCCATGAAGATGACTCGCTCCACCGAGCCGGCCACGGCGGGGTATCGTCGAAAGAGCGCAGCGATGTTTGTGAGGGGACCGGTCGCAATGATCGTCGTTCCCGGGCGGGCTGTAATGGTGCGTGCCATAAACTCGACGGCGTCGACATCCGCCGCGGCCGACATGGGCGCCTGCTCTCGGGCGAGCCGCCTTTGTGTGAGGTCCTTGAGACCGACTCTCCTGTCGCGAAATCGAGGCTCATTGCCCGCTGCGACCGGGATGTCCAATTTGCCGTAAGCGCCCAGAAGTCTGCGGGCGAGCAGCGCCCGTATCTCCGGCTCGTAGTCGGTTGTCGTAACGCCGATCAGTTCGACTTCGGGGGAACAACACGCTAAAGCGAGCGCGAAGGCGTCATCGATATTGTCCCCGATTCCACTGTCCACGATAATTGGAATCCTCTTTCCCATGTCGACCCTCCCGATGAGCAATATTTAACAACAACATCTTAACACCAATCAAAGGCGTTCGCTTTACTTAAGCAAAACTCCACCATGCAGCGGCGCTCTCTAATGCAAGATCGCGCATGCGACGTTAGAAAGGTTTGCCAAGTTTCCTGTTGGGATGTGAACGATTTTCGCTATGGCGCCCATTCGGCTCTTGATTGATACAGACGTTGGCAATGACATCGATGACGCATTTGCACTGGCCTATGCGATGAAGAACCCGGCATTCCACGTCCATGGGGTTACGACGGTCGGACAAGGCGGGGAACTGCGTGCGCGCATCGTGCGTGCGCTGGCCGACGCCCTCGAAGTGGATGTGCCGATCCTCATCGGAGCGGAAGCGATCGGGGGCGAACACGCATCGCACGTGGACCGGCCATCCCAGCTCACCTGGGCGCGGGACCACCTACCGCCCTTTGAGACAGACCCGGCCAAGGGCAAAGACGTGATCGACTTCATCTACGAGGTGGCGAAGGCGCGGCCGGGTGAGGTGTACTTGGTAACGCTCGGGCCTTTGACCAACATCGCTCGGGCGCTCGCTCGCTATCCCGAGTTGGTCGACCTTTTCGCCGGGATCTACATCATGGGCGGGGAGACCAAGCTGTTCCGACGTGAGCACAACATTGCCAACGATTACATCGCCGCGGACTACGTCTTGCGGCACGGCCTCAGAGTCCATCTGGCCACGTGGAGCGTCGGGGTGCGCGTCACGCTCGATGGTGATGACCTCAAACGGCTCGAGCAGGGCTCTAGCCCGATCTCCGGCCTGCTGGCCCGCCTGTGGCAGGCGTGGAACCCACGGGGCACCCCTTATCTGTACGACGTCGTTCCGCTCGCCTGGCTCGAGCAAAGGGACCTGGTCACGTCGGAGGCCCTTCCGCTGCGGGTCGAGACGACCGGCCTGTACACGCGCGGCGTGACGGTCGACGTTCGCAAGTGGGAGGGAGGACTGGATCTCGCATACTGCACCGTTCCCGATCTAACGTTGCAAGAAGTGCCGCCGGTACACGTGAGTATCGATGCGGACGTAGACCAAATTCGAACTCTAGTGCGAGAGACCTTGATCCGTTGAAAGTAAAGCCGTGGATGTAAGTGATGAAGGGCTCGCTACAAACGAAAGGAGTTGTCTCAAATGAATCGTCGAGTGCTCCGCAGTGTCATGTTGGGTCTCGTTGCATGCCTTGTCTTGAGCGCCGCATCGGCGTCGGCTCGGACCACGATTACGATCTGGTCGTGGTCGGATGCGGTCGGGCAGTGGATGGCCGACAACGCAGCCGAGTTTAATCAAAGCCAAAGCGATATCGAGGTCATTGTCGAGCAGTACCCCTTTGACGGCTACTTCGATAAGGTGAAGCTTTCGGTCGCAGGCGGGATCGGGCCCGACCTCGTGCGGGCAACGGTCCAGGGAACGGACGCGCCCTATCCGGGCGACTTTTACCGGCCGAGTCTCGTAGAGTACATGTACGAGCAGGCGTCGCAGCTTCCGTTCTACGAGGATTTCGTCCTGGAAAGCGGCGAGGTGTACGGGATTCCGTGGGTCGTGTGGCCCTCGCTCCTGTGGTACAACGTCGACCTGCTGGCCGAATCGGGATACGGACAGGCCCCCAAGACCTGGGACGAGCTCGCCGACATGGCGCAAAAGTTGACGCGTATCAGCTCGGACGGCACCATCATTCAGTCGGGATATGCGATGGAAGGTGAGGATTTTCAGCAAGTCTTCCTCGCCCAAGCAAGCCCTGACTTTTACAAAGTTGGAGACCGCGAAGTCAAGCTCAGTGGAACGGGCGCCGAAGACGCATACCAGTTCATGTTGAACCTCAAAGGAATGAACATCTTTGACTGGCCCGCAAGGGAGTGGGCCGGCGACAAGCTGGCGCACGGGCGAGCGGCGATGATCTTTATGGGATCGTGGCTGCTTGGGCACATGAAAAACTTCCCTGAGATCAACTGGGACGTTGCGCCGCAGCCAAGGCCCAACGAGAATGCTCCCTACGGCATGCTGGCCGTCGCGTCCGACCTGCGGTTCAGCGCCGGATTGGACGAGGCGAAGCGGGCGGCCGGAGCCGAGTTTCTCCGGTTCCTCTTCGAGGAGGAGCAGATTGCGGAAGTGACTCAGACGAGCGGTCTCTTGCCCGCCCGGCTCGAGTACTACCAGTCCAGTACGATCATGCATGACGAAAACATCCAAAAGCTCCTCCGGGCGTCCGAGGCCGTGCTGCCCAACAGCGTCGGCTGGCTCCAGGGAACGGCCTGGGATGCGGTCATGGAATCCATCTCCTCGGTGATCTACTTTGCGCTCGACAACGACGTCCATCCCGCACAAGCGATGCAGGATATCGAATTTGAGGCGAAGTCGAGGCTCGAGGCGTACTATTCCGGCCAGTAGTCGGCACGAAAGTCGGCACTAACGTCGCAACTTGAGAAAACTGTAAGAGATGCAAAGGGCTGCAGGCATCGCTCGAGCGGTCGCCTGCAGCCTGCACACCAATGCTCCCACGAGTGGAGTGGTTAGCGCATGGAGCCGATTCCCGTCATCAACATCACCGACTTGTACCATCCCCCGCAAGATCCCGGCGACAACTTTGATCTCGTGATGCCGTACGCCCTCCCCGAGATCGATCTGCGCGCCGTGATCTTGGACGTCACGGAAGCGTTTCGCAGGCCGAGCACCTATGACGAACGCACGGGTTACGGAGATGACACAGGTCCGCGCGATCCAGGCATCATACCGGTCACGCAGCTCAACTACATCTTCGACCGCAATGTGCCATACGGTGTCGGACCTTTTCAACAAATGCGAACGCCCGATGACGACATGCAGGATTTGCCGACCTTTCAGCAGTCAGGGGTCGACCTGATCCTGCAAACCTTGATGGCAAGTGAGAAGAAAGTCGAGATAACGGTCTTCGGCTCGGCCCGCGCCCTTGCGGTCGCCTACAATCGCGAGCCGGATCTGCTTCGCCGCAAAGTGGCGCGCGTGCACCTTTGCGCCGGAGCTTCGGAACCCCACTTCCTCGAGTGGAACGTCCACCTCGACCCGCAAGCGATCGTCTGTCTTTTGCAAAGTGATTTGCCGATCGATATTTACCCGTGCGCGACCGGAGAAGGCCCCTTTGCCTACGGGCGACACAACTGCTTTTGGCGGCTGCCGGACCTTGAGTTTGTCCGATACATGCATCCGGTCCTAAAGCGATACCTCGGCTATGCGATCGGTCGGGTCGAGCGGTCCGACTTTTTGCGCGCCCTCGAAGAGGACCTTCCGGAAGACGTGATGGCACGTACGTATGCCAGAGTGCACAACGTGTGGGAGACGGCGGTGTGGCTCAACGTATCGGGCCGTCGGCTGGTGCTTCGGCGCGACGATTTCTTTGAGATTGTTGCCAAGGGCGAGCTCGAGCCCGGGGACGCAATACTCCCCAACTCATTGATTCCGTGCTCGGTCAAGGTTGGTCCGGACGGGCGTTTTCATTGGGAGCGCACATCCGAGCCTACGTCGTTTCGCATGTACGATCGGAAAGACCCTGCTTTGAATGAGCGTGCGCTAAGGCAGGCGCTGCCCAACCTGTACATTTCGTTTCAACCTGGGTCTCATATGGATGCCTATTTCAGCGGCGCTCTCGGATGAGGAGATGGCCAAGCGTGCGACACATATCCGTAGTTTGCCTGCTCATCGGGTGTATGTTCCTGGCTGGAAGAGCGCCTGGCGGTATCGTCGAGGCGACTGTTTTTCAGACCAACGACGGAAGTGAGGGCGCTCTGATGTTTTTCCCTGAAGAGATCGACGACGTGCTGCACAATCCGTACATGGGCTGGGTATACATCGACAACGCCATCCCGAGATACCTCGACGCGGGGCGGTCGGAGCCGTACATCCTGGACGGCTCGGCTTGGGGAGAAGTGTCGAATGTCGCGGTCCTCTCATCGTGGGGGGCTTTGGAGCCTTTCGAAGGTCTTTATGATTGGTCGCTGGTCGACCAGGCCGTCGAATACTGGGCGTCGCGCGGCAAACGGATTCACCTGCGCATCTCGACCGCGCCCATGGTCATGCCCTGGTCCGATTTTAATGTGGGCCCGCCCGAGTGGCTGTATGAAAAGGGGCTTCCCTACATGACGCGCGAAGAGGTAGGGGCCGTGATCCGCTATCCGGACTACCGGCATCCTCTCTATTTCGAGCACCTCGAACGCTTCCTGGCAGCGCTTGCCGATCACTTCGGCGACCACCCGGCAATCGATCTCGTCGACCTGCGCGGCTACGGTACCTGGGGCGAGTGGCACAGCGGGCACGATCTTGCCTCGCTTGAGGAGAGGCGGCAGATTCTGGGACGCATCGTCCAGGCGTGGGTCGATGCCTTCGAAGGTCACGACGTGCTGCTCAACCTCTCCAATTCGTATGAGTGGCGCGAGGACATCCTCCCGCATGGGATCTCCATCAACCAGACGCCTAAGCCCACGTATGAGGAATACATTCGCGCCTCCGCCTTCGACGTGGCGTTCAACGAGCCTGCGATCGCATTGCGGCGGGACGGTGTCGCCGGCTATGTGTTTGATGCGTACGACGGGCGTTTGATGCACGACTTTTTCGAGGCGACGCGCCGGCCTGTCACCTCGGAGATTTCCAGTGGCATTCAGGGACTGCGAAACGGAGACCGACCGGGCTATACGCCGGAGCGAGCGGTCAATGAGGCCTTGGCCTTTCACAGCAACTACATGATGATGATCGGTTGGGATATCGTCGGGTTCCTAAACAGTGGAAGAAACCGGTCAGCCGATGGCGCGCTGTACTTTTACAACACGGAATCGCAAGGACTCATGCAGCAGGCCCTGCGGCGCATGGGGTACCGTCTGGTGGTCACGCATACCCGCCTGCCGGAGCGTGTCCATCCGGGCGGAGCGCTCACCGTTGAGTTCGGCATCGAGAACAGGGGCGTCGGACGCCTTTTCAAGCGCCACGATGTGACGTTTTATCTGATGAATGAAGGCCGCGTCGCGTGGTCCGCCACCGACCCAATGATTGATCTCACCCACGTCGTGAGCGGGGAGACCTATCGCTTCCGCTCCACCTTTGACCTGCCCGATACGCTGTCCGCTGGAGAGTATGAATTGCGAATCGCCCTCACACACGGTGGACAGCCCGCCATCAAGTTGGCGATTGCCGGCGGCGATGAGCAGTTGCGGTATCCCGTTGGACGGATCTTGGTCGGTGGATCGGGCGAGGGCGAATTGGGTGATGCGCCGTCGGCGCCGGTCGATGGGGCAACAGGTCGGACTGAGGAACCTAGCGCCGTCATACCGGGCGGGGTTGCCGCGGCGGGCAGCCCGTTGATTGTGGATGGCAAGGGTCTCGGGCTTTGGGCCGGGGCGACCTACATCGTCGACTTTGACTATCGCCCTGTGGCCGCGCCCTACGAGTATGTGGGCGGGCCGGGCTCTTACTACTTCAAGGCGGAGCGTACGCCGACCGGCGATCAGGCGGTCCGAGGCGAGACCCATTGGCGCGACGAGAGGGCCGCAGGATTTTTCCAAAAGAGCGTCATCGTCACGCTGGGACCTTACGATGATTACAGGTTGGTGTGGGGCACCGACGGCGTCGGTGAATTGGAAGTGCGAAACATTCGAGTCACGCGGGTGCCCGACCACGCCCGATGGTTTGAAGATTTTTCGTCGACGGACCCCCAGACCTACGCCTTTGAGTCGGCGGTGCCTCTCCATCCCACCGGAGTCAGGGTGCAGCGGGACTTCGATCCAAGCAGGCCCGACGACGAGGAGTATGTGTTCTTGGAAAGCCGTGTGCCGCTCAAGCCACGCACGTCCTACACGGTCTCGTTCACTGTTCGTCAGTTGACGGGAAGAGGGCGGGGCAACGACTTTTTTGTCCGGACGTCCTGCGCCTTGGCCGAGACGGTCGGCGAGATCGGGACACTGCGCTGGCTCGATGCCGACGACGGCAGGACTCGGCGCAAGACGTTCACCTTCGTGACCCCCGACTGTCCCGCGCCGAAGTTGCAGTTTGGCGTGCGCAACGGCGGCGGCGCCGTTTTCGACGAGATCACGCTCATTGAGAATGGGACGGTTCGTCCCTAAGACGTGCGGCCCCGCTGCGCGCTGTAGGTCTTGATCGCCATAGGGATCGCTGTTTATTTCGTATACAGATCCACGCCTTCGCCCGTCAGGCGCTCGATCCAAATCGAGCGCCTGATGTCAACCACAAAGCTCGTCATGGGGCATCTTGCCTCGCAGGAATAGAGCGCCTATTTTCCGAATAGTTGAGCCCTTGAGATGGTGGAAGGAAAACCCAAAGCACGTAGGCGCTTCAACTAAGCGGGGGGGAATCGATATGGCTCGCCGAAGCGAGTTGCCGCGCGGCAAACGAGCTTTACTGATCGGACTGGCCGGAGCGGTCGGGTACGGAGTGGCGTCGTGGATCACGAACATTTTTCCGATCCCTGTGGCCGACAACGTCGACGTGCGACTTGGCGTCGCGATCCCGATCTTTCTTGGACTCATCTACGGACCGTGGGTCGGGTTTTTGACCGGCGCCGTCGGCAACCTCGTCGGCGATTTGCTCTCGGGCTACATCCAGTTTCCACCGGACGCGCCAAGCGGCGTGTGGGCACTCGATTTCTTGCGAGGTTTCGTCGTGCACTGGCAGATCGGCAACGGAATCATGGGCCTTGTGCCAGGGCTGCTCGCGCTGAGGTACGCCCGGTACTTCAGCTTTAAGGATCAGCTCGTGGCTGCGGCCTTTACCGTGGTGGGCGTCGTCGGCGGAATGGCCCTCGCTTCATTTACAGGCATGGCGCTGGATGGCACCGACTTTGAATACGCCTACAACCGGGTGTTTCTCCCGGTGACCCAGGTCAATCTGATCAGCGCCTTAGTCATTGTGCCGGTTTTGCTCTTCAACCATGCCCGCCTTGACGTGCGAGCGGTCGTATGGAAAGACTTCGTCGTCCTGCGGCGGCTCACATTCACGATCCTCATCTCTGCCGCGCTCCCCATCGTGCTCCTGGGATTGCTGCTCGCCCAAGTCGCGCCGGGAGGCCCCGGCACGACGGCGGAGATTACGGCAAAGCTTGTGATCACGATCGTGCTTACGCTCGCCTTTACCGTGGTCAACGCCGCCTTGATGGCTCAAGGCATCTCTCGGCCGCTCCTGCGTTTGACCGACGTCGTGCGCCGCCTCGAGACCGGGGAGCTCACGAGCACCGAGGCCGATGAGCTGAAGCAGACGGCCGGCGGTGACGAGTTCTCCAGGCTATATCAGGCTTTGGGCGGGATGGCGCAGGAAGTGATCCGGCGCGAGGAACGCCTGCGAGATCAAGTAGCGGAGCTTCAAGGCGAGGTCGACCGGCTCAAGGGAGCGTGAACGCGCGGCAAAGCGCGCATGCGAGAGGGGGTAGCGTCTGAAACGGCGAATGCCATGAACGTGGCATTCGGCTACTTTTGTGGCAGGATGATGGCAGCCGAGTGCCGTGACCGGAGCTAGACGTGGCATTTAACGCCTGAGGTGACCATCGCGTGTTGCGCCGAACCGTCGTCCTGTTCATCGTGCTCGTGCTCATCGCAGTGGCCGCGCCGCATTCTGTTCAAGGCGCTTCGGTGCGACTGGTCGTCTCAGTGGCGGCGTCGCTCACCGACGCCATCGCAGAAGTGAAACCCCTTTTCGAACAGGCCTATCCAAGCGTTACACTCCAGTTCAATTTTGGCTCGTCCGGCGCCCTGCAGCAGCAGATCGAGCGAGGCGCTCCGGTCGATGTGTTTGTTTCCGCTGCGGAAGCCCCGATCAATCATCTCGTGGAGAAAGGGCTCATTGCTGATGGCTCGGTGCGTTACGCAGCGCACAATCGCCTCGTGCTCATTCGCCCAATGCGGCCAAGCGGGGTTTTGGTCGACGCTTGGGCGGATCTCCTCGGCGAGCGGGTGGAACGCGTGGCGATCGGCAATCCCGAGCATGTTCCAGCAGGCGTCTATGCGCAGCGCACTCTGGAGTTTTTGGGCCTTTGGGACCATCTCCGCCCCAAGGTCATCATGGGCGAAGATGTGCGTCAGACGCTCCAATACGTCCGCCTGGGCGCGGTCGACGCGGGGATCGTGTACGCAACAGACGCTGCCACGGTGTCCGATGTCGTGGTAGTTGCCAAGGCTCCAGACGGCTCCCATCCGCTTGTCGTCTATCCCGTCGCTCCGATCAGGACGTCGCGTCATCCAGGTGAAGCGGAAGCGTTCGTCCGGTTTTTGCTTGCGGATGAAGCGCAGCAGATACTGAGTAAGCACGGGTTCGTCCCGGCGGAGTAGTCAGATGACGTCGTCGATCGCAGCCAACCTTTGGATTTCAGCGAAAGTCTCATTCCCTGCTACCGTGCTCGTTGCCCTTGTGGGGTTTCCCATCGCGCTCGCGCTCTCCCGCTCTGGATGGAAGGGAAGGCGGGTCGTCGACGTGCTCGTCAACTTGCCGCTCGTCCTGCCTCCCACGGTGATTGGGTATTACCTACTGCTGCTCGTCGGACGCGACGGCCCCGTGGGACGCGTTACCTTGGCAGTTTGGGGATCCACGCTGATCTTTACTGTGGCCGGCGCCATCCTCGCCTCGGCGGTGGTGTGCCTGCCGCTGTTTGTGCAGGCCGCACGCAACGCGCTCGAAGCGGTGCCCGACGAGGTCCACGAAGCGGCGCAAATCGACGGCGCGGCGGGCTGGCAGTCCTTGCGGTACGTGATCATTCCTGTTGCTTGGCCGGGGATCTGGACGGGCGTGATCCTTGCGATGGCGCGCTCGCTCGGCGAGTTTGGGACGACGTTGATGGTTGCCGGGAATATCCCTGGCAGGACTCAGACGATGCCGCTTGCGATCTACTCGGCTGTGCAAGCGGGCCGAGACGCAGACGCAAATTTCCTGGCGCTCATCCTGACGTCGGTTGCAGGCATTGCCATGTGGGTGGGGCTGCGGTGGCGACACGGGACGGACAAGGGAGACTCCAAGTACGCTTGAGCACACGACTTGGCATCCGGGTCGGAATGTGAATTGAAAATACCTGGGCCGCAATGTGAGGGAGAACCATGAAAGACCGACTTTACTCCACCTTGCGCGAAGTGCGGACGCAGCTCGGTCTAAGCCAGCAGCAGCTCGCCGAACGGGCGGGGGTGAGCCGGCAGGCGATCACGAGCATCGAGACCGGAGTGAATGCGCCTTCCACGATCGTGGCGCTGCGCCTTGCAAGAGCGCTTGGGCGGCGCGTGGAGGATCTCTTCAAGATCGAAGATGAGTCGCCGACGATCGAGGCAACGCCGGCGCAATGCGGAGGGCCAAAGCACGCCGGCCCGGTCACGCTCGCGCAAGTCGACGGCCGCTGGATCGCCCATGCCGCCGACGCCGAGTCGGTCCCGGTCGATGGAAAAGGCGAATGGGTGAAGGGCGCCGATGCGATGTCCGTCAGGATCCTCAGCGACGAGTGCTTGCACACGCCGACGATCGTCGTGGCCGGCTGCGCTCCTGCGCTGGCGCTGTGGATGCGCGCATCGGAGCGCTGGCATGGCAATGTGCGCTTCCATTCCGTCTTTGCCAACAGCACGCAGGCGCTCGATGCCTTGATAGGCGGGGAGGTTCACGCTGCGGGCATTCACCTCTATAACCCGGAGACGGGCGAGCACAATACGCCGATCGTCAGCCGGAGGATTCAAGGCAGGGAGGCCGTGATCGTCAACCTGGGCATTTGGAACGAGGGGCTCTTTGTTCGCCCGGGAAACCCGTTCCGGATCAAAGGGGTCGAGGATCTCGCACAGCCGGGCGTGACGATCGTCAATCGTGAGGTAGGGGCCGGTTCTCGGAGGGTGTTGGACGCGGCGCTTGCGCACGCTTCGCTTCCGAGTAATCAGGTTACTTGGATCGATCGCATCGCATCGAGCCACCTCGAGGTCGCTCAGACGGTTGCCTTTGGCCACGCCGAGGTAGGAATAGGCCCGGAGCCCGTCGCCGCCCGGTACGGTCTAGATTTCATCCCGCTACAAGAAGTCCGGTACGATGTCGTAGTCTGGCGCGACGCCCTGGACTTTGAGCCGCTGCAAATGCTGATGGATACGCTCAGTCAGCGCCGCATGCGTGCGCAACTCGAGCTTGTTGGAGGATTTGACACGCGGCTGACGGGCGAAGTCGTGGGCCGTCTTGGGTGTTAAGTCAGACCTGAAGGCGCGGCCTTGAAGGCGCGGCCTGGCGCCCGTGATCTACTCTTCCGATTGTGTTGGAGCGGCCGCTTGAGCTGCCGTTTCGTCGTTGTCGGGCACGTAGAGCAAGATCAGAAAGAGCGTAACGACGGTCACCACTCGAAATGCCGCATCGATCCCGTTCCAGATTTCCGATTGCCACATGGCAAACCATTCCCCGCCGATTACCATGAAGCCGACAAACCACAAAAGGATCGCAAGTAGGTACCCATAGGCGGTTAGGTTTTTGGCGCGTGCGGGCAGTCGCGGCTCTTTGCGGGCTCGAAAGAGCGCAATGGCGCCCCACCAGCAAAAGAAGGCCACCGCCGCTTCGACGGCGATGATGATCCAGTAGCCCAAGTGATGCATCCACGGCGCCACGATGGCGCGCCCCATCAGCCTGTTGTCGGGAAAGGTGGTGTCCATGCTCATGACGTGGCGCACAAACTCGAAGTTGCTGGGGTAGTCGATCACGTTGCCCAGTGCGATCAAGGTTGCCCATAGCGCCACGCCCGCACTTGTCACGATCTTGGCGATCCGCAAGGCCACCGATCATCCGCCTTTCTTTGGAGTAGGGTGGAATTCGCTTAGAGACGGACGGAACCTTCCGTTTCGCAGTTGCTTCGATCTCAATTTTGACGCCGGCGCTCAATTTGTCGCAAGCTACGAGTCTGTGCCGAACGATGCTCGAAAACGTTCGCATTGAAAAATGGGGTTCCTAGGATTACAGCTGCAAGGACTTGTTGATCGCCCCGCCACCCTCCTGAAGTCAATCCACTCAGTGCCTGACAATCGTTCCCGCATCACCGTCGACGGTGATCGTCTCACCATCCTTCAACGTTGCCAGTAAGTTCGGGACGTTGGCGACCGCGGGAATGCCGAACTCCCGTGCGACGATCGCGCCATGGGAATGGTACCCTCCGACTTCCATGGCGACGGCGGCGGCTCGCATAAACAGCGGGGTCCAGCCAGGGTCTGTCGAGGGCGCTACGAGGATCTCGCCCGCGCCCAGTCGATCGCCTTCGCTTGGATGACGGAGGATGCGCACCTGTCCGGTCGCGATTCCTGCGGCTACGCCGGTACCTCTGATCGCTTGCCCGGCCTCTTCAAGGGGTTGACCGCCGGATACTGAGGAAACGACGGCCCCGGTTTGATCAACGGCAACGCCGCTTTCCATGATCACGTCGGCGGGGCTTTGCGACAACCATTCTTCGTGCTGCGCCTTTCGGTCATGGACCAGGGCCTTTGCGCCGGAACCGTCCCACCAGCCGCGCATGAAGGCGTCAAGCTCGATCCAGGAGAGATAAAAGACGTCGTTTGGATCGTCCAAAATACCGGACGCTTGCATGCGCCGGGCCACTTCGAGAACGATGTGGCGCGTGGGTTCGAGAAAGGAAACGAGGGCTGACTTCGCCCCTTCCCGCAAGGCCCCGCCGTGGCGGGCTCGACGGGCGAGCCATCGAACAAGGGGAAGCAAAACAAAGGCGCGCCGGGCGACGGTGCGCTCGGCCTGGCGCCGCCTTCGTCTGCCCGCATCGCGAAAGTCGGTCGTGACGCCCGACTCGAGCAGGAGCCGCACCTGTTGCAGGATGTAGGTTGGATCTTCGATCCACCGGGGATTGGCGACTTCGACTTCGTAGACGGCTCGGTGGCCGAAATCGGCAAGGAATCGTTCCAGTTCGGCGCGAAACGCCGAGCTCGTCGGCAGCTTTTTCCATTCCGTGGCATCGAGCGGCTCCGTATTCAGCAGCGCTCGGGCGTCCGCGTCGTTGGCGGCTGCGGCGGCAAGGTCGAGAAGGCGGTACCCATGTTCCGCACTGACGACATTCCCCGCTCCGGCAACGAGATCCGACGCAAGCGCCGGCGCCTGGGCCCGAGCCACTTTGGCGAGCGTTTTCTCGAGCATGTCGTGCCAAAGCCCGGCGGACGTATTGGCCAACATGCTGTGGGGACCAAACTCATACGCTGCTGCCGTCAGATCGAGCAGGCGCTTGCGAAGCTGTTGCAACGGCTCTTGGGTGAGGTCGACGCTGCGATAATGGCGAGCGGCGTCGATGTGGGTCTGGATCTCGCCGGGAAGCGTTTTGTCCAACTTGAGAATGGTTCGGAGCATGCGAAAGCGCGCTCGGCCTCGACGCCGGGCGTGCGGTCCTTTCATCGGATTGGGCTCGTCGATGGGAAGCTCCGGTTGATGGCCGCCTAGGCTGCGGTTAAACTCCGCCGCGGTCAAACCGAGGCCGTCGTAAAACGCCCAAAACAGCGACGTGAGGTCGAAATACGCTCGGCCTGAGAAGCGACGGCACACTTCGAGCCCCGGAGGGATGTCGTAGCCGGCGGCCCTGTGAGGGGCGAACAGGTTGTGCCGGACCACCGACAACGTCATGCTCCAACTGTATGGCGTGAGGACGCCTGGAAGGGCATCTTTCAAGTTGGCGTTCGACCAGACGACGGGGAGGCGCTCGGCCCCTCGAAATGTATAGCGGGGCATGTGAGTGACGGGCCTCGCTTGGAGCAGCCAAAAGGATGAGCCGTCGTAGGCCCACTCGATGTCTTGGGCATTCTGCCCGTCGCCGAGCGCCCATTCCACCCGCTGGACGAGGTGAGCGAGGCGGATCGCACGCTCGTCACTAAGCACTTCTCCTTGACCACCGCCGCTTCGCCGTTCGAGAACGACCGGCTGCAAGCCCGCCTCCACCGTGATCTCCTCCGGGTTGGCGCTGCCGGCGACCACGGTTTCGCCGAGCCCACGTACCCCGCCGATCGTCACGATGTCACGGCGTCCGGTGCGCGGATCGCACGAGAAGGCGACCCCGGCCGCTTCGGGTTCCCGGGTCGGATCGCCGCCGGCGCCCACCATGCGGCAGAGGACGACGGCGCACAACACCTCGTCGTCCTTTAGGTTGAGGCGGCGGCGATAGGCCACGGCCCGCGGCGTCCAAAGCGACGCATAGCACTCGCGGATGCTATTGGCTACGGATTCGAGCCCCACTTGCGCGAGGCGGCTCGTGTGGATGCCGGCAAAGGAGGCGGTGGCGCTGTCTTCGGCCGTAGCGCTCGAGCGTACGGCGAGAGGAACGTCTTCGAGGCGGTGGCGGGTGAGAAATGCCCGCACCTCGTCGATCACTTCCTGCGGCAAGGGGGTGGACCGAATGGTCGATTGCATTTCTTCGAGTCGCCGCTCGGTTTCGGAGGTGGCGGCGTCTTCTGCGGTGACCGTTCTCAGATCTTCTTGCAATTTGAGTAGGGCCGGTTCCGACATGAAGCGGACATAGGCTTCCGACGTGAGGACGCCGCCGTCGGGCACTTGAAACCCGTAACGGAACAACCGCCCCAAGTTCCAACCCTTGCCGCCAACAACGTTGGGTCCGGCAGCTTCGGCCGCAGCCCAATCGAGTAGCATAGGTTTGCCCACGTCAATCTTTGTCCCCTTTCGAGGGAGCCGGAGCTTTCGCGACGGCGCCGTGCAAGTAGATTTCTAAGGTATCGGGTATGGTTTCGTAGAGCAGCTCGGGTTGGCCGAGGTAGTATGCCCGTGCGGCGTGGACCAAAAAGAGCCCGCTGAGGTCGAGGGCGAACTCCTCCGCCGGACGGTCGGTGCGAATCTCCCCGATCTCTTGCCCGGCGGCGAAAATGCGTCGAAGGACTTCGCGAAACGGGGTGCGACCGCGCTCGGAGCGCATGCGGCGGAGTCCTTCCATCAACCAAATCCAATTCAGCTCAGGGTGTTTTTCCACCCAGGCAATGATGCGATTGAACACTTCGTGCAGTCGCTTCGAAGTGGTGGGATAGCGATGGAAGATGTGCTCGAGCTCATCTTCCCAACCTTGCGAGCCTTCCTGAACAGCCGCGTAGATGAGGTCGTGTTTTGTCTTGAAGTAGTTATAGAATGTGCCCTTGGCGACACCGGCTCGGGCCGTGATCGCCTCGATCGTCGTCGCTTCGAGACCGTGCTCTTCGATGAGTTCGGCGCCGGCTTTGAGCAAAGACGCACGGATCTGTTCTTTGAACTCCTCACGAATTCGCAATCGATCGCCTCCATTGAGCCGGTGGCCGTTTGTGCTGCGGCTGTTGCTCGCCGGACCGCGAAGTCATTAGCCGAGGCAGTGGGTCGCCGGGATGCGGGCGAGGGCGAGCGGCACGGCGTCACTTAATGACCAGGGTCGTTATATGACTACGGTCATAATAACTGATTCGGGACGCAGAGGTCAATCCCGCCGGTGGCGATGAATTCTTTGGCGCGCATTCGGGCCGATTGTTGCATTGGAACTAAGGATAGGTATCATGGTGGCAAGGGTGCAACCTTCGCATCGATCTACGGAGTTCGAGTCACGTGAAGTTTG
>CAYRIY010000046.1:17830-26561 GCA_964424335.1 uncultured Clostridia bacterium
TGCTGAGACAAGTCCCGCGGGGAAGTCCATGATCGAGCTCGGAAAGCGATACGAAGAGGCAAACCCCGGAGTATCGGTGGAGATCTTTTGGGGCTATGACATGAACAAGCTCATCACCTCGATCATCGGCGGGCAATCGGCCGACATCGTGCAAGTGCAAGGCGACTGGGTGAATTCTCTAGCGCTGCAAGGCCTGCTGCTTCCGGTAAACGAGATGGCCGAGCGAGCCGACCTTTCCTTTGACGCCTACTACCCTCCGCTCATGACCCAGCTAGAGCTCAATGGTCGCCGGTACGGACTCCCCTTTACGGTGAACCCACACTTCGCGATCTATTGGAATAAGGCAACCCTAGACGAGATCGGCGTGGATTCTGAAACTGGTCCGGAATGGTTTGAAGACCTCAGGTCGTTTCATGATCGCATCACATCGATTGGCTCCGACGGACGGCTTCAACGTGTCGGTATGCAGCCCTGGGATGCGGGCCATTTTGCGAACGCACAGTTTTATTGGAGCGGTTTTTTCGGCAACACGTTTTATGACTCGGCCACCGGAACCTTTCATCTAAATGACGCCGGTGGGGTCGAGGGGTTGGAGTGGATGCTCGGCTTTCTCGAGCACTTTACCTTTGGGGAAGCCTGGCAACAGCCTTTTAGGCCAAGGCCAAACGCCATTGCACATGGGCATATCGGCATGGCGATCGCCGTTCCGGAGTGGGTCTCGGGATCAATAAGGGACTTTCCGGAAGTCGAATACGGCGTGCGCGTCGTGCCCGAGCGGGCTGCCGGGGGCTCACTCGGCGACTTTCTCGCCGGCGCCGTGCTGGCTGTGCCATCGACGGCGGGCGAGTTTAACCCGCTTGCATGGGATTTCTTAAAGTTCGCGACGGCGAGCGAGGAAGGCTCCTTAGTCCTATCAAACAATGGGCTCTTCCCGCCCTACCGCGAGTCGTCGGTGCTGTTTGAGTGGGCGAGGGATCCCGTCATGGCTCCCTTTGTCGAGCTGGCCCAGCGGGCCACTCGGGGAAGGCCCTCCGTCGAAGATACCAATTATGTGACGCAGACGCTCAATCAAGCCGTAAGCAGCGTTCTCGAGAAGCAACAAACGCCAACTGCGGCGCTAGACGAAGCAAACCGCAGGGTGCAGTCGTACTTCGACGAGTTGCGTTCCAAATAGAAGGACGTTGCACGTGCGCCTGCATGGAGGGGCGATCAGGGATCACCCTTTGATCGCCCCCGCCGCAGCCCCTCGGGTGATGTGGTTGCGAAATGCCAGGTAAAAGAGGACCATCGGCACGAGCCCGATCACGATTGCCGCAAACTGCTTGCCATAGTCCGTGGAGAGTGCGCCCGAAAACATTAGGATTCCCACCGGGAGCGACTTGAGCGACGCTCGGGAGACGAGAATGTTGATCAGCATAAACTCGTTCCAAACGCTGTGTATCGTTAGGATCGCGAGCGTCGCTGCAACCGGCCTTGCCATTGGAACGACGATGCGCGTAAAGATCGTCAGGTAGCCGGCCCCGTCGATCCGAGCTGACTCGATCAGGGAGGTCGGAATCGACCGAATGTACTCTGTGCACAGATACACGCCGATCGGCAAGCCAAACCCGATGTAGGGCAAGAGCACGCCGAGGCGGGTGTTGTACAGCCCGATCGAGCTGATCATCAAAAAGAGCGGCACCATGATCGACTGGATGGTGAGGAGGATTCCCACGATAAAGCTGCCGTAGAGCCACGGCGTCCACTTGGACGGAATTTTGGCGAAGGCAAAGCCTGCCGAGAGCGAGCCAATGATGATAAAGGCGGTAGCAAGGGTCGTGTAAATGATGCTGTTGGCGAAGAGCGTGGTGAAGTTGCCAAGCTCCCACGCCTGCGGATAGTTGATGAACACCCAAGGATCAGGCAGGCCGATTCGGTTGAACTGGAATTGCTGCGTCGTCTTGAATGAACTGATGATCACCCAGTAGATTGGGTAGATCGTCAAGATTGAGAAGCTGACCAACACCACGTAGAGAAGCGCTTTGGCGATCGGATTGACGCCGCTCTTGATCGTTCCCCTCATTCCTCGCTACCCCCAAAGCGTCGGGCAATCAGCCGTACGACGGCGATCAACACGAGACTGACGACGATCATGACCGTGGATATGGCGTTGGCCCTTGGAAAGTCAGCCGCCCCTCGAAATGCGGAGTCGTACATGTAAAGTGCGAGCACCGACGTCCGTCGAGCCGGGTTTCCCGCCGTCATGGCAAAGATGAGGTCAAAGCTTTTGAGCGAGCCCGAAATGGCGAGGATCGACGTCGTCACGAAGACCCCAGACAGCGACGGAATGATCACGTGGCGAGCGATCTGCGATTCCTTGGCGCCGTCGATCTTGGCCGCTTCGATCATCTCCGGTGAGATCTTTTGCAGGTTCGCGAGGAAGATGATCATGTAGATCCCCGTGTACATCCAAAGAATCACGAAGAGTACGGCGGCGATGGCGTAGCGGGGATTGAGGAAGATCATGTTGATCCAGTTCGGATCGAAGTACCGGACGATCGCGGTAAAGGCTCCGTACGGAGAGAAAAACGCCTGCCAAAGTATGCCGATGACGATCGTAGAGATCACCGCCGGCAGGTAGATCACGGTCTGAAAGAAGTCTCTCGCCGCAACGAGCTTGCGGTAAAGCGCGTAGGCGATGATAAAACCGAGCGGAATTTGGCCGAAGACCGAAATGGCGACGATGTAGAGGTTGTTCTTTAACGAGATCCAAAAGTATGGGTCCCGAAACATGCGCATGTAGTGTCGGAGCCCGACGAACTCGAGGGGATCGCCGCCGAAGATCCGGCCGCCATCGTAATTGGTCAAGCTGAGAACGACCGAGAAGATGGCGGGGTAGGCCGTGACCCCAAGGTAGATGACGAGCGGCGGCAAAGCGAGTAAGAGGTATGCCCTGCGCGCTTCGCTTCGACTCCGGTTTAGTTGCACGCTCAATAGACCTCCCCAAACGGGCGCGTGTGGCCGCCTCCGTCCCCTTGGCGAGCTTTGCGCGAGCGGCGGGACGCCCGAGATTCTCGGAACGCCCCGCCGCCCAAACGAGTCGTTACCTCTGACTAGCCGCCCACTCGTCGTAGGCCGCTTGTACCCGCCTTGCGAGCTGCTCCGGCGTCGTGAGACCGATCGCCATCTCCTGAAGCCCCACGTTGATGGGACCGTAAACGTCGGCAACGAAGACGTTGTCGATAACTTCTACGGTCGACCGCCCTGCGAGGAAATCGATGCGCTTGACGGCCAGCGGCTCGAGGCCCTCAACCGTGATGCCCGGACGGGCGCAGCAGTTTTGGCCGACTTCAAGCCTAAATTGCTGGACCTCGGGGGAGATCAGCCATTGGACGAGCCTCCAGGCGGCCTCCTCTTTCTTTGACCCCGCCGGGATCGCCGCGTTGATGCCAAATCCCGTGCTCACGACCGCCGCGGTTGAGTTGGGCACAAGTTCTCCGGGGATTGCCGGGAACACGTTCAACTCGATGTGCGCTTGGTCGGCCGGGGAGATGAGCGCCTCGCCCGTGTTGGGATCGGTCAGGAAGTTGGATACCTTCCAGATTCCGTCGATCAGGAATGGCGAGCGGCCGGCGGCGAACAGAGCGTTGACCTCGCCGTAGCCGGTCTGGATGATCGTCGGGCTGAGGACGCGGTCGTCAAAGAGCCGCTTGTAAAATCGGAGCGCATTGACGAACGGCTCATCCGTGAACTTCGCTTCTCCTGCCGCAACGGCTCGGGTGAATTCGTCGCCGGCGATTCGGCCCAAAATCAAGCTGAAGAACGTCGACTGAATCACCCAGTCGTCCTGAGCGCCCATGAGGACGGGCTCAAGACCGGCGGCACGAATCTTGGGAACCATCGCCACCAGATCCTCGTAGGTCTCGGGATACTCGAGTCCGAGCTCTTCGAGGACCTTGGTGTTGGTGTACACCACGTGAGTCGACGTGATGCCCTCCGGCAGCTCGGCGAGGAATCCAGCCGCCTGCGGTTGCAGCGCCGCCTCGAAGAACTGATCCCGGATCGGCTCGACAAAAGGCGCGAGGTCTTTGACGAGTCGCTGGTGGTGCAGGGCGCTCGAACGGCCGCCCGGCCACATCCGCACCACGTCCGGCAACTGCCCGGATGCGACATACGCCGCCAGCTTCTGGTGGAACGGCTCGAGGTAGAGCGTCTCGAGCTCGATGCGAATGTCGGGATTGCGCCGCTCAAACTCCTTCCAGACTTCGTCGAGCTCCCGCGCCGCGTTGGGGAAGGTGGCGTCGAAATACTCCAAGACCTTGAGCGTGACCGGCCCGTCTCCTTGCGCCATGACGCCCATGCTGCCATACAAAATAGCGAGAAAACAGACGCTAAGCGCGATTACAAGAAACCTTCTGACTTTCATTTGCGAACTCCTCTCGTTATGAGATTGCTTAGGATTGCTTTAGGGATAGGTCTTGCCGACGTTCAACTGCGGACCTCGGTTCGCACACCTCCCATGGCCGAGAGATTAATCCGTTTAGAAAGAAAACTGCAACGGTGACGCGCCCAATCTTTCTACTCGTCGCGAGGCATTCCTGCAATGTTAATGAAAATTCGTCCCGCAAAATTCCATGAAATACGATGGAACGGGTTATGCAGACGTGCGAATCACAAGATCGGCATCGAGCACCACGCGGTGGGTGTCGGGTTCGTCGCCTTGTACCAGCCGCATCAAGAGCCGCACGGCGGCCTCACACATCTCGAGGATCGGCTGGGCGACCGTCGTCAGGGGAGGCGATGTCTGCGATGCGATCGGAAGATCGTCAAAGCCCATCACGGCGACCTTTCCCGGCACATCGACGCCGGCTTCTTTAAAAGCTTGAAGCGCCCCGGCCGCCATGAGATCGTTTGAGCAAAAGAGGGCGTCGGGCAGGGGCTGGTCGTCGATCCACTGGCGGACGATCGCATAGCCCGTGTCTTGCATGAAATCGCCCTTCTTCACCAAGCTCGGGTCGAAGTCGATCCCGGCTTCCTCCAAGGCGAGGCGGTACCCTCTCAGCCGATCCATCGCCGACTGGACCGAAAGCGGCCCGGTGAGGATGCCGATTTTGCGCCAACCCCGGTTGACGAGGTGCGTTACAGCCCGATGGGCCGCTCTCAAGTTGTCTACGGTGACGTGGGGAAAGCCGCTCCCCTCGGCCCGGTGATCCAAGACGACGACCGACTGGTCTGCGCCGAGCTTGCGCAGCTCTTCGTCCTCGCTGTGCCTAGGCGTGACGACGATGACGCCCGAAACGTGGCGGGCTGAAGCGATATGCTGGATAACCTGCCGGGGTGAGCGGCCCTGGCTCACGTAGAGGACCAAGTCGCATCCTCGGTCAAAGACGACCCCCTGGACACAGTTGAGCAGCTCGGCGTAGAAGGGTGTGATGACATCGGGAATCAAGAGGCCGATCAGATGGCGCCGACCGCCCGAAGCGTCCCGGCCGGACCTCGCCACTTCGTAGCCGAGCTCGGCGGCCGCGGCCATGACCCGGCGCCGCGTCTCTTCTCGTACCTGCGGGTGTCCGCTGATGGCCCGGGAAGCGGTAGAAGCGCTCACCCCTGCGCGTTTTGCGACGTCTCTTAGGCTTACCAAATGGGAGTCGACCTCCGATCCGTGACAAAAGCATTGGATTGAGCTATTCCATCGATTGTTGGTTTGTTCCTGCAACGATGTTGGAACGGGATGAAACGCTAGTCGAGTGAGATTCTTATGGTGGGAGAGTAATTTGGTAGGTAAGGTGACGCTCAAGGTGAGTTACATCTTGGACTTCATGAGGGGAGACGGGCGTGCAGCCGGGACATGAGGCGTAGCCCAGTCCCGGCTGCAACTGGATCATCTTTCTTCTATTGGATCTTCTACAGATCAGCCCACGCCTGATCCAACTCGAGTTGGAGGCGCCGCTCGGCGTCGGCCAGGAGGCCTTGGATCGGCTCTCCCAAAAGCGCTCGTGGCGCGAGCTTCCGAATCTCGTCGAAGAGCTGAGAGTGGATCGGGGAAATCGGTATCTGATACCCTCGGACCAAGGCTTCGCCGATCACGTTCATGTACGGATTGGTGTCAAACAGCGCCGGATCCTGATTGCATGCTCGTACCGGCGATGGACGACCTTGCTGGTGCATGAACCAACAGGCTGCATCCGGGTGCGTCGTCATGTACTTAATGAGAAGCCAGCTCTCATAGGGGTGCTGCGCGCCCGAGGGCGTGGCGTAGCTCCACCCGCGGTCGACGAGGTTGACCGGTTCGCCGTTGGGGCCCGCCGGTGGCAATGCAATGCCCATCGGCATGTCGGGGTTCACGGCTCTTAGCTCATACCATCGCCACGAACCCTCCAACGCCATCGCGCGTTTGCTCTCTAAGAATGTGCCGCTAAACCCTTGGAGGTTTTCATAGCCACCGGCGACAGAGTCGACGAACGATTTGAGCCATTCCAGGGTATCGGCCGCTTCGGGCGTGTGGAGCAAGAGCGTGCGAGCGTCGTCAGAGATGATTCGTCCGCCGTTGCTAAATAGCCAGTAATCCCAGCCTGCGTCAGGAACGGTCGTAGGAGTAAATCCGAGCTGTTCCAAGGAGCCGTCTGAATTGAATCGGGTGAGTCGCCGGGCAACTTCCTCGAGTTCAGCCCAGTTTGTTGGAACATCTCCCTCTGACAGACCGGCCTGCAGTAGGAGATCGATGTTGTAGAACAAGAGCTGCTTGGCCCCTGCCGTTGGGATGGGGAGCCCCCACGTTCGCCCTTCGAACTGGGCCGAGCCGATCTCCGACTCGTAAAAGATATCTAGGTCTAGCGCGTCTGCTTCGATGTAACTGTCGAGCGGCATCAAAACATCTTTCCGAACGAAATTCGGAATGTCCACCCGGTCGATCATGACGACGTCGGGAGGGCTCCCGGCCGCAACCGCGAGCAACAGCTTTTCGATGCGGTCGAGGCCAAGTCCGATCACTTGATTTTCAACCTTGATCCACGGGTACTGCGCTTCGAAATCCGCGATCATTTTCTCCATCAACGGAATTCGAGCGCCGCCCCAACCATTCCAAAACGTGATCGTGACAGGCTCCCGCTGAGCGCTCACAGTCAAGGAAGATAGAGACAACAATAGCACGACAAGGATCGCATTCACTATTCGACGCACTTTTTATGGCCTCCCCGAGATTACCGTAAATTGCGTGACTTCAATCGCTAATCGCTGGAGGATTGTGTAGATTTTCCCTCGACCACCCTTTCCGCGCTGGTCCAACGCCCGGAAACGACGCCCGAACCGGCATGTCGATCCGCTTTGTGAGAGATTCCCCGTTTTTCAATTTAAAACCTATCGACTGGTCTGGTGAAATCTAGTGAAAACTATGGGAAACACTGGGGTTAGGTGTTTGGGGGAGCGCCTGTCGGTTTGCGGTGGGCAAGTCTTTTGACGCCATCAAATTTGCGTTGAACGGAAACTCGACGGTCAAAGGCGGTACTCCACTCCCGCCTTTGACCCGTTTTTAAGAATCTCATTTGACCTAGGGGAGGTCCCTAGGCGCGTGGAGTGAACCGAACCACTTCATGTGAATCGTGCGATACGTGCCATCCGACTTAATTTCCGTGAGTATACGGTTGAGCTCGTCGATAAAGGTCTGATTGCCTTTCTGGACCGCAATCGCGACACTCTGCGCGGCAACCGCTGGATACGTGATCTGTAGGGGCAAACCGTGTTCCTTGATGTTGTAGGCAGCGGTCAACTCATCCTCGATGATCACGTCGACATCGCCGGCGATCAACGCTTGGGAATACGCTTCGAAATCATCGTAAACCCGGACATCAGCCCCGTCAACGCTGTGGGCCAACGTTTCAAACGTCGTACCTTGACCTACCCCCACGATGTGTCCTGCAATGTCATTCAGTTGCGTAAAGCGATCATCACCTGCCCGAGCGACCAGCATTGTCCCACTGGTGGCGTATGGATCGGTA
This sequence comes from uncultured Clostridia bacterium, assembly GCA_964424335.1. GTDB lineage: Bacteria > Bacillota > Limnochordia > DTU080 > RSA5 > CAYRIY01. Next base: position 25,804 of record CAYRIY010000046.1, read on the forward strand.
AAATCGACGAGCTCCAGGCGTTCCTCCGTAACGCTCATTTGGGCGATGATGACATCGAACTCATCTTTGCGGAGCCGCTCAATCAGGGAAGTCCAAAGACCCTGGACGAACTCCGCCCTCACGCCCAGTCGGCGGGCAATTTCGATGGACATGTCCACGTCGAATCCTACAAGATTACCGTTGTTGTCCAGAAAGTTGAACGGCGGATATGTACCCTCTAAACCGACTCTAAGCACACCGGTTTGTGTGATCCGTTCTGCCGTTGACTGTGCGGCCGAGACTTCGGGCACGGTTGCGGTGGTAAGGAACGCCAGCACACAGGCGAAGAGTAATGCCATAGACAGCTTTCGCATTTGGCAAGTTCCTTTCTTATTCAATAGTGATTATACCAGTGGTAGGTGGCTCATAGAATCCTTTCCTGTTCCGGCGTACGCCGCCGTACTTGGGACGGTGTGCATGTGCCCGATCCCTTCGACCGCGTTGTGCATAATTCCTGGATTGGCCCACTCTGTGCTTGATTCATACCGACATCCTGCGAGTTTCGGAAGCAACGCGGGTCTCTCCATCGCGGGATATCAGGACTTGAATCTCAACGATATTCGACTACGATATGGATCGGCGATTCGCACACAGGAGTCGACGGATGATTCCGAGAATGTGTTTCGCTGAGAAAAAGCCGGCGACGGTAGACGGTTGACTATACAGTGCCCACGGCCACTGCGTCGTCCCAGCGGCCCTGAAAGTACGCGATCATTGCC
>CAYRIY010000047.1:0-26240 GCA_964424335.1 uncultured Clostridia bacterium
TACAGCGTCGTGTCGGATGGCGAATACATCTACGTGACCGGCGAGTTTGGCGGCGCGAAGCGCACCCTGCGGGCAAAGGCGCTCACGCAGGGCCGCAAGCCCAAGATCGACATGGATGTCGCTATTTTCGCCCTTGCGGGGCCGGACGCCGCGTATCCTGCGATAAGCGTGAGCGGTGGGCCTCAAATCAACGGCGACATCGGTACGAACGCTGTCGCTCCAGGTTCCGTAAGAATCGATTGGAATCCGACTTTCAACGGCGACGTCATCGTTTGTCCTGGTGCGCCTCAAAGCGTACTTTGGAAGCCCGAGTGGATGAATCTTGCCGCGAGCGTCATCCCCATGGAAGTGCGCGATTACCCAGTGCCGATCTTTCCTGAACCGGACGGCGGATTGCCGGCAAGGGGTTCGATCCAGACCACCTCAGGTCGTCCACACGTCGTGATCGACGCACCTGGACGGTACGACACGATTTCGGCACACAACGGCACCATTGAGTTCGCCACCGGTGGCGGCGACCTCCACGTCCGGACAAAGACGCTCGAGCTCAAAGGTGGCCCAGGCGCCGTTACGGTCACAGGAGGCGGGCGGCTTTTCCTGTATGTGGATCAAACGCTCCGACTTGAAGGGACGGTAAAGTTCAACGTCGACGGAGATCCAATGGCCGCAGTGATCTACTATGCCGGCAAAACCGCGCTCGATATCACGGGCCCCGATCCCGAGTTTCAAGGAATCCTCTACGTCAAGGACGCGGGCGTGACCATCGGCTCTTCGTTTAGAGGTCAGGTATGGGTCTTCTCGGGCGGGCGCGAAGTGACGTTGAACGGCAACGCGAAACTTGGCGCACGCGGGATTGTGTATGCGCCCAAAGCTCATGTCCTGGTTACCGGAAGCGCCGGGACTTCCGTCGTGATTGGAAATAGCGTCGTGTTGAATGGCGGTTCGGTCGTCCACCAACCGCTCAGCTTTGATCGACTGCCGCTCGATTTCGCAAGCGATCCGACGAAGGGCGTCGTCGAAAGCCTGCAGTGGCAGTTGTGCTGGACCGACTGCTTGACGGTGGATTGACGAGGGGAGTTGCATTCCGGTGGCGCCCTTGCACGTCGAAGCCATGGCGTTGATATTCATCGGGCTCATCTTTGGCAGCTTTTACGGCGTCGTCGCTTCGCGCGTGCCCGATCGGCGCTCCATCGTGACGCCCCCTTCCGCATGCCCTGTTTGCGGGCACCGCTTGGGGGCGCTCGACCTAATTCCCGTCGTCAGTTTCCTCGTGCATCGGGCGCGCTGCCGCTACTGCAAGGCGCCCATCCCGTGGCGTTACCCCGCAATCGAGGCAGCAAGCGGAGCGGCGTTTGCCGCCGCGCACATCATTTCCGGTGGGCATTGGCCGATCACCGTTACCGGCATCGTCTTCTTTAGCTTTCTACTGATCTTAGCGCTTGTAGATATCGAGCGCATGCTCCTGCCCGATCGGCTGACGCTTCCCGGGATCGGCGCAGGCCTCGTACTGGCGGCGGCCGGCGTCGGCTACGTGCCTTGGACCGCCGCCGTGCTTGGCGCTGTCGCTGGATACGCGCTCCTTTGGCTCGTTCGTTTTGCGTCAAGGGGAGCCATGGGCGGCGGCGACGTGAAGATGTTCGCCTTGATCGGCGCTTTTTTGGGGCCTGCGGACGCTCTCTGGGCGCTTTTTTGCGCAAGTCTCATCGGGACCTTGGTGGGTGGCGGATTGATGCTCGCTCGCCGCCACATGCGGGGACGCCCGCTTCCGTTCGGTCCATTCCTCGCCTTGGGAGCTTTCGCGGCCCTCGTTATCTCCCGCCCGTTTTGATCGCCGTTTCGGCAAGCCCGCTTGGCGGCGATCCGGTCTTTTTCCGAAACAGCCTGGAAAAGTAGTTGGGGTCCGTGTAACCGACGGAAAGCGCCGTCTCTTTGACGGAGCGCCCTTCTCTTAGGAGCTCCTTGGCGCGCTCCATACGCACGGCGACAAGGTAGGCGTAGGGCGTAAGCCCGAAGGCGCTCCGAAAATGCTGCGACAAAAAGTTGGGCGTCATGCCGAACGTCTTCGCGATCTCCTCCACTGAGATGGGTTCGGAATAGTTGGCGTCGATGAAGTGTTTGATGAGCTCGGGATCGAGGCGATCGTGGTGTGCTTCGGTCCCCGTCTGGGTCGTGCTTGCGATCGATCGGCACAGGTCAAAAAAGTGTGCATAGAGATGCCATAAAAACTGCGGAGGGCGCGTCCGGAGGAGTCGGAGCAAGGTTTCAAAAATCTCAAGTTCGGCCGCGGGCAGGGCACTACGCCTTAGTACCTGCACCTCGTCGGCGATCCCAAGGCGCTGGAGTATTGCGGGACAACCTTCGCCTGCGATGCCGATCCAGTAGTGGGAGAGCGGGGCGCCGGGATCGCTCCACCATTCGCACACTGTGCCCTGTTTTATGGCGACGACGTCTCCTGCGGAAAACTCGGTGCGCTCGTCGCGGAGCTGGATCGTCCCCTTTCCGGCACGAATAAAAAGGAGCGTGTGGTCCGCGGAGCCGCCCGAACTCTTGCGGTAGTGCGGGAGCGTCCACGTCGTGCCGACACGTGCGATGCGAAGGCCCAGCGAGTCGAACTCGTCTTGGACGGGCACGGTGAAGTAGACTCGTTTCTCTTCGATGACTGCCATTCGACTCGCCTCCCTATAAGCCGTATTTGGATGCATTGCATGCGCCCTGATGCGGGTGCAAAGCGCGCCTCGATGCGGGCGCTACCACACTTTGAGCTGCGGCAAATATTCTCTGACTTCTGGCGACTCCCTTGTCCGGCCTTTTGGCGCCGGGTGAGCAATATCCAGATCGGGAACTCGATATGTCCAGAGGCCGCCTTAGCCGATCGATGAAACTGATCGCAGACGCTGACAAAGGAGGCCGCGACATGAGGGTCTACCGCATTGCGCCCCACGTGCATGGTTCGATGAGCGAGGGGCCGGCAAGCTATCTGGCACACGATCACGAGATCGCCCAAGGGGATCTCGCCGACGCCATTTGGTGGATGGACCACGACTGGCGGGTTGCAAACTGCTTCAAGGTGAGGTCGTTCTCTTTTGATGAGGAGATCGAGTATCTCACCATCCCCAATCGCAACCCCGGTTCGCCGGAGCCCACGACCGAGATCGCAATGACGTGGCGTCCTGATCCCAACTCGACGACGGCTGAGGGATGTCGGGCCACGATCTCAAGGACGGTCGTCCACAGCGGCACAGGATCGCTGCGGGTCGAGATGCCTCCGGCCGGCGAAGGGCAGAGCCGGGGCGAGCGAGTGTGCGCCTTCGAGTTTCACGTCGACGTAATGCACGAGCGGTACCCATTGCTCTCTCGTCCCAAAGTGCGCCTCGCGCTGTTTCCGCAAAAAGGCGTGGGCGATGGCAATGGAGGCGTCGCCTTTGTGCGCTTTCGGTTGAGCGAGCAGCCGCCTGATCTAACATGCTCGGAGATCGTCTACGTCCTGGGCGAGGAAGGACTCCCGACCGTGACGGACAATGCGGCGACAATTCCCTTGCCTGCGAAGTCAGGCGTGTGGAACGAGTACGAGTTTGATCTGGCGGCGGACGTGCTTCGGCTGGGTCTTGCGGGAGGTCTGGACAACTCGCTGCACCGAATGTACATCGGCCTTCGGGGTCGGGAGGGGGGCGTTTGTGCGCACTTCGATTCGCTCGAGATTGCTCCCGAATTTGCCGGTCCTGAGATGCTGGGCAGGCAGCGCGAGCTGATCGCATCGCTTCCGATGAAGCTGGCCCACTTGGTGGGCACTGAGATCTCGTATTACGGCGCCCACGTCAACGCCTACGGCTCGAGCGTTCCCATTCCCGATTACGAAAGGCTGCTGCCCAAGCGACTCACCACGTCGGACATCGTGCGGCACATTCACGAACACGGAGGGCTCGCGTCCTACAACCATCCGGGCGTCTTGGACCCGGACAAGACGGCGGCAGAGCTTATTCAACATTCGGCGTACGGCGCTGATCTGATCGAGGTCGGGCATGCGCGCCGGGGCCTTCTCGAGCGGCTGGGCATTTGGGACCGACTCGGTCAAGCGGGGCTGATCCTCACCGCCGTAGCCGTAAGCGACGCGCACGGCGCAGCGGGCGCCTGGCGGCCGCGCCCGGGCAAGCCTTGGTTTTGGGTGACGCATATCTGGGCGAAGTCCCTGGCTGAGTCGGACTTACTGGAGGCGTTGGGCCGGGGACGGGTTTACGTTGCCGATCCCGAGCACTTTCGCGGCACGATCAAGCTTGTCGGCCCGGGCGGTGCGAACATGGGTGACGTGCTGGTCGGATCGGGCGAGCTTTCCCTCGAGGTCGAGGTGACGGGCGTGCTTCCAGGGGATCGGATCGAGTGGATCGCCGGAGGGGAGCAGATCATGGCCGAGACGGCAAACGAGGAGCGCTGCCGCTCGACGTGGGCAGCGGAGCAAAGCGTGGAGCGGTTGGTTCCGGTCAGAGTTCAAGTGGTCCGGCCATCGCTTGCCCAGACCGCGTACGGAGGGCTCATTGCCGTTTCCAACCCGATTTACCTCGCCTCGGCGCCTGTGGAGACCAAGCGCCTCGTCGTCGAGGCTTGAAAGGATCAATGCGAGGGAGCGGGGCCGGTGCTTTGCCGGATGACCAAGTCGGACTTGAGTGTGCAGATGCGAACGGGATGATCGCCCGTATGGCCAAGGCGCGTCGTAAGCAGCCGCACTGCCTCGGCGCCCATCTCGTACTTGGGTTGGCGCACGGTCGTAAGGCTCGGCGTTACGTGTGACGCGCTGTCGATGTCGTCAAAGCCTACGATCGACACGTCGTCGGGCACCCTGATCCCTTTGCTGTACGCCGCCTTCATCGCGCCGAGCGCCATCAGGTCGTTTGCCGCAACGATCGCCGTCGGGCGCGGTGAGCGGCCAAGGAGCTCGATTCCGCCCTGATACCCGCTTTCAAAGGAAAAATCGCCAAGGTATCCGTCGCGATCGTCGATCTCAAGGCCGAGCTCTGCAGCAGCTTCGCGCCAAATGTGCCAGCGCTCGTCGGCGCGCATCAAGCCTTCCGGGCCGCGCAGCACGCCGATGTGGCGGTGGCCGAGGTCGTATAGGTGACGGGCGGCCTGGGCGATCCCGCTCGGGAATCGGCGGATGGTACTGGGTCATGTCCCGCGATGCGAAGTACCCGGATGCGGTGAAGCGATTCATGGCATTCCTCGCGTCTGAGGAATTCATCGAGTGGCTGCAAGGGGAGGCGCAGCCCCCGATCAGCCGTCGCTCCGTCGCCTTGGAGTACATTAAGGACATGGATCCCCGGGACGTCGCCATCCTAAACGCGCTCGAGTACGGGCGGATCCGTCCTCGCCACCAGTACTGGAGAGACATCGAGGGTGAGTTTGCCCGCGCGAACGGCAAGATCTTTGCCCAGAATCAGCCGGTAGAGCTGGTGCTGGAGGAAACCGCCCGATTGATTCGGGAGGTCCTGGCGCAGAAGGCCGAGCAGTAACGCTTGAATCAAAGGCGAAAAGCCAAAAAAGCGGAGGGTGGGGCGCTTGCCCTGCTCCTCCGCTTTTTGTACGCCCAGGCACGGTCTCAGCGTCCTGCGGCCCAGCGAACGCATTCGGTAATGTGGTTCAAAAACCACGGTTCGTGCCATTGCGCGTCGAAGTGGCCCAAGCCGGTGTAGATCACGCGCCCCTCACCAAACTCGTGGCACCAGGCGAGGGCGTAGTCGTGATCGTCCCTTGTCCCTTTGGAAAGATCGACCGTGTCGTTGTCGAGCCGGTAGAGTACATGGGTCTTGCTGCGATCCCAGTTGCGGTGCGTGTACACCTCTTCGTACATTTTGAAGCTCCGGCCGAGCATGCGCGTGGCGGGATGGTCCGTATCTTCGACGATGACGTTCACCTCTTGCGTCCACGGGTGACCGTTGAAATATCCGCCGATCATCTCCCCGTATTCGGGCCACGCGTAGCCCGTAGCGGTAGCGTTGTGGATGCCGACAAAGCCCTTTCCGCCGCGCACAAAGTCGATGACGAGGCGCTTTTGCTCGTCGTCGATAGGGAGCTCTCCCGACGTGGCAAAGATCAGCACGTCCAGGTTTTCCATGGTCTTGGGATTGATCCGGTCGCAATTGGCGCTCGTTTGGACCTTCCACCCCTCGCGCTTGCCGATTTCTTTGAGGGCCACTTCCGCGTCGGGCAAGTAGCTGTGTTCGTAGCCGGCCGAATGGCGGAGCATGAGGATGTTCAAAGCACGGCTCCCTTTCACTGTTTGGTGCCTTTGTTTTCTGGCTTCTAACCGCGTTTCCTGTATCGGGCATATCGGTTTGGCCTAGTCACTTTTTGTCGACGTAACCTTAGTTACAACGTAATCTTGTAATCGCGTAATCCGAGTTACGTGCGGAGTAGAGAAGGCAAGACGCGCGCCCAGGGGGGTACGCGCCTTGCGTTCACGCTCTGTGGAATGTTTGGCGTCACGCAGCATTTGACACGCGGCGACATAAAAATGCGACGGAGCGCGGCGACTTCGGGCGGGGGGCGCGCGCAAGTTGCGGCGGTAACGAGGAAGTTAAGAGGATGTGAATTGGTTGGAGAAACGCCCGAACGTATTGATTTTGATGAGCGATGAGCACAGTTATCGGTTTATGAGTTTTCGCGAGCGCTTTGGCGACGGCGAACCGGTGCGGACCCCGACGCTCGACCGGCTGGCCGAGACGGGGATCTACTTTGATCGGGCGTACACGCAGATGCCCTTGTGCACGCCTGCCCGCATGTGCTTCATAACCGGGCGGAGTCCGAGTCGATGCGTCGCTTTGGACAACAGGTCGGTGCTCGATCCTGCGTTTCCCACGCTCCCCCGGCACTTTGCGTCGCATGGATATGCGACGTGCTTGGTCGGGAAAATGCACTTTGGCGGCTCGCTACAGTATCATGGCTTTCAGTACAGGCCGTACGGCGACTTTGGCGGAAGCGATCCCGGCCACCAGCCCGACCCGTTTAGCTGCGAGCGCACCGCCGGGATGCGCGGGCGAACGTTGGACGCCGGTGTGACTCAGATTCCGGAAGGGATGCTTCAGGAACAGATGGTCGTGCGCGAGTCGCTTGCGTTCTTGCGCGAGCATGAGGCGAGCCGTCCCGACCAGCCGTGGCTGCTTTGCGCATCGTTTAGCCGCCCTCATTTCCCGCTCACCGCTCCCAAACGGTATTTCGATCGCTTTTGGCCGGAGGGCGTCACCCGGCCCAAGGTCGAGCGGACGGGCGATGCGGCCGATCACCCGATGGTTCGCGCAGTGCGAGAGGGATTTCTGACCGACGAGATCGGGGACGAAGAGATGATGCGGGCCCGGGCAGGTTATTTTGCCTGCGTCGAATATTTGGACGAAGTGCTGGGCGACTTTCTAGCATGTTTGGAGCGGACCGGCCAACTGGAGAACACGGTCATCGTCTACCTGACGGACCACGGCGAGATGGCGGGCGAACACGGGCTTTGGTGGAAGCACACGTGGCACGAAGCTTCGGTCCGCATCCCGCTCATCGTTCATCTTCCCGATCACATGCGGGGCGAAGGCGTCCCCAGCGTCCGAACCGACGTGGCCTTACTGATCGATGTCTTTCCAACGCTGTGTGCTTTGGCAAACATCCCGATCCCTGAAGGGTTGGACGGTCGAGACCTAGGCATCGACCGGGGGCATGGCGGGGATCTGAGCAAGGCTCCGGGGGCCGCGGGTGAAGGGCCCTTGCTCGTATCGGAGGCGCTTTGCAATCGCTGGGGCGAAGGGAACGAGTTTCGCATCGCCGTCGCGGGGCGGTACAAGTACGTGGGCTTTAGAAGCGCTCCGGAGCTCTTCTTCGACCTCGAGCTCGACCCGCTCGAGCAGCGAAACCTAGCGCCCGACGCCACCGGCGACGCGGCCCGAGCCTTAGGGACGTTGCGAGACGCGGTCCATGGCGGGTTTGATTGGGACGAGGAGATCCGCACGCTTTACGAGCGCGCCAATGTCCTGGCCGAACAGTACAAAAAGAGATCGGCAGCGAGCGGACCCAACCAAATCCAGCTTCCCGATGGCCGACTGGTCGAGGCGGACGATCCTCTGTACCGCCCTCGAGTGGTTGTAAACGCCGTTTCCGAGGGGTTTGACGACGCTCCCGGCGGGCGTTGACGCCCAAGGGCAAAACGCTTACTTTGGCGAGTACGTTCACCGTGAAACAAGGCCTCTAAAGCCACGCGGCGAACGTTTCTCTTGCTTGCCCACAACCTATGGCGAAAGGTGTCGACGACCTTGAGCGAATTTACCCAAGGCGGGCCTTTCGAGGCCGTGCCGCTGACAAAAGGGCCGTTTCACCACTTCTTTGGGTACTACGACAAACACCAGTGGGATGCGAGCGACCGCCGGTTGCTCACGCTCCAAGTCCCATTCGCGGATCGCTCTCCCGGCCCTGAGGATGTCGCTAAGATCGGCGTGATCGACACCCACCGGGAAAACCGCCTGGAGATCGTCGGCGAAACCCGGTCCTGGTGCTGGCAGCAAGCGTGCATGCTCCAATGGCTCCCGCAAGCAGATGACGACATCATCTACAACGATCGAATTGGCGATCGCTTCGTGAGCGTGATTCAAGCGCTCAACGTCGGAGTTGGTCTCGGTCAAAAAACGGACCGCCGCATTCTCCCCAGGCCGATCTACACGGTGAGCCCGGACGGACGCACGGCCCTCTCGCTCAACTTCTCCCGCCTGGCTCGCACGCGCCCTGGCTACGGGTACGCAGGTCTCCCGGACTTTCGCGAGCGGGATCCTCATCCGGCGGACGACGGCGTTTTCATCATGGATTTACAGACGGGCGATCACGACCTCGTCGTCTCCATCGACGCGCTGGCGCGCCTTGATCCCGTGCCCTCGATGGAAGGCGCCACTCACTGGGTAAACCATCTGCTCTTTAACCCGACGTCCAAGCGCTTTATCTTCCTGCACCGCTGGAGCTCGGGAAAGGGCTTTGAGACCCGAATGTACACGTGCGGGGTAAACGGCGACGGCCTTCATCGCGTGCCCATCGATCGGGCGTCGCACTTCGTCTGGTACGACGACGATCACATCCTCGTTTGGGCGCGCAGCGCCGACCATGGCGACGCGTATCACCTGTGTACCGACCGGTCCGACAAGACTGAGGCGATCGGCAAGGATGTTTTCACCCGGGATGGACACTGCACGCGCTCGCCGGACGGGGCATGGATGCTCACCGACGAATACACCGGCCAAGACGGCAAGCGTCCGCTCATGCTCTACCACCTCGAGTCCGGACGGCGGATCGACTTGCTTCGTCTCGCATCGCTCCCGGCGCCCGTTACGGAGCTCCGCTGCGATCTGCACCCGCGCTGGAATCGCTCCGGGACCCAGATCTGCATTGACTCGACTCACGAAGGGACGCGCCAGATGTACCTCGTCGATGTGAGTTCGCTCACTCGTTCGGCCTAGGAGGCGGCACGCGCATGGCCACTAACATTCTGCTAATCCATGCCGACCAACACCGATACGACTGCGTGGGAGCAAACGGCCACCCGCTGCTCAAAACGCCCAACCTGGATCGGTTGGCGGCGGAAGGGATGCGCTTTTCCCATGCGTTTTGCCCGAGTCCGATTTGTGCGCCGTCGCGGGCGTCGATGTTGACCGGAGCGTGGCCGAGTCGCCACCGGTCCATCTGCAATCCGGGCACCGAGGCCGGCTTTCCCGTGAGGGACGACCTGCCGACCTTTAGCGAGGCGCTCAAAGGTGCGGGTTACCGCCTGGGCATCGTCGGCAACTGGGGCGTGAACAGTGCTCGCACGCCCCAGGAGTACGGCTTTGACGTCTACGTGCCGGGCTCTTCCTATGTCGAATGGCGCAAGAGCCAAGGCATTCCCGATATTCCCAGAACTAACGGATGGTTTGGGGAAGTCGATCCCTACATCCGGCCGGAGCAGTCCCGCCTCGCATGGGGCGCCGACCACGTGATCCGTCTCTTGCACGAGCGGGCCAAAGAGGAGGCGCCGTTCTTCCTCCGATGGGACACTTCGGAGCCGCACTTGCCCAACGTCGTTCCCGAGCCGTATGCATCCATGTACGATCCAAAGGACATCGATCCGTGGCCGAGCTTTGGCGAGACGTTTGTCGGCAAGCCGTACATTCAGGCCCAGCAGCTCTTGAGCTGGGGGATTGAGGACTTCACTTGGGACGATTGGCGCGGCATTGTGGGCCGTTACCTCGGTGAAATCACGCTCCTTGACGCTCAGGTCGGACGCATTTTACGAGCGCTCGACGAGCTGGGCCTTGCCGACGAGACACTCGTCGTCTACACGGCCGACCACGGCGATATGTGCGGCGGCCACCGGATGATCGACAAGCACTACGTCATGTACGACGACGTCGTGCGGGTTCCCCTCATTGCCCGCTGGCCGTCCAAGATCCGGCCGGGATCGCATTCGGACGCCTTTGTCTCGTCTTCACTAGATTTGGCGCGCACCTTTGTAGAGGTCGCTGGGGCGAGCGTCCCGGGCGAGTTTCAAGGGGAGAGTCTGCTGCCGGTGTTTCAGGGCGAGGGAAATGGTCGAAGGAGCATCTTTGCCGTGTACCACGGCAACCAGTTTGGCCTCTACAGCCAACGTATGGTGCGGACCGCCAAGTGGAAGTACGTGTGGAATCCGACCGCCGAGGATGAGCTCTATCACCTCGAGACCGATCCTGCGGAGCTACACAATAGGGCGGCGGATCCGGCGTGTGCTTCGGAGCTTGCTCTATTGCGGGAGCAGCTCGTCCAGTGGCTCGAAGCTACGGAGGACCGCCTGCTCAACAATTGGACGCGCCGTCAACTCCTCGAAGGAAGAAAGATCAGCAATCGACCAGACCCGGTAGCATAAACCGTGGTAACACCCACTTGGCCGCGCAGGCAAAAGGTTGGGGAGCGGCAAGTGGGGACGCGTGCTTATCTTATATTCAGAGTAACAAGTAAACTGCTTCGAAGGGAGGATACGTGAATGTCTGAAATCGTCTTGACCTTGATCCCGACGGTAGCGATCGGCGTGTGCATCTTTGCGCTGGTCGATGCTGTGGTGCGGAGGTTGAAGCGCCAGTTTGCCCAGCATCCCATGTCGTGGCTTGGATTTTTGGGTCCGATTCTCCTATATCATCCCGAGTCCAAGCTTTTGAGTTTCATTGCCGGATGCGCCATCGCAGTGCCGACCTGGTACGCGCTTTATCGGCGCACACAAAAAACGCAGCCACAACTGCGTCCGGAGGCGCTGCTCCTTGAGTTTTGCTCTCCGAGCACCACCGCGGTAGCAGGCGGCTTGAGCGCCGTGTTCCTTGCACTCTCCTTGTACTGCATCGGGTTTTTGGGCGACGACGACTACTGGACAAAAGTCGGCGTGTGGAAGCTCTTCGCGTTCCCCTATGTCGGAGGGGCGATCCTGGCATCAGTTCGCCGGAGGATTCGGCTGCGAAGGCCGGAGCCGGTGTGGGTGCCCTACGTGTTCAAAAGGCGGCTCGACGGATCGGGCGTCTGGGCTGAAGGCCAGGGGCTTTGGATGGACGAGGTCGTCTTGCCGATCGTGATAACGCCCGTCCTATGGCTTGGTTTAGCGGAGGTCGACCTTGGTTGGTCCGGTTTCTTTATGTTTGGTCTGGCGTTGCCGACGTACGGGTTTTACTTTGCGTGGACCTTTGCAAATAGGTTTTGGCTCCGTCTGGTGGGCGTGATCGACCGCGCCCGAGAAATGCAATTCATAGCATACGAGCTCCTCATTTCGCAGCAGGCGATGGCCAGGTGGATGGGGGAGATCGCCGTCGAGTGGCGCGATGGGGGATATGTCGCAAGCGGGATTTTGCCCAGGCGCTCGGACGTGACGTTTCTAAAGCGCTCCTTGGAACAACTCGCTGAATCGGTAGATGTGTCCGGCGTTACCATCGTCCCTGAACTCCAACCCAACCCGTGGTTTCAGCTTGCTTTGATCAGACAAAAGAGGCGAAATCTACAGCGTGCCTCGTGACTACACCATATTTGGTGTTGACTAGAATTTCCACGTGCTATATATTGGGTTCGTAGTCGGTCGCCGGTGTTCGACGAGACGTAAGCGTCCCGTCGGGCCCCGGGGTTAAAAGGGAACCCGGTGTGAATCCGGGACTGCCCCGCAGCGGTGAGTAGGAACGACCGCCGTCATGAAGCACTGGGCCAATTGGCCTGGGAAGCGACGGCCAGTAGGAGCCGCATGTTGCATGCCTACGAGTCCGAAGACCTGCCGACGACACGCACGACCCGAGCCTTCGAGGGCAAGGCGATAGGGTGCTTTCATAGGCGCGCCATGCGGTTGATCGGCGTCTTGTTTGGGATTCGTAGTTTTATGGAATCTCTTACGCTGGTCTTCTTGGCCGACTCTTCGTGTCGCTTTCGCGCCTTTTACCCTGTTCATTGCTCTCCATAAGCTCTGGAACGTGCAAAAAGAGTTTTGGAGAGGAATGAGACCCCCCATGAAGCTCGCCGAAACGCGCATCCCCAGCTCTGAGCTCCTTCGTTCGATCTATGAAGCCTGCGCGGACTTGGATCATGTCTCCTACGAACTGGTGTATCAAGAGACGATTGCCAACCTTTACCCAGGGATCTCGCTTCGGGACGCAGGCAAAGCGGCGATTCTCGCTGCCCGCTCTCTGATCGAAAGGGAGCCCGCCTATTCCTTTGTCGCCGCGCGGCTGCTGTTACAGATGATCTACGCCGAAGCCCGCCTCGAAGGAGCGACAAGGGAAGTGGACGAGTTCCCTTTGGCAACGCCGATCGAGCAGATGGCCGGCGACTATCCGAGTGTGTTCAAAAACTATATCGAGCGCGCGGTGCGGATCGGACTGCTTAATGACAAGCTGCTCGAGTTTGACCTCGACCGCCTCGCTCAAGCGATCAAACCCCAAAGGGATCTGAACTTCAAATACATCGGTCTGCAAACCCTCTACGATCGGTACTTGATCAAAGAAGGAGAGCGCCGCATCGAGCTGCCACAGGCCTTTTGGATGCGGGTGGCGATGGGACTTGCGATTCGGGAGCGAGAGAAGGAGGCGCGTGCCGCCCAGTTTTACGAAGTCCTTTCCACGTTTCGCTTCTGCTCGTCGACACCGACGCTCTTTAATTCCGGTACGCTCCATCCTCAGCTTTCGTCGTGTTACCTCACGACGATCAAGGACGACCTCGACCACATTTTCAAGAGCGTCAAGGACAACGCGCTGCTCTCCAAGTGGAGTGGTGGGCTCGGCAACGACTGGACCAACGTGCGGGCACTCGGTAGCCACATCAAGGGGACCAACGGCAAGAGCCAGGGGGTCGTTCCGTTCTTGAAGGTGGCCAACGATACCGCGGTGGCGGTCAACCAGGGCGGAAAGCGCCGGGGCGCCGTCTGCGCCTACCTCGAGACGTGGCATCTGGACATCGAAGAATTCCTCGAGCTGCGCAAGAACACCGGCGACGAGCGGCGCCGCACGCACGACATGAACACCGCCAACTGGGTTCCCGACCTGTTTATGCAGCGGGTGGCGCAAGACGGCGAGTGGACGCTCTTTAGTCCAAACGACGTTCCCGACCTCCACGATCTGTACGGCAAAGCGTTTGCGGAGCGGTACGAAGCGTACGAGGCGATGACCCGGGACGGGCGGATTTCCCACTTCAAGCGGGTGAGGGCCGTCGACTTGTGGCGCAAGATGCTCACGATGCTCTTTGAGACGGGGCACCCGTGGATCACGTTCAAGGACCCGTCTAACCTGAGGAGCCCCCAAGATCACGCCGGGGTCATTCACAGCTCCAACCTCTGCACGGAGATCCTGCTCAACACCGACGAAAGCGAGGTCGCCGTCTGCAACTTGGGCAGCGTCAATCTGGCGGAGCATGTGTCGCCCTTGGGAATCGACCACGATCGACTGCGCGAGACGGTCACGACCGCCATGCGCATGCTGGACAACGTGATCGACATCAACTACTACCCGATTCCGGAAGCTCGGGCGGCCAACTTGCGCCACCGCCCGGTCGGGCTTGGGATGATGGGCTTTCAAGACGCCCTGTACACCCTGGGCATCAGCTACGCGTCCGACGAGGCCGTCGACTTTGCGGACAAGAGCATGGAAGCTCTGTCGTACTATGCCGTGATGGCGTCCGTGGAGCTCGCCAAGGAGCGCGGCGCGTACCCGAGCTTCAAGGGATCGAAGTGGGACCGCGGGCTGCTCCCCCTCGATACGCTCGAGATCCTCGCCGAGGCGCGCGGCGACCTCGACGTCGATACTGGGTCGAGCCTGGACTGGGACGCGGTCCGGCAGGCCATCGCCAAATACGGCATGCGAAACAGCAACACTACGGCGATCGCACCCACCGCGACGATTTCAAACATCGTCGGCTGCTCGCAGTCGATCGAGCCCGCGTACCGCAACCTCTACGTGAAGAGCAATCTCTCCGGCGACTTCACGGTGATCAACGAGCGCTTGGTTTGGGATCTGAAGCTGCGGGGCCTCTGGGACGAGGAGATGATCAGCGATCTCAAGTATTACGACGGCTCTGTCTTGGAGATCGATCGGGTTCCAGACGACTTGAAGGCCCTTTACCTGACCGCCTTTGAAATCGACCCCTCCTGGATAATCGAGTGCGCCTCGCGCCGGCAAAAGTGGATCGACATGTCCCAGGCGCTCAACCTGTACGTCGCCAGCCCAAATGGCAGGAAGATCAGCGACATGTACATGCTTGCCTGGACAAAAGGGCTCAAGACCACGTACTACTTGCGGAGCCTCGGCGCCACGCAAATAGAAAAGTCGACGTTGGACGTGAACGCCCGCGGCATTCAACCTCGGTGGATGAAGTCAAAGAGCCCGTCCAGTGCGATTCGCGTGCAGCGTGAAGCCGATGCGCCCGCGCATGCGGTCGCGTGCGCGCTGGACGGCGAGGAGTGCGAGGCGTGCCAGTGACGGCCTTGGACGCGAAAAAATCGAAAAGGCGGTGTGCGTAAGTGAATCAACAACTTCCCCTGACGATGGCGGGCGTTGCAGGCCGCGCCGATGCGAAGGCTAAGCGGTTGATCAATTGCAAGACGGTCGACGTCAACCAGTTGATGCCCTTAAAGTACCACTGGGCCTTTGAGCATTACTTAAACGGCTGCGCCAACCATTGGATGCCGAGCGAGGTGCCGATGGCAAAGGACATCGCACTTTGGAAAAGTGACGAGCTCACTGAGGATGAGCGCCGAGTGATCTTGCGAAACCTTGGGTTTTTCGCAACGGCTGAGAGCCTCGTCGCGAACAATTTGACGCTGGCTATCTTTCGCCACGTGACCAATGCGGAGTGCCGTCAATACCTGCTGCGGCAGGCCTTTGAAGAAGCGGTGCACACCCATGCCTTCCACTACATCGTGGAGAGCCTCGGCCTGGACGAGCAGTCCGTCTTCAACATGTACAACGAGATCCCGTCGATTCACGAGAAGGATCGCTTTGAAATGGAGTTGACCGAGGCCCTGCTCGACCCTGGCTTTACGACCCAGACGCTCGAGGGCGCCAGGACGTTCCTCGAAAACCTGATCGGCTACTACGTCATCATGGAGGGCATCTTTTTTTACTCCGGCTTTGCCATGGTGCTCTCCTTTCACCGGCAAAACCGGATGACCGGCATCGGCGAGCAGTTCCAGTACATCTTGAGGGACGAGACGGTCCACCTCAACTTTGGCATCGACCTGATCAACGGCATCAAAGAGGAGAATCCCGAACTTTGGTCCGACGATTTTCAAGAAAAGATCATCGGGCACATTCACCGAGCGGTCGAGCTCGAGTCGGCCTACGCCGCGGACTGCCTGCCCCGGGGCGTGCTGGGCCTGAGCGCCGACCAGTTTGATTCGTACGTCCGCTACGTCGCGGACCGCAGGCTGGAGCGGATCGGACTTCCGCGACAGTTTCGGGCGACCAATCCTTTCCCCTGGATGAGTGAGACCATCGATCTTGGCAAAGAGAAGAACTTCTTCGAAAGTCGGGTGACCGAGTACCGCAGCGGCGCCAGCTTGAGTTGGGATTAACGCACTTTTAACACGACTTTGGAGGACGATGATCACATTGGTACGGACGACGACGTTAGGCTTTCCCCGGATCGGGCGGCGACGCGAGCTCAAAACGGCGATTGAGCGGTATTGGAAGCGAGAAATTTCCGAAGGAGACCTGCTCCAAGCTGCTGCCGACATTCGTCGGGACAACTTACTCCTGCAGCAACGACGAGGCATCGACCTCATTGCATCAAACGACTTCTCCCTATACGACCACGTGCTCGACACGTGCGTCCTCGTCGGGGCGATCCCCGATCGCTTCGTGGGTCGGTTGGCGGGCGGCGGCCCCGTCGACCTTGAGACCTACTTTGCGATGGCGCGCGGCTCATCAGGTGGCCATGGCGCAGGCGGGGCTCGGGCCATGGAGATGACGAAGTGGTTTGACACCAACTACCACTACATCGTCCCGGAGATCCGGCTTGGTCAGTCGTTTCAGCTCGCGTCGACAAAGCCGGTGGGCGCGTTTCTCGAGGCGCTTGAGCTTGGCATTCGGACCAAGCCCGTGCTGGTCGGCCCTTTGAGTTTTTTGCTGCTCTCCAAGGTGCGCGGTCCGAAGGGCGAGCTATTGCCCCACGCGAATCCGTTGGACGCCCTCGATCAGCTCCTTCCGGTCTACGAAACGCTGCTGACAAAGCTCGCGGATGCGGGAGCCGAATGGGTGCAGCTCGACGAGCCTTGCCTCGTGATGGATCGGACCGAGGACGAACTGCGGGCGTATGAACGGGCATACCACAGACTAAAAGAGGCCTCGGGAGCGCTTAAGATCTTTTTGGCTACGTACTTCGAGGGACCGCGCGAAAATCTGCCGACGCTCGTGCGGCTGCCGGTCGACGCCATTCACGTCGACCTGATCCGCTCGCCCGAGACGCTCCCAGCCATTTTGGAACAAGGGCTGCGGGAAGACACGGCGCTCTCGATGGGCGTCGTCGACGGGCGAAACGTGTGGCGGACCGCCATCCGGGGTGCGCTCGGCACCGTGCGACGGGCGGTGCAGTCCCTTGGCTCCGAGCGTGTCCTAGTGGCGCCGTCCTGTTCCTTGCTTCACGTCCCCCTCGACGTCGAGTTGGAAGACCAACTGCATCCCGAGGTGAAGACGTGGCTCGCCTTTGCCGAACAAAAGCTGGGCGAACTCCATGTGATCGCTCGAGCCGTCAACGAGGGAGAAGAGGCGGTGATTGAGGAGCTCCGAGCAAGCGACCGGGCTTTTGAATCTCGGGCGCGTTCCGTGTTGATTCACAAACCGCATGTCAAGGAGCGTGTGGCAAGAGTCGCGCCCGAGGACTACGCCCGCAACAATAGGTTCGCTGTGCGCATTGAGGAACAACGACAGCGCCTAGGGCTCCCACTTCTTCCGACGACGACCATCGGTTCATTTCCCCAGACCGCGGCGGTACGGCAGACGCGGGCCAAGTTTAGGCGAGGGGAGATTGCGAAGGAGGAATATGAGGCATCGCTCCTGGGTGAGATCCGGGCGGCGATAAAGGCGCAGGAAGAGATCGGGCTCGACGTGTTGGTTCACGGAGAGTTTGAGAGGAATGACATGGTCGAGTACTTTGCAGAGGAACTGGATGGCTTTGCGCTGACTCGGCACGGCTGGGTGCAAAGTTACGGCACCCGGTGCGTGAAGCCTCCGATTTTGTACGGGGACGTCGAGCGGCCCGGGCCGATGACGTTGCGGTGGATCAAAGCGGCCGCCGCGATGACGAAGCGGCCGGTCAAAGGCATCTTGACGGGTCCCGTGACGATCATGCAGTGGTCCTTTGCGCGGGACGATCAGCCGAGAGAGGAGACGTGCCGTCAGATCGCGCTTGCCATTCGGGACGAAGTACTCGATTTGGAGGCGGCCGGCATCGCGATCATTCAGATCGACGAGGCTGCCCTGCGTGAAGGAGCGCCGCTAAGGGCGCGAGATCAAGACGCGTACTTCGAATGGGCGACCGCGTGTTTTCGGCTTTCGTCGGCCGGCGTGCGCGACGAGACGCAAGTTCACACGCACATGTGTTACTCGGAGTTCAACGATGCGATGGGCATGATCGAGAAGATGGACGCGGATGTGATCTCGATCGAGGCGTCGCGCTCAGAGATGGAGCTCCTGGCGGCGTTTCGGAAGCACAAGTACGAAAGGGAGGTCGGCCCGGGCATCTACGACATCCACAGTCCCCGGATTCCCTCAAAAGACGAGATGGTGCGACTGATCGAGCGCTCTCTTGACGTCTTTGACGCCGGCCAGCTTTGGATCAACCCCGACTGCGGCTTAAAGACGCGGACCTACGACGAGGTCATCCCCGCGCTGAGGGCAATGGTAGCAGCGGCCAGAGAGGCGCGAGCGCGCTTCGGTCGCGCCGCGGTAATTTGATTGAGTTTTTGAAGGAAATTGAGTCTACAAGGCGAAACGGGGCGTTAAGAAGCCGAAAAAGCCCACCGCGACGGTGGCCCATCCAAGCGAGAGTCTAAAGAGACCAGAGAGAAGACTCCATTTTGCGAAGGCATTCGTAAATGGGTTCTTCTCTTTTTTTATCTCTGTATCGCTTGGGGGGTGCGATGCGTGCGCCGGGAAGCGGCGGGCCAAACAAGGAGGAGCGGGTTTGATGAAGAGGCATACGGCATGGATCGTCCTGTTTGTGCTGATGGCGTTGTGCACGGCGTCTATGTACGCGGC
This sequence comes from uncultured Clostridia bacterium, assembly GCA_964424335.1. Taxonomy (GTDB): domain Bacteria; phylum Bacillota; class Limnochordia; order DTU080; family RSA5; genus CAYRIY01. The sequence goes on from CAYRIY010000047.1 coordinate 18,726, forward strand.
CGCCCAGACGAGGATCACGGTGCTGCACGCGATGCCGGCGGGACCGCCGACCGAAATCTTTGAGCAACTGGCCCGGGAGTTTGACGAAGCCCACCCCGACATTACGGTCGAGGTGACTTGGGGAGGCGGATACGGCGCCACGCTCGAGAAAGCTCAAGTAGCCTGGGCGAGCGGCCTTGCGCCAAACATCGTCCACATCGAGCAAATGCAGAGCTTTGCGCTCATGCTGCGGGGACACTTCGTTCCGCTCGATCCGTTCATTGAGAGCGATCCAACCATTTCGCTCGAGGACTTCTATCCGCCGATGCTCGAGACCGTCTCGCACGCCGGCGTCACGTACGGCATCCCCTACAACACGAGCACGCCCTTGGTCTATCTAAATCGGGACGTATTTCGTGAGGCCGGGCTCGACCCGGTGGCGCCCACGACCTGGGACGAATTCCACGAAGTTGCGCAAAGGATCACGCGAGACACCTCGGGCGACGGGGTTCCCGACGTTTGGGGCACCGATCAGACCAAGGCGTGGGACTGGCTCTTTGACGCCTGGATCGGTCAAAACGGCGCTCGGATGACCAACGCAGACGGTACCCGGTACACGTTCAACTCACCTGAGGCAGTAGAGGCGATGGAGTTTTATCAAAGCATGATGCACGAGTCCCGCGTGATTCACTACCCCGGAGTCTCGGTGGCTCGGTTTAACGGCGGGGCGGCAGGCATGATCATGCGCTCCACGGCAAACCTTGCGAACCGTCTGGAGACGGCCAAAGAGGCGGGAACGGACATTACGGTCGGCATGCTCCCCTGCCATGTCGAGTGCTTTGTGCCGATTGGCGGCGGCAACCTGTTCATGTTTAACACCGGCACCGACGCTGAGAAAGAGGCGGCTTGGAAGTTTCTAAGCTACGTGGCGTCATCGGAGAACCTGGCCCGCTTCTCCTCGGGCAGCGGGTACATGTCCGGACGCCTGTCGTCGGTGGTCACGGACATCATGCAAGGGCAGTTTGCCGACAATCCGGAGTTTTGGGTGACGTATGATCAGTTGCAGTACGCCCAAGCCCGGCCGCAGGTGCCAGATTGGCCGCTCGTCAACGACAAGATCGCAAACGACTTGGCGTACTTGATGTTTACGGAAAACGGCAACGTGCGCGACAAGCTAAATGAGATCGTGGCCTACGGCAACTCGATCCTTGACGATTGGTTCGCGCGGGAGGGTTTGTAATCCGATTGAGATCCGCGGATCGATCGAAGTCGGTCCGACCTAAGTCGGTTCGTTGATTGCAATGCGTTGGGGCCAATAAGGCCCGGATCGGGAGACGTCGGCGCAAATCGCAAGCGCCGGCGTCTCTTTGCGATATCCCACAAAAAAGAGTTTCCTGGGTTTCCTTGAAGGAAGGTCCGCGTCTCAGCGAAACTGATCGACTATGACGGAAATCGGATGATTAATGGCTTGGAGGCCCTTGGCTCGGGGCAATCGAGCAAATAGGGGGTAGGAACCACGTGAAACAGCCGGCAATCATCGCGCATCGGGGCATGGTGCACGAGGCGCCCGAGCACACCCTTGCAGGATTTTCCTTGGCAGCGGCGTTTGATCCCGACGCCCTCGAGTTTGATCTGCAATTATCCCGAGACGGCCGATTGGTTGTTTGTCACGACCTCAAAGTCGATCGTACGACTGATGGGAGGGGCCGAGTTTGCGACCTCACCCTGGATGAGCTCAAGAAGCTCGATGCCGGCTCGTGGTTTGGCCCGGAGTTTGCCGGCGAGCGCATGCCGACCCTCGAGGAAGTGCTCTCGCTGCTTGCGAGGACCGGCTGGGACGGGACGATCTACCTCGAGCTAAAGACGGTGCGTTACGACTATCCCGGCATCGAAGAGGCGCTCGCCGCAACGCTCTTGGAGTTTGGCGTGGCCGAGCGAACGGTGGTCAACTCGTTCAATCACCATTCGCTCGTGCGCATGCACGCCGCGTTGCCGGGGATTCGGACCACATGTGTCGACGGATCCCGCATGGTGCGCCCATGGGCGTACGTCCAATCGATTGGAAGCGCCGGGTATGCGCCGCACGCGAGCGCAATCGATCAAGAGCTCGTAGACGAGTGTCACCGAGCCGGGATCTTTGTCATCGCTTGGACCGTCGACGATGCCAAAGAGATGCTCCGCCTCGCAAGACTCGGCGTCGATGGGATCATCACCAACCGCCCCGACGTGATGCGCGCGTGCCTCTCGGGGGAGTAAGCATATGAGCAACCAGCAGCAATTTTACGATCGGCTCAAAAGCACACCGATCATTCCGGGGATCAAGGACCTCTCGCACGTGCCGATTGCACTCAAAAGCAAAGCGCGCATCGTGTTTTACATTTCCGGCACGATCTTTGACGTCATCGAAACTAAGAGAATGCTGCGCGATCACGATGTCGCGCTATTCGCGCACATCGATTTGATCGCCGGGATCGGCCGAGACAGAAGCGGAATGGAGTTTCTCGCCAACGAGATCGGAGTCGACGGTATCCTGTCCACGCGGTCCAACCTGCTCAAGAACGCCAAGGACCAGGGGTTGCTCACCGTACAGCGAGTTTTTGCCGTAGACAGCGACGCGATAAAATCGGGAGTGCAGGTCGTTCGCAACACCTCGCCCGCGGCGCTCGAAATCCTGCCCGGGCCCTTTGTGCCCGAGATAATCGCAAACCTTCCTCTTAAATCGCTCCCTCCCGTCATTGCCAGCGGACTCATCAAGACCAGCGCCGCCGCAAGGAGAATTCTAAGCTCGAGCGGCATCGTCTCCACCTCATCGAGCAACCCGGATTTGTGGTCGTGGCGGCCGTGAGGAGTCCTGTCCGCGCGTGAGCGGATCATTCAAAGATGGAGCAGACGGGGGCTTGAAACCTGTTCAGCAGGGGCGAAACGAGCGTCTCCCCGTACGAAAACGCCATAAGCGCGTCAAAACCTCCGGTGGACCACGGGCTTACCTCGACGGTCCGCGCTCGTGGGTCGACCACCCAGTACTCCCGGACGCCGTGCCGATAGTAGAGGCGCTTTTTCAGGACCCGATCGCGGTCTGATGTGGATGGCGACAAAATCTCGACCATGAGGTCGGGCGCGCCCACGATCTTTTCTTTAATGATTCCGCGGTTTTCGTTTAGGATCACGGTTATGTCCGGCTGGACGACGGTTTCGTTTGAGAGGATGACGTCGAGCGGAGCGAAGTACACGCTCCCGAGCTTGGTGCGCGATTCCCAGTCGCCGAGGAGAAGGACAAGGCGCTTGGCGATGTGCTGGTGGGCGGTGGATGGCGAGGGTGTCAAAAGCAACGCCCCTTCGATCAGCTCGTAGCGGGGATGCTCTGGGAGCGCATTGTAGTCGGCAACGGTAAACTTGATCTCAGCTCGCGACATCCGTCTCTCCCCTTCTTTCCTCTCTGGTCCCATCATATCACCTCGCGCCGCGCCCGGAACGTCGACTGGCCAACGGCCATTCTGTAACAACGGAAAATTCTATGAATCCAGGATACCACAATGGCTGGGATTGTTCTTTGGGCCTCGCGGGGCCGGCCGATTCGGTGGGGGAAGGATGGAACGTCTCCTAGGTGGAATGTGGCGTTGATTGTCGAACAAAGTCTCTTAATGATGAACACTTGGAGGAGTGACACGCCCATGTACACCCATCGTCTCGGGAGATACCCGCAAACCATCGTTGCGTTTTACGGCGTCGAGGAAGGTCTGCCCTCGGGGTCGATCCATGGTCTTGCCGTCGATGCGGACGGAAGCGTCTGGGCTGCTACGGAAGGGGGATTGGCGGTCTGGGACGGCAATACGTGGTGTGCGCCCAAAGGAGCGGGCGCGCTGCCGGAGGGGCATGCACGTCAGGTATTCGTGAGCCGAAAGGGCGAGGTGTGGGCGACCGTCGCAGGAGCGCTTTTCCGCTACGATCAAGGGGCGTGGGTCCCCGACCTCGCCGAGAATGTCATCGCCATGGCCGAGGACGAGTCGGGGCGGGTGTGGGCCGTCTCGCCCGAGCGGCTCTTTGCCCTCGAGTCGGACGGGCAATGGTATGTCATCACCAAGAACGAACACTTCAATGTGCGAGATATTGCGGCCTTTGGCGACCGGGGCGTCGTCCTGGCGACCGATCGAGGGGTCCAGCGCCTCTATGGCAAGGAGCGGCCGGGGCACAAGGGGCAGGTGCGGGGCCCGTCCCGCGACGGTTGGAAGGAGCTCATCGCCGGGCGCACAGGGAGCGTGAGCGATGACATTCGCTCGCTGTTTGCCGATGACTACGGACACGTGTGGATCGCATCGGATTCCGGGATCATGGTCTATGACGGCAAAAGCGCTTGGCACGCCATTCGGAGCGACGCCGGCCTTCCATACGAGGACATTACGGTGATCGTTCCGGGGCCAAACGGCGAGCGATGGCTCGGCACGCCGGAAGGGGCCATTCGGTATCACGAGGGGCGCTGGAAGTTTTTCGGCAGCCAACGATGGCTGCCCGATCCCAGAGTCCAGGCGATCGCATGCCATCCCGGCGGCGATGTGTGGATCGGAACGAGCAACGGACTTAGCCGCCTTTCGTTTCCCCTGATGAGCCTCGAGGAGAAGGCAGAGCGCTACGACCAGATCACCCAGACGTACCACAAACGGTTAAACTACGTGAGTGTACGCATTCTCGACCGGGCCGGCGATCTTGCTTCGGGGCGCGTCGAGGTTTCGGACAACGACGGGTTGTGGACGGCAATGTACATCGTGGCCCAAGCGTGCCGCTACGCTGTCACCAAAGATCCGGAGGCCCGGGAGCTCGCCCGCGCTTCGATGGAAGCGCTCCTGCACTTGGTCGACGTCACCGAGCGACCGGGCTTTCCCGCTCGGGCCGTTCAGCATAAGTCGGAGCCCGGGTTTGGTTTGCACCGGGAGCACCCTGAATGGCATCTGACGTCGGACGGGGAGTGGGAATGGAGGGGCGACACGTCGAGCGACGAGATGGTCGGCCACTACCACGCGTACGCTTTTTACTACGATCTCGTGGCCGACGAGGAAGAGCGCGGGCGGATCAGGGACGTTGTGCGTGCGGTTACGGATCACATCGTCGACAACGGGTACTATCTGATCGATGTTGACGAAGCGCCCACGACCTGGGCGGTATGGGCGCCGGAACGCCTAAACGACGATGACGCGTGGTGGCCCGAGCGCGGCTGCAACTCCTTGGAAATCCTCTCGTTCCTCAAGACGGCATTCCACATTACGGGAGAGGCTCGCTATGAAGAGGCGTACCGCGATTTGATTCAAAAAAGCCACTACGCGATGAATACGATCAGGCAAAAGATCGACCTCCCGATCGGCAGGGTGAGCCATATCGACGACAAGTTGGCGTTTCTCTCGTACACCCAACTGCTCCGGTACGAAACATCCCCTGACCTGCGGGCGCTTTACTTTGCCGGGCTCGAGCATCACTGGCAATACGAACGCCCCGAGGGCAACCCGCTTTACAACGTCATCTACGGTGGCCTGACCGGGCGCGCTTGGGACGGCGAAGCGGCGATCCAGAACCTCGCTGAGCTGCCTTTGGACATGATCCACTGGCCGGTCAAGAACAGCCACCGCAAAGATATCGAGATCGACCGAGAGGTCGAGGAGATTTACGGCGTGCAGCAACTGGTGCGGCCCTTGCCCGCGGATGAGCGCCCCATGCATCGAGGCACGTCGTCGCCGTACGGTATCGACGGCGGCAACGGACTACGGGCCGAGGACCCGACGACCTTTCTCCATCCGTATTGGCTCGGACGGTATTACGGGGTGATCGAAGAGCGGGAGTCGACGACGGACGCCGGCACGTCCTCTATTTCATCGGCACCTGATCCTGAATGAGATTACCAGAAGAATCTTAGGCCCCCCTGATGCCGCCAACATCGGATGGTCGAGCGCCGTTATATAAGTGGGAGGGTAAGCGGTGCATACGTTCGAGGACCTAATGGGCGCGGTGGCGGGAGGCGACATGGATGCGCTTGGGGAGCTGTACGGTGCGCTTCGCACGGCGGTTTACTCCGCAGCGCTTTCCATCGTGCGCGACCCGTCCGCGGCGGAAGAGGTGTTGCATGACACCTTTGTACGGGTCTACGAGCGAGCAAATCAGTACCGGCCCGGCTCAAACCCGAAGGCGTGGATCGTCGCCATCGCACGCAACCTCGCCATCGACCGGCTTCGCCGCAGGCAGCGGGAGACCGCAGTCAGCGAGGTGGAAGTCGCAGCCCAAACAAAGGGCGTAGTCGGCGCCGGTGCTGCCACCGATTCCACGGCCATCGACGCGCTCGGTCTTGTCGCCGCACTCGAGCATCTCGACCCTACAGATCGAGAGATCGTGGTGCTCTACACCGTTGTCGGACTCGCACACCGGGAGATTGCAACACAGCTTTGCATCCCCGAAGGCACCGTCCGCTGGCGGTACCGGCGCGCCTTGCGTCGTCTTGCGGAGCTCATCGAGGGGGATGGCAAATGAGCAAAGACTTGCAAAAAGCACTTCCTTCTTTCTTGCGCAGGGAAATGGAGGCGCTAACACCGGACAACTGGGCGAGGATACGAGCCACAATCGCCCGCAACGAGGCAGAGGCGCTGCTCGCGAAGTTAGAGCGACCTCCGTCGCTCCGTGGACGTCTCACCCGTGAGCGCGTCGAGGCCATGACACGCACGATTCGCATGAGCCTTGAAAGGAGTGCTTGATTTGGCCCGCGACTATAAAGAATCTGTGCTCGCCCGGTTTGAAGCGACCGGAGACGTCGAAGCGTACACGGAGGCGGTGAGTCTCTACGAAGAGGCGGTGGCAAGTGACCCAGATAACGCAGAGTTGCTGCATAGCCTCGGATACCTCCACGAGTGCCGAGGGCGCCAGCTTATCAAGGAGGCGGCTCGCTGCTACGAGCGGTGCATCGAGATCGCTCCTGACTGGCAAAAGGGCCATTTTCAATGGATACAGGCCCTTTCCGCCCTCGGAGAGACGGAAACGGCCATCAAGCGGTACAAGAAAGCGATCGAGGAGCATCCCGACGATCCTTCAGAGTACGTGCGCCTTACAGCCTGCTACTTGAAGGTGGACCAGCTCGCCGAAGCGGAGCTCGTGATCACAACGGCGCTTAAGCTCTATCCCAAAGACGCGATGACGCTCTATTGGGCCGGGGAGGTTCATGCTCGGCTCGATCGACCCGATGTAGCCATCGACTGCTGGAATAAAACCCTCGCCGCCGACCCGACCCTCGTCGATGCCCGCTATAGCTTGGCGTTTCTCTTAGAGCGCCTGGGACGGCTGGAAGAAGCGGCCGAGCAGTGGCGAGCAATTATCGACTTCCTCAAGGCGAACGGCTTTGAGATCGAGGCGGAGTGGCCTGAGCGGGAGCTTTCCAGGCTGGAGCGGGTACTGGCGAAAGACCGATGAAGAGAGGGGCAGCCCCGAGAAGGAGATCGGGGCGCCCCTCACGTTCACATACATCTCGAAAAGTCTGCCTCTACTGGCTCCACCTCGAAGCGAGGTCTT
>CAYRIY010000048.1:0-25927 GCA_964424335.1 uncultured Clostridia bacterium
GCCAACTGGGCGGATGTCAGTCACGACGCGACGACCGTGGAAGTTTCGACCAATGGGTGGCGCAAGATCGAGTTGCAGGGCACGGTGCCTCGTCACCTTTTGGCGAATTACCTCCGGCTCACAATCGAGGAAACCGGTTCGCCCGCGGGAGAACTGCAGTTGGGGTCCATCCAAATCGAGGGGCTAAATCCGTGGGTAGGATTTGAGTCAGTGCAACCATAGCGCCAATTGACGATTCCGCGGCGCGTGTGTTAGAATGTTACGTACTTGCTCAAGAACGCGTCGGCGGTATGCGGAAGGGTGCGAGAGAGGCCGAATCGGGCGGTTTGCTAAACCGTAGTAGGATCAACGTCCTACCGAGGGTTCGAATCCCTCCCCTTCCGCCAACGAAAAAGGGCGAGCGTCGTAAAAGGCGCCGCCCTTTTTGCGTGGAAAGAGCCGCTTGTCGATGGAGATTAAAGAAGCTCTTGAAGGTACTTGCGCTGAGCATGAAGCCGCTGGCGGAAAATGTGCACTCGGTGCTGCCGGTTGATCGGCGCTTGCCGCGGACCTTGTTGTTCGAGTTCGGCTGCGACCTCCTCGCCCAGGCCCGCCTTGATTCGCTCCGCGGAAGTCTCCTTCCACTCGCGATAGGCTTCGATAAAGCCTTGGCGCATCGCCAGGAGCTCGTCGATCTCGTTGATGGTCTGCTCGATGACTTCCCGATTGCTCACGGGTCCAATCGCCTCCGCTACACTAGTCCCACGAATAGTTTACCACGTTTCGCCCAAAGCTGGGCACAGCCCCTTATTTCTGCTCGGCGGCGAAACGCTCGTGCGATATTTTGGGCAAAGATAGAGGTTTGACGGGGAATATACGGGGAAATACAATGGCAGGTGGGGAGCGGGGCAATCGATCCTCGGAAAACACCCTGCCTTACTGTAGAAGCGAGCACTCGCCAAGGATGGTGTCAGACGTTGAGCAGTCCAACATTGCGGTTGACGGGTACCTTTGTCGATCTCCGCCCTTTGGAGGAGTCGGATCTGGATCGCCGACTCGAAATGGTGAACAATGACGAGGTGCAAAAGATCTACATCGGCAGGACGGTCGACAAGAACACGAAGTTTGATCTGGAAAGCTGGTACCACTCGCTCAAGGAAGACCCGTTTAGCGAGCAGTGGGCGATCGACACAAAGGACGGTACGTACGTCGGCGATATTGACCTGCACAGCATCCACGTGATACGAGGTGAGGCGTGGATCAGTCCAATGATCGGAGATCTGGAGTTAAATGAGAATCCGGCGTATCGACGCGAGGCGATCGAGCTGATCGCAAACTATGCGTTTGAAGAGCGCGAGGTGGAGCGGCTGCAGATCGATGTGCCGAGCACGGATCGTCAGGGGCTCGACATCTTGAAAGAGTTAGGGTTTGCCGTGATCGAGGAGACTGAGTTTGATTTTATTCACGACGTTCAGACTGTCACGCTTTTGGTGACGCCCCAGACGCTCTGCCGAGCGTAACGTCAGTGTGCTCTTGGCGCCGACTTGGGCTTGACGAGGTGTCGGGTTGGCGCCGAGCAGGGCCGTTGCCGTTGCGGAGGTGGCCGCCTTCCACGGCCTGAGCAAACCGTGCCTGATGAAGCTGGACCTCTGTAATCGCATTGACGAGCGGATCAATCATGCTCGAAATAAGATGTACCTTGGGATGATTGTAACCGTACTCATCAACGGCTCGAAACATCGCCACTTTGAGGCGGGCTACTTCATCGCTCATCAGTTGTACACAGTAACAGCTCACCGAATCCGGTCTCCCCTTGGGACGTACGAACAGATATTATCGAAAAACACCCTAAAAAACAATACCGATTATGCTGGCGTAAGGCTTGTAGAGCCATTGGGAAGCGGACTTGCGGCGTCCGGGAAAATCTGCGGGCGGCTCTTGCACGGCGCATCTATTGCGCCGGCGGGTGATTTCTGATATAAATGCAAGTGTCTCCATTCCTTATGCCACGACACGCGCGCGTAGCTCAGCTGGATAGAGCACTAGACTTCGGATCTAGGTGTCGGGGGTTCGAATCCTCCCGCGCGCACCAGCTTGAAGGCCTGCCAATCGGCAGGCCTCTTTGTTTTTGAGCATAAGTTGGGCGCGAATTGGGCATATGTCCCAAGCAGGCTGTGATGTGCTTCTCTATGACTCGGATGTCTCCTGGAGCACAATTAGAGGTAGATATTCGCCTTGTTGTGCGGATCGAGGAGGCTGACCACTCATGGACGCGCACTCGCAGCCTTATGACCAAGTACGTATCACGTTTGCCGACTCATTGATCCTGCGCCACCTGCCCGATCGGGTGACCGTAACGGACCGAAACGGCTTCATCGTACACGTCAATCCCGCGTTTGAAGAGGTGACGGGGTATACAGCCGAGGAGGCAATCGGCCAAAGGCCGTCGCTCCTCAAGTCCGGCGTCCATCCCCCGGAGTTTTACGAGGAACTTTGGAGGACGATCACGAGCGGTCACCCCTTTCGGGCGGAAGTCGCCAACAGGAAAAAGAACGGGGAGCTCTACTTTGAAGACCAATTGATCGTGCCGATCTTTGATGCGGAATGCGGCCAGAGCGACGAACCGTGCGGGTTTGTCTCCATCGCCCGCGACCTTAGCGATCGAAAACAGCTCGAGGCCCGCATCCTTCATTTGGCCGAGCATGATGAGCTCACAGGGCTCCCAAATCGCCGGGGGCTCATCAGCCGGGCCGAGCGCGCCCTCGTGCGGGCGACTGAGCTCGGTGAACCGCTCACGCTTCTCTTTATCGACCTCGACGATTTCAAGGTAATCAACGACGCGTACGGCCACCGCGTCGGCGACCTGGCGCTCGCTGCCGCCGCCTGCAAAATTCGTGGCGGCGTGCGCGAAAAGGACATTTGCGGGCGATGGGGCGGCGATGAGTTTGTCGTCATCTTGCCGGGCACGGACCTCAAAGCTGCCTGGTCGGTCGCTCAAAGGATTCGAAAGGAGCTCGACACCCCGACACACGTGGACGATAAGACCCCGATCATCAATTTGAAGGCGAGCATCGGGATGGCCATTTTCCCTAGCGACGGGCGGAGCGTCGACGAACTGATCCGGATAGCCGACAGCGGTATGTATCGAGCCAAAGAGCGGGCCGGCGGCATTGCGCACACTCGCGATTGGGCGCAGGTGGAGTACCGTTTGCGGCGTTCACTCGAGCTCTCGAACGCCCTGCGTCTAAACCAACTGCACCTTCATTACCAGCCCATTCTCGACCTGGGGAGTGGAACGTTCACCAAAGCGGAGGCCTTACTTCGGTGGCGGCATCCAAGGACCGGAACGATACGCCCCGGCAACTTCGTCGCGCTGGCCGAGCAATCCCGCGAGATTGTGGCGATCGATCAGTGGGTGGCTCGGGAGGCAATCAAGACGATCCGGTGGCTTAGTCGGTCCGGGATTGCGCTGGACATCTGCATCAACGTCTCTGGGCGCACATTGGGGGAAGGCGCTTTGTCGGACCTAATCACCCAGTTCGACGAGAGCGAATCGGAGTATCTTAGGCATTTGATCGTCGAGGTTACGGAGAGGGCCGTGTTCCAACTTGGCCGTGCCCAAGAAGCTGTCGACGCTTTGCGAAAGCGAGGTGTGCGCATCGCGATCGATGACTTTGGGACAGGCTACTCCGGCCTTGCGTATCTAGAGGACTTGTCGGCGGACATTGTGAAAATCGACCAGAGATTTATCAAGGGACTTGGCTGCAATCGAGGAAGCGAAGCCATCGTCGGGGCAGTCATCGGACTTGCTTCCGAATTTGGCTGTCGCTCCCTCGCAGAAGGCGTCGAAACGGCAACGCAACTCAAATGGCTGACCGAGGCGGGGTGCCATGAGGCCCAGGGCTACCTGATCGGTAGACCCATGCCGCGGGAGCGGCTGGCGCGCATCGCGACGTCGCATTTTGGCGACTCCCGCCCGGTCAAGGCGCTTGGCTAAGCTTATACCCCGTCGGCGAGATCTAACGTAAGTGTGTAGAGCCCCGACTCGTATTCCGACAACGTGTTGACGATGATGTGGTAGAGGCCCGTGTACGGAAGCTCGTACTCAATGAGCGCGTCCGTGCCGCCGCCTGAGTCGTCGTCGTATGCGAGGTACTCAAAAGCATCGTCGGTAAGCATGACGAACGCGTCGAAGTCGTCCGAGCGCATGAGGATGCGTACCACGTCGCCCTCCGTTCCTTCGAAGGCGTAGGTTTGTAGGTACGTTCCGTCGTCAAAGGTCTCGCTCCACGGACCTAGTAAGCCCGAGACGGATTCTCCAAGTTCAAGCTCGGTCTTTTCCTCATACGGGAGCCAAATCTCGTCGCTCCAGTCGCGATCGATGCTCTGGCCCATATCCATGACGAGGCTCATCGAGCCCTCGAGACCCTCCACGCCGGTGGACGGTCCGACGATCAAGACCGACTCCATGTAAAACCGCTTCTGGGATCCGTATGGGAAGTCGCCGGGAATCAACCAATGGTCAGCGGAGATGTCGATCGCGATTGATTGGTTCCCAATGATCCCTGGAAAAAACTCCTGATCGACGGAGCTGGAGGTCGCCACGCCTTCCCAAACGTGTGCGATGGATCCGAGGTCGCCGTCTTCGATCCAACCGACGAAGGTCCCGAAAACAGGCGCTCCGAGGCCCTCAATGCCGAGATCGTCCCAGTCCAAGTTGGCAGGGCCGCTCCACTCGGCGCCCGGGAGGAGGGGACCGGTCGGGAGATCTTCTAGCTCCGTGGCAGCCCAATCGGCAAGCCAAGAAGGCTCCACGAGCTCTTCGTAGGATGCGGGCATCTCATCGCTCCACTCCTCGTCAGGGCCTTCGGGCGTGAGTGTGTATACGGCTTCCCACTGTGCGGGCGCAAGCGGTAGGCCGGTCCACGGATCGACAGGTTGCGCCCGCACCAAAAGACGCACGGTGTCGTCGACGGAAGAGAGCACTGTGTAATGGGCCCGGATCGAGCGCACGGAATACGTGGATTCGGGAGATTCGCCCACCAGGGCGAAAAAACCTGAGACGTCGACGATTTCTTGACTTATCTCCTCCGTGATGTAAAACGCAGCGCTGCCGGAGGACGGGGCGAGGATCGGTTGTAGGCGAAGAACCGGCTGCGAGGGTCCCCGCCCCAGCACCCTGGGAACCTCGGCAGCGGTGGCGGGAAGCGCCAAGAAACACAACCCAGCCAGGAGCAACGCGGTGAATCTTCGGATCACTGACATCTTCATTTTTCAATCATGCCTCCGAATTGGGCCCACGCATATGTAGGCAAATGGGCAAGGAAATTCCCGGTCCAGATACGTTTTTCCTTTCGTTGAAAATGCTTAATGCCACTAGTTTCGCGGTCCTGCAATTGCTATACTTGGTTCGTATATCCAAATTTACCGTCGTTCGCCGGGTCTTATATGGAAAATTCAAAGGAGCATGGAGCATGCCGACACATTCCCGCAAAAGTGCGCTGCAACGAGTGGTTGTTGGAACCTTAATGCTTTTGGTTGTCACCTCGCTTACCGCGTTCGCTCAGTTTGGGGTTGGTCTGCAGTCGGCATGGTCCGACTTCCATGATCCCGCTGGGCGTTTTTCGTTGAGCGTGCCTCCCGGATGGACCTATCAGGAAGACCAAAGCACAGACGACTTCGTCGTCTTTTACGGCCCCGGCGACTACGACCTCTTTTACCTAGAGATCCTCGAACTGACGCATCCGCAAGCGACCGCCATGGATCAGGCACGGGAAGCCGCTGAGCGCTACAGCGCGGGCGGTTTAGACAATTTCGCCATCCTGCAGCAGCCGTCTGCGGGACGGCTGGCCGGCAAAGAGGCAAGCTTCATGGTGTATGCCTTCGACGACAGTTTGGGCGCCCGCATCGTCGAAGGTCGGGCATTCGCCATCCATCAGGGCAAGGCGTATACGCTCGCGTTTGCTGACGTCGCCGAGCGCTTTGATGCCAGTGTTGCCACGTTCAACGGCGTCATGGAGGCGCTCCGGCTGCTCGACCCGGCCCCGACGACGACCGCCACTCCGGGCCTGGGATTTGGCGCGCTGACCGGGACGCAAAGCACCGCCCCGACGCAAGGAGGCACGTTTGGCTCGGCCCCCGTCGAGCAGGAGCCGGTCACGTGGGCGCCTCTCGTCTACACGAGTCCTGACGGGCGCTATCAGTTTACGCAACCTGAGGGCTGGGAACTTTGGGAGGAGCAGTCGACGGCAAGGGGCGACTACCTCGAGCCTTGGCACACGCTCTTTAACTGGGGCAACAGGCCGATGACCAAGAGCCTGTTCATCTGGGACTACTTTGATGAATGGGAGCAGGTGGGCGCTCAGTACGAGGTTGTCTTGGGCGTGATCGACAATGTGCCCGGCAGCCTCAATCAGGCCATTGACAACCTAAAGAGCCAAATCGCCGGCAACTTGAACCACATCTACATGACCGAGACCGGGCGCGTGCGCATCGGCTCGCAAACGGGGCTCGAGGTCCGGATCGTCACCCGCCCTGGAATGGTGGAGCCCTGGTCCGAAGGGCCGCAGTGGTTTAAGGAGTACACGTTCTACACGTTTAAGCAGGGGAATGCGCTGTTTGTGTGGGCGGTGCCCACCGAAGCGGTTGACATCCCTGCCGTGAAATCCGCGCTGGAAAGCTTCCGCTGGAGCGGGCGGTAGGGCGGTAACCGATGATGGCGTTGACGTTCATGACTCACAATCGAGGCCGGCGAATGCCGGCCCTTTCATTAGCCAGCGCGCTTATGGGGGCGGCCCGTATCATCGCCGTCGTCATGCTCGCAGCGCTCCTTTTTAGCGGCGGCGTCGGTGCGAGAGACCTAAGCAGCCGACTCGGCTCGCCCCCGCCTCAAAGTTCGGGGTCCGCAACGCCGCCCGTCGGCTCGGCCCCCGTCGAGCTGTTGGTTCTTTCGCAGGCGGGGCCGCTCGCGGCGGACGGAGCAGGGCAGCTCTTCATGCTTGGCAATGGAGGAGCAGGCTACGACCTCTTGCGGCTTCGCGACGCTCAGACCGGAGTTTGGGAGACGGTGTACCGGCGTAAGTCTGCGTTTGCCACGAGCGTAGCGCTCGGTTGGGACGGAACGATCTGCGTCGGGTTGCTCGCGGGCGTCGACTGCATCGATCCGTTGGGTCGAGTGGCGCACTATAGTCACGAACTGCTTTCCGGGATCGTTTCACTCGCCATTGCCCCGGACGGCCACGTCTGGGCCCTTCGCAGCGATTCCGGTGGAACTTTAGGCCTCGAACTCGTGCGAGCTGTGCCCCGATTTACCCAGGTGGGCCGTGTGCTCAGTTTGCGCCAAAGCGTCCAAGGATTTGCGGGCAACGGCCTTGCGGCCGCAGCGGACGGCAGCGTGCTCATGCCCGTCATCGAAAACGATGTTCACCGACTCTTGCGCGTTCAACCCGACGGCCGTTTCACCCGGGTCGGCGATTTCTGGCGCCTCGGCGGCGGGATCGCCGTCGCCCAGGGAGAGACGGCACTCCTTGGGGGTATCAAGCGCCCGCAATCTTTGGAAGAGCAGCGCGCTCCTTTCGACGTGGTCTACGCACAGCAAAACGGAGGGGCGCCGGGCATCCTGGTCCAGTTGCCTCAAAGTAGAGGCGGCCTTACGCGCCTTGCAAGCCATGCGGCGCTTGGCGGGGACGGCTACTTGTACCTGACTCGCCACGAACGCGTGCGGTTGGCCGAAGGCGCCCCCGTCGAGGCGCCCGTCCTTTGGCGCATCCCGGTGGGAGCGCCGCTGCTGCAAGGCGCAGGCGCAAGGGCGATCGACTTTTCCATACCGTACATCGAGACGCTTGCCGGTGATTTGCCAAATCCACCCGAGTACGCAGGGCCGCTCCTCATCGGAAGAGGTAAGCCGCTCATCATCGAGGGGATCAACTTCGATGGAAAGCAGGGCACGCGCCAAGTCCTGATCGGCGGCGTCCGGGCTAGAATCGAATCGTGGTCGGGCGAGCGTATCGTGGCCCGGGTGCCCGCTGCGCTCGAGGGTGGTCCGGCCGAGGTGCGGGTTGCGATCGATCAAGCCGCTTCGGATCCGGAGCGCTTTGAAGTGAAGACGCCCGATACGCCCGGTTGGTTTCAAATCGGTTCGCCGTCCATGCAATCTACGATCAGCAACAACATGGCGATCAGCGGTTACACCGGGCTGATCGAGATCGAAGGCGTCACAGAGCGCGGCGAGGTCGTGCGCGTGCAGGAGGTCATGGAGACGCCCGGTCTCTACAGCCTCCGACTGCCCAACGGCTTGTATACGGCCACCTTCAAGGCGAGCTTTCTCTTTAGCGAGGTGCGATTTGAAAGCGGCTTTACCTACGCCGGATCCCGCTTTGTTCCGGTGCAAATCGAGGAGCAGGCGGTCGTCTTTGTCATTACTGACGATGATCCCGCGGTTGTATGGATGCCTGAAATGATCTGATCAGAGGCGGAAAGTAGATCACGTAAAACGGAGTGGTGAGGGCTTTGGGGGGCTCTGTTTTTCCGATGAATGCGAAGCGGCGCTTTGCTTTGGGCGCGCTTGCTATTGCACTGCTGTGTGGTGTGCTGTTTGCGCACCCGGCAGGCGCACAGACGTTTTGGGATGATCTCCTCGTCGGGGTCGAAGTGCTGATCGGCGACTCCGTCGCTCAAAGCGTGAGGGAGGAGTACGGGGGCCCCGTCCGCCTTAGTAGAGGTGAGCAGCAGCGCCTCGATCGGGTCTTCGCGGACATTACCGCTCAGGCGAAGCGGAAAGAGATAACCTATAGCCTCACCGTCTTGGGCAGCGATGTGGTCAACGCCTTTGCCGCTCCGGGCGGGCACATCTTCGTCACGACCGGGCTGCTTAGGTACATCCAAGACGACATCGACGCGCTCGCGAACGTGCTTGGACACGAGGTCGCCCACGTCGAGCACAAGCACGGGATGAACGCCATCACGCAGCAGGTCGGCATCGGGCTGTTGCTGCAATTCCTATTGGGAGGCGCCGACGAAACGATCCAGACGGTGGCGGCCGTCGCCCTTGAACTTACGAGGCTCGGCTGGAGCCGGGAGCAGGAGTACGAGTCGGATTCCCTCGGGCAGCGACTTGCGGCCGCCGCCGGCTATGATCCGGCAGGCATGGTCCGCTTTTTTGAGATCTTGGGTGCGATCCAAGGGGAGGAAGTGGCGTTTCTCGAGTTTTTGAGCACGCACCCGCTCACCTCGGAGCGTGCCGAGCGGGCCAGGGCCCGTGCCAACACCCTTCGGCCGGCGCAAAGCGCGGGAGCGGGGGCCGAGGCGACAAGGCAGTCACCGGTCCCTGCAGGATCGTCGGGGCCCGCGGGATCAACGGGGCCCGCAGGGCCTACGCAAGCCACGCGAGAAGGCAGCGCCGGGAGCGAGGGCGGCTCCGTAGGTCGCGTCCTGACCCGGAGAAGTACGCCAACTCCTGTGACGGGCGCGCTTTTCGAGGACCCCGCTCAGAGGTTCTCCGTGCGGCTTCCGGTTGGGTGGGCGCTCGAGCCGGTCTATTACTACGACGCGGTCGAGTTTACCGGGCCGGAAGGCGATCGGCTCTGGCTTGTGGCTGAGGAGCGCTCGACCTCAGATCGGGATAGCGTGACCGCAGCCAATCGCACGCTGGCGTATTACGCGGAAGTTTTGTCAAACTTTGCGGTGACGTCCGGCCCGACTCGGACGACCCTTGCGGGCCAGCCGGCGGCGTACGCAGAGTTTCGGTACACGCGGGCATCGGGCGCCGATATTCGAGAGGGCAGCTACTTTCTTCTGAGCGGGGACGGCCTGTACATGCTCCAGTACGCCGCCGCAGCGAACGAGTTTGATGCGAGAAAGGACCGGTTGCACAGCGCCGGAGCAACATTTGAGCTGGGCTCGAGCGCATTGGGCGACGTTTCCGCCGAAGCGCTGCGAGTGTCGGCGACGACACCGGTGGACATATTGGGCCTTTTCACAATCGAAGTTTCGCCACTGTGGCCAGTCACGTACGAGCAGGATGCCGACGCTTTGGAGGATGGTCCCCACCTCGCCGAATTGAGCGAAATCGGCTCGAACGGATACATGAACGTCTACATGTACGAGGTGTGGGAGGGGGCTCGATCCGTCGACACAGCGACGGAGTGGGCAGAGTGGCTCTTTGACATCGTCCCGGGCGCGGTCCTCGTCGAGGCGGTCGGGACACGCCGGATCAACGGGCGCAACGCCGCGTCGTTTGTCGTGAGTTGGGAGGACGATGGCGAGCGCTGGATCGAGTATGCCACGACGATCGTGGTCGGAGGCTACTCGTACGAGATCGGCATCGTCTACCGGGCCGATGGGTTTGACGTGAGGCGACCGGTCTTTGACCGTTGGATCGAGAGTTGGCGCTTTTGAAGTTGGCGCTTTTAGAGATGAAAACTGCGATTGCTAAGATGAGAGGATGAGCAGTCTAGCGGTATGCAACGCCTTCTCCGTCACCCAAGCGTGTGGGTGCGCTTTCTCGCACTGTACGGGCTTGGGCTGGGGTTTTTCATACTGGGCTGGGTTGTAAGCTACTACGCATTGCCGGAAGGCATCTTAAAGGGGCGGACGGGCGCGGCTTTGCTGGCCGGGGAGGGCGCGAGTCCAACGGTATTGGCGGAGTTCCTGCGCATTGCGGGACTCAACCTGGCTATCTTGTTCCTTTTCGTACTGCTTCCCAACCGTATGGTTCGCGTCGGGGACTATCCGCTTGGCTACTTCCCACCGCTCGTGTGGAGCCTTCTCTACGCGGTCACGCTAGGGACAAACTCCTTCACCATACCCATGCCGGAGAGGCTGGCTCCTTCCCTCAGCGTCCTCGGACGCTCGGGCCTGTACGAGATTGCCGCCTACTGCCTGGCCGCCGTGTCAACGCATGAGATTGCCGTCTCACGCTCACCCAGCATCTTTTCATTTCACACCGAGCCTGTGCGGCCCAAACCCGACTGGGCAAAAGGCATTCACCGGCGGGGTCTTGGAACGGCCTTACTGTTCCTGCTCGCAGCTTGCGCCTGGGAAGCTTACCGCATCGTGAAGGGCCTTTAGCGTCACAGCGCCCGGGGCCTTCTACTCGGTTGGTTGAGCGAGAACGGACCGCACAAGCAATGAGCAATCGATTCCCGCATGATTACAGGAGATTGCGCATCCTTGGGGAATCGATCGCAGTAGTTGCTTGAAACGTTTCAACCTGGAGGGGTAGGCATGGCACAGAGCGGAAAAGAGGGCGTCAGTTCCGAGACGTTTACCGTGCTCGGCCACCGCGGCGCCAAAGGACACGCGCCGGAGAATACTTTGCCGTCGTTTCAAAAAGCGATTGAACTCGGCGCCACGATGGCGGAGCTCGACATTCATTTGAGCCGAGACGGCGAAGTGATCGTGATGCACGATGCCACGGTCGATCGCACGACCGACGGGAGTGGCCGGGTCATCGATCTTTCTTTGGATGAGATCAAGCGCCTCGATGCGGGGAGTTGGTTTGGTCCTGAGTTTCAAGGCGTTCGGGTGCCGACGTTGCGTGAGGTTTTTGACGCGGTCGGCCAGCAGATCTTGATCAACGTCGAGATAAAGTCGGGAGAGGCTCCGTACGCCGAAATCACGGAAAAGCTAGCGCGCCTGCTCGAGGAGTGCGAGATGGTCCACCGGGTCGTCATCTCTACGTTCGAGCCCCGCTACTTGCACGAGTTGCGGCCTCGCCTGCCTGAAGTCGAATTGGCTTTGCTATATTCCAAGCCGCGCCCGGACGCAATCGAGGAAGCGGTTCAAAACGGGTGGCAGGCGCTCCATCCCCACATGCGCTGGGCGACGAGGGAGTTTGTCGACGAGGCTCACGCCAGAGGTTTGCGTGTGCGGGCTTGGAATCCAAACGAGGTCGAGGAGATGCGCCCGCTCATTACGGCCGGCGTCGACGGCATCGGCACGGACTTTCCTGAGCGGTTGCGATCGCTTGCGATCGAGATGGGAGCGCTGGCGGGCGCATAGTCTTGGACACGCAGGCGGCGCTCGGCGGTTTTTCGGATCGAACTACGTATCCGAAAAACCGCCGGATTGCCGCATTTGCCATACTGCTCGCTTACTTATCGGGCAAGGATCGCAGGCGCTTGTAGGCGGCGATCAGCCCGTTTGTGCTGTTGTCGTGGGTTTCGACCGGCTCGTCGCCCACAAGCTCGGGCAGAATCGCATTCGCTAGCACCTTGCCCAGCTCGACGCCCATCTGATCAAAGCTGTTGATGTTCCAGATCGCCCCTTGGGTAAAGATCTTGTGCTCGTAAAGGGCAATGAGCGTCCCCAATGTCTCAGGCGTAAGCTTTTCAAACAAGATCGAGTTGGTCGGTTTGTTCCCCTCAAAGGTCTTCGCGGCCGTAAGCAGCTCGAGCTGCTTACCCGACACCCCTTGGGCCTCGAGTTCCGCCCTCGTCTCTTCGGGCGTCCGCCCCTTCATGAGCGCCTCGGTCTGGGCCAAGAAGTTTGCAATCAGGATGGTATGGTGGTCGCCGATCGGATTGTGACTCTTGGCCGCGGCGATGAAGTCGGCGGGGATCAACTTGGTCCCTTGGTGAATGAGCTGGTAAAAGGCGTGTTGGCCGTTGGTCCCGGGCTGTCCCCAGATGATCGGGCCCGTCTGGTAATCGACGACTTCACCCGTCCTGGTGACGCGCTTGCCGTTGCTCTCCATATCGCCTTGCTGGAAGTAGTCGGCGAAGTACCTGAGGTACTGGTCGTAGGGTAGGATGGCGTGGCTTTGCGCGCCCCAGAAGTTGTTGTACCAGATGCCGAGGAGCCCCATGATCACGGGAATGTTCTGCTCGAGCGGCGCGGTGCGGAAGTGCTCGTCCACTTTGTGGGCGCCCGACAAAAGCGCCTCGAAGTTGTCCATGCCGATGTAAAGGGCGATGGAGAGCCCAATCGCCGACCAAAGAGAGTACCTGCCGCCGACCCAATCCCAAAAGACAAACATGTTTTCGCTATCGATGCCGAAGGCTTCGACCTCTTTGCGGTTGGTCGAAAGCGCGACGAAGTGCTTGGCGACCGCCGACTCGTCCTTGGCTTTCTCGAGCAGCCAGGCGCGCGCCGTTTGGGCGTTTGCCATCGTTTCCTGCGTCGTGAAGGTCTTGGACGCAACGAGAAATAGGGTCGTCGCCGGATCGAGCGCCTTCAACGTTTCCGCGATGTCGGTGGGGTCGACGTTTGAGACGAAGTGAACGCGCAAGCGATCGTGTCCGTAGGGTTGCAGTGCGTGCGTCACCATGCGGGGGCCGAGGTCGGAGCCGCCGATGCCGATGTTGACGACGTCCGTGATGGGTTGACCGGAGTAACCTTTCCACTCGCCGCTCTGGACCGACTCGGTAAAGGTACGCATCTTGTCGAGAACTGCGTTGACCTCGGGCATGACGTCGACGCCGTCCACCAGTATAGGACGGTTTGACCGATTGCGGAGTGCGATGTGCAACACGGCGCGCTCTTCCGTCGTGTTGATCTTTTCGCCGTCGAACATCGCCTGGATTGCGCGCGGGACGCCGGCCTCATTGGCGAGCGCTACAAGGAGCGACATGGTTTCCGCAGTGATCAGGTTTTTCGAGTAGTCAAAGAGCAAATCGTCAAGCGTGAGCGAAAATCGTTCAAACCGACGAGGATCCTGATCAAAGAGGTCGCGCAAATGGCAACGGTTGATCGCCTGATAGTGGTGTTCCAGCGCCTTCCATGCGGGAAGCTGGGTGAGATTCATTCCTTATGTAAACCCCTCTCCAAAAGTTCGGTCTTATTTTCCCAGACGCGCCGCATTTAGACAAGCGCTCCCTGAGAAAGGAGTCTTGGCGTTCTATGGATAAAAAGTCCGGGAATTGGCCAAAAAATGGGATAGAGCGCCCGACCTAGTAAACTGGAGGGATCTCGCCTGATGGAGACCAAGAGGGAAGCGCCCGCGTGGGAAAAACTGAGGGGAATCGCCGATTCGGTCACGTATTCGCTGCTCGAGGCGGACTACCCGCAAGCGGTGGCCCGTGCGGGCGGAGCTGCCTTGGAACAGGCGCACACACCGGATCAGGCGAGCCATGCAGGCGCGTTATCGTTTAGCTTTTGGGGGACTCCGGCGGGCGAGGCGATCGCATGGCTTCGAGAGTCGCTCGAGCGTTACCTCGAGTCACAAGGCTTTCACTACTGGTCGGAGCCGCCCCCTCACGTGCGGGTCGTCTTTAACATGGTCGATGCGGCAAGGCCCAAGCCTTACCGCCGCAAGGCCCAGGCCACGTTTGTCGTCTCCCTCGCGGAGCTTAAGGAGCGACCGGATGACGTCCTCAAGACCGCCTATCCGCTCCTGATTCGCTCGATGTCCAACCTCTTGATCCTCTTTGTTCCGGGCGCGAATTGTCTGGAGACGCACTTCATCACTCCTGAGCAGGGGCATTACCAGCTAAAGGAGCCCCTCCTCGCTCGGGGGTACCTCCCGGAGTTTTACAGCCGTTTAGAGCCGATCATCACGTCTCAACTCGTCATCGACAACGAGTTTCACACGGATCTGCCCGAAGAGCTTTGGGACGGGGACGACACGACAGAACAACTCTACCTCGCCGGCAAAAGGCTGGCCGAGCTAAACTTGCTTCCCGCGCCCTTTCCCCTCGACGAGGTGCTTGCGCCCGAGGATCTGCGTCAGTTGAAACGGCTTTACAATATCGGGGGCTTGAGTTATGGAAATTTGAGCGCCCGCAAAGACGAGTCGACGTTTTGGATGAGCGCAAGCGGCGTCGACAAGGCAAATATGCGCAAAGTGGGCCGGGACATTCAGCTCATCAAAGGATTTGACCCTCAGCGAAACGTCATGCTGATCAGTGTGCCGCCCACCATCAATCCCCGGCGGGTCTCCGTCGACGCCATCGAACACTTCCTCATCTATCGGGAGCATCCAAACGTCGGCGCCATCGTTCACGTCCATGCCTGGATCGAAGGGATCCGAGCAACCGAGGTCAACTACCCATGCGGGACGATCCAACTCGCTCGAGCGGTCGCAGGCTTGATCCGGGAGAGCGACGACCCGGCCCGGGCGATCGTCGGATTGAAAAACCACGGGCTCACGATCACGGGACCGGATTTGGAGGATATCTTCGAGCGGATCGATGGGAAGATCGTTCCGACGGTGCCTATGTCTTAGGCTGAGCTCGGCTATGTGGGGCGCCGGGGTGGGGAAGCGCTCGCTTCGGGCCATCCTGGCCCTTTGCTTGCTCGTTCCTCGACCATGGCTCCCGCCGTCTCCGAATCGTGACGGGCGAGCGCACAGAAAAGGAGATAAGCATGCAGGCGGTGCGGTATAACTTTTCGATTCCCAAGTATTTGATGGCCAAGGGGTTTGGCCGGTGGTCGCCTGCGGTGTACACATCTCGATTTTCTTCGGCGCTCTCGCTGGACGATGTGCCCGAGCCTGTTTTGCCCGGGCCTGACTGGCTTGCGATCGAGCCGACTTACTCAGGCATCTGCGGCACAGATATCGGCACGATTACGGGAAAGACGAGCCCGGCTTTGGAGCCGTTTGCATCGTTTCCCGCCACGCTCGGGCACGAAGTGGTGGGACGCGTCGTCGAGGTCGGCGCACAGGTCTCCCACGTTCGCGTCGGCGACCGGGTCGTGGTCGACCCTTGGATCTCTTGCCGTGTCCGCGGACTTGATCCTTGTCCTCCATGCAGGAGCGGAACTCCGTACCTTTGCCGGCGCGCAGCCGAGGGCCGATTTGGTCCGGGGATGTTGATTGGCTTCTGCCAGGGGCTTCCCGGCGGCTGGTCGCGGCGCATGGTGGCGCACGCCTCCCAAGCGTTTCTCGTGCCCAAGGACTTGAGCGACGAGACCGCCGTACTGATCGAGCCTCTGAGCGTCGCGGTACACGGTGTGCTGCGGGCCCTCCGTGCGTCCGGCGCGCACGCCCGCGCCCATGCTCACACCCGCGCCCAAGTCCACGCCGAAACGGAATCACGGATGGCCGGCGTCGCCGTGTCCAACCCCGCTTCTGTGGGAAATGCGGGATTCTCGGGTTTCAGTGGTTTCTCAGACTCAGGGGACTTGGAGAGCTCTGGGGACGCATCGGCATGGGCGCACTGGGGCCCGGACACCCACGTCCTCGTGGTCGGAGCCGGGGCGATCGGGCTTGCCGTCGTCGCGGCAATTCGCCTCCTCGGCCTTGCGTGTCGGATCACGGTCTTGGCGCGCTACCCGTTCCAAGGAGAGCTCGCAACTGCTTTGGGCGCCGATGAGGTCGTGGCCTCGCGCAGAGGGACGGCGGTGGCCGCTGCTCAGTCGGTCACAGGAGCCCAGGTATACCGGCCGCGGATCGGGCCCCCGGTCATTACCGGTGGATTTGACGTGGTCTTTGACTGCGTGGGAACGACCTCATCGATCGCCGACAGCTTGCGCGTGGCTCGGGAGCACGGGCGGGTGGTGGTGCTCGGCGGCGCCGGCGAGCTGGAAAAAGTCGATTGGACCTTTGTTTGGATGCGAGAGCTGGAGGTCGTCGGCAGTTGTGGCTACGGGTATGAGCCCGGGTATGGCCGCCACACCTACGAGGTCCTCTTTGACCTGCTTTCCAAGAAGCGCGACCTGCCGCTTCATCGCCTCATTACCCACAGGTTTCCTCTTAGCGCATACCGCGATGCCATACGGTGCAACCTAGAGCGTGCAAAGACGGGGGCCGTCAAGACGGTTTTTTGCGAGTCTCCGTAACGATCAAAGGAGCGCTCGCCTTTGCGCCTGTGGGTTTGTGTCGCGTTGGTCATTCTCGCTTTGTCAGGCCCGACCTTCGCCGCGGCCGTGGACGGCGACGTGTCCATTCCGGGCGATCCTGCCATTCCCCTTGATACGAGCAAGGTCGTGCTACTCATCATCGATCGCCTCGGCATGGACGACATGACGAGCGATCCCGAAGTCGTCGCTGGCTTGCGAAGCCTTGGCGAGCGGGGCGGCGTCGCGCTGATGAACGTCCGAACTGCCGCCCAGGCAAACTCCAGGAATGGGTACCTCACCATCGGAACAGGAGTCCGGGCCGAAGCAGGGCCGTGGGCGGGGTTCGCCTTTCACGTGGAAGAGAGGTTTCGCAGCGACGCCGCGGGCGATGTCTATAGCAGTTTGACGGGCCACGCTCCGGATGCAGAGATCGTTCACCTCGGCATCGGGGAGCTTCGCCGCCTTGCAGCGGATTCCGACCGCAACCTCGTTCCCGGAGCGCTTGGCGCTGCCTTGCTCGACGCGGGGAAGCGTCTGAGCGTTTACGGCAACAGCGACGTCCAAGGCGAGGAGCGGCGCTACGCCGCCTTGATCGGCATGGATGAGCATGGACGCGTACAAAAAGGCGCCGTTGGCAGCGACGTGACACTGAAAGATCCGGCCTGGCCTGGATTAGAGCGCACGGATTACGACAAGCTTTTGGAACTCGCCTTGGAATCCATGAAAACGGACGACCTCGTGGTGGTCGACCTCGGCGATCTCGCCCGGCTCGAAGAGCTCAGTGGACACATCGCGCCCGAGCGGTACGCTCTTGCGAGGACGAGCGCGCTGCGGCGCATCGACGCGTTTGCGGCGTCGTTGGCGGCTGCGCTCGAGCGGCAGGAAGGGCTCGTCTCGCTCTTGATCGTGAGCCCGACGCCTGCCAAACCGGCTGCCGATCAAGGCGTCCTCTTGGCGCCGACCATCTCCGCAGTCTTCGGGGGCGCCGCAGGAGCTGGGATGGGCGAGGGCTCGCCGGCGGGAAACGCGCGAAGTCAACGCCGAACCGGTTTGCTGATGTCCGCAAGCACGAAGCGCCCCGGATTGACGATGAACATCGATGTGGCCCCAACCATCGCCCGGGCGCTGGGGGCCCTTGACCAAGGACGCTTCGACGGCGGTGGGATCGTAATCGTGAGCGCGGTCGATCGGCCCTGGGAATGGCTTGCTCGGGAGTACCAGCGGATCGCCGTCGTTCATTCCCAGCGCCTTTCGGTCATTCAGCCCTTCTTTTTTGCTCAGATGGGCATCATGCTCCTGGGCGCCCTGCTCATCTGGGCCGTGGCACGCGGGACGATCCGCTGGAGGCCGCGAATTCGGCTCGCGTGGCGCCTGCTGCTCCTTGCCGCATTCAGCTTTCCCCTTGCGCTGCTCATCCTATCGCCGCTCGAACCGGCTCCGCTTTGGATGGTCTGGGTGCGGATCGCACTTGTCATTGCTGTGATCGTCGCCCTGACGTTTACCGTCGCGAGGAACGAACTCGCTTCGATCGGATTGCTGGCGGGGGCCACCGCGGCGGCGCTGCTCGCGGATATCGCCTTTGGAGAGCCGCTGATGGCCGATAGCCTCCTTGGTTACAGCCCGATCAGCGGCTCTCGATTTTATGGGATCGGAAACGAATACATGGGCATTTTGATCGGCTCTTCGTTCATGTTGATCGGGGCATTTCTCGACCGCTCGCGTTTGCAGCCTCCGATCAACCGCAGAGCTTTGATTGGCGTGGTCGCCTTTTTCTTCCTCGTCACCGCGTTTCTCGCATCACCGCGGCTTGGCATCAACGTCGGCGGCACGATCACCGCGATCGTGGGGTTTGCCTACTTTCTCTTTGCGCTCCTTGGTCGCCGACTTACGTTTACAAGCGCCATCCTCGTCGGCTTGATCGTCATCGCCGTGCTCGTCGGCATCGGGTTGATCGACGGACGCTTAAGCGGGAGCGCGACACACTTGGGGCAGACGGTGCAGAAAGTGGGACAGCAAGGAACCGATCCGCTCTGGAGCACGTTCGAGCGGAAGGTGAGCGTCAACCTGAGGCTGATCCGGCTCACGATCTGGAGCCGAGTGGTGCTCCTCTCATTCGGCGTGTTGGCGCTGTTTGTCTTTTACCCGAGCAGGCTGATGGGCGAGATGAAGCGGCGGTACCCTTTTATGACGTTGAGCTTGCGAGGCGCCTTCGTCGCGGCCTTGGCGACGCTCGTCGTAAACGACTCCGGGATCGTGGCCGCTGCGACGTTGCTCCTACCTGCCACACTGGTGACGCTCCTTCTCCTCCCGTCCGTCACTGCCGACGTGGCAATGACACCTGGCGAGCGGGCCGGCGAAGGGGAGCAAGCGCCGGGCCCGACGGGCGGCTAGGGTCGTCCCTCGCCTCGAACGACGACCGCGGCTTTGGCAAAGTCATACACGGGATCTTCGGCTTTGGCGTCCCGGTACGTGCTGATTAGGGCCCAGCGGTCAGCGCCCGACCTGTTGGGATGGCTCGAGTGAAGCGTGAGGTCGTGGAAAAAGATCGCGCCACCCGCCGGAATGGCGGCGGTCACGACCTTGTCCTGATCGATCGATTCAGGATCGATGCGGTTTACAAACCCCTTCTGGTCGTCTTTGTGACCGTGTTCGACGTAGCCCTTATGCGAGCCGGGAACCAACATCAAGCACCCGTTCTCCTCCGTCGCATCGTCGAGGGCTATCCAGATGGAGATCTTGTGGCTACCTTTCCAGTACGGCCAATCCTGATGCCACGGGCTGCCAAAGTCGGTGGTGTGATCTTTGAAGACGATCTTGTCGCTGAAAAATGCAATGTTGGGCCCGATCATCGGCTCGAGGTAGTCGAGGAGGCGGGGGTCTCGTGCTAAGTCCCGAAAGAGCGGGCTCCGTACGGCAAGGCCCACGTAGACGCCGCTTATGAGGCGCCTTGCAGGATCCTCACCCTTTTGGCGCATCTCCTCACGAACGTCGTCTAAAATCGAACGGATCTCTTGCTTCCATCGCTCGACCTCAGGACGCGTGAAGAGGTCGGGGACGATGTAATACCCTTCGTCGCGATACTTAGAGCCCACGTCGCTTGGAACCGCCATCCTGCGCCGCCTCCCTTACGCCTTTTGGGGAAGTGAGTCCATCCGCTCCCGCCACGCGATCAGCGATGTGAGCCGCGTTGGGATTTGCTGCCGACCGGAGAACATGAAGTTGCCCAAAACGCCGTACAGATCGAAGTCGACAAAGCGCGGCCGCGTGTCGATGAGGAACGGAGAGGCTTTGAGCATGGCGTCGAGCGGCACGAGGAGCTCGGTCAGTTCGCCAAGCAACTTGCTCTCGGACGCGGCCCATTCTTTGAGACAACCGTCCCCAAAGCGCCGCTCCTTGTGGCGGACGAACATGACGCGGTCGTACAGGTCCGGCAGCCACGATTCATAGTCGATGTCGTTGATTTTAAAGCCGACGCTCTCGATCTCTCCCTCGATGTAACGGGCAAGGATGTACTGGATTCCTTCTAAATGTTCGGGAAAAAGGCCGAGCTCGTACTTTTGATCGAGGCGCCTGGCGAGCTCTTGGCCTAGATCGGTCTTGTCCCAGACGGCGACGCCGTCGTCGACGAGCAGGGGGATGCGGTAGTAGGCGCCGCCCGTCTTTTCTACGATCACACGCCGATCGCTGTAGGGTATTTTGATTACATCGTGGGGAATCGAGTACGACTTGAGGATTTTCTCGATTCCGATGCCAAACGGGCTAACGGGATGTGTATAGAGTTGTATCGCCATGCGAGGCTCCTTATTTCTATGACCTTTAACCATGATTGTATGAATCTTTTGACCTGAGTGTCAATGTTTGGGATAAAAACCGATCAAAATAGACGAATAAAAAAAGGAGGTAGAGCTAGTGGAATTAACTCAAATTAATGGTAAGTAATGGCTAAGAGTGGGCCTAAAAGATGGGGCGGTTAGAGTCGCCGCCGGGGGGAACATCGCTTTGTGCGCTCTGCCATTTCAATTCGATTTTGATGAGATTCTACCCTTTTCACTCGACTTTGGCGAAACGTTGCGCAACCTTGCGAACGCCGTGGCATCTCGCATCGCGGACCTATGTGTACTGTGCGTGATCGACCGAACCAAGTCACCGAGATGGGTCGCGGCCTCTCGTACAAATCCCGACCTAGCCCGGAGTGTAAACTTTGACCAAAGGCCGCGCTGCTTGCCCTCGATCGTCGGCGTCTGCGAGGTGATGAGAACGGGCGAGCCTCGGATTTACGAGTGCGTGACGCATGCCGGGATGGCGGGCGATGGGGAGTACGTGCCGGTCTTCCAAGACGCGGGGATTCAGTCGGCGTTGGTGGTGCCGCTCAAGGGCGACAGGGAAGTGATCGGCGCCCTGGTCATGGCGGCGACAAAGGAGTCCGACAGGAAGTTTTTCCTCGAAGATCTCGAGCAGGCACAAGGAATCGCCCGTCGGGCGGCCATCGTCATCGAAAAGGCGCTTCAATACCAAGAGACACGCTCAGCGATCTCACGCCTGGAATCAACCCTCGAAGCCGGCAGTATCGGGACTTGGGAATGGCACATACCAAGCGGCCGCGTCACATGGCTGTCTCCACTGGCAATATTCACGGACTATGAAAAGGGAAAATACGACGGACCCTATGACACCCTTTTTAGTGCGATTCACCCGTCGGACCGGCGGCGGGTCGAGCGGACCATCGCCCTGGCACTCAGAGATGATACCCGTTTTGAGCTAGAGTTTCGAATCGAGGGCACGGATCGGCAACCCGTGTGGCTCTACGCCAGAGGCAAGGTCGCGGAGCGGGACGTTGACGGCAAACCCGCCTTCATGCGCGGGATGTGCATGGAGATGACCCATCGGATTCTCGAGGAGCGGCAGATTCGGGAGGCGAAACAGCGCCTCGAGGGCGTCGTCAACGCGTCGCCTTTGCCGATCATCTCGATGGACGCCGATGGTCAGGTCACCGACTGGAACCAGGCTGCCGAGCGCCTCACGGGGTGGACGCGCGAGGAGGTCGTCGGTAACTTTAATCCGATGCTCCCCAAGGATCGAGATGACCGCGACGATCTCCTTTTCCAACGCATGCGAAGCGGCGAGTCGCTGCGAGGCATTGTCGTGCGCCGCAAGAAAAGGGACGGTTCGCTGCTTGACCTTAGCAAGTGGACCTCGACGCTCACCGACGAAGACGGAGAAGTGACCGGATTCATGGCGATCTATGCCGATGTCACGGACCGGATTCGCTTTTTGGACGTCGCAACGCACGAACTCGGCAACCCCTTAAGCTCGATCAAGGCCGTCGTCTCACTGCTCAAGCTGTATGCGAGGCGCGGGTTTGAGCCGGACAGGCTGCTCGCTCAGATCGAGCGCCTCGATCTTGAAGTCGATCGCTTTACAAACCTACTCAATGAAATGATCACGACCGTCAAGACGCACGAGGGGCAGCTCAAGTTTGAACCTCGGCCCGTCGACGTTTGCGATGTGGTGCGGGCTTCGGTGGCTCGAGCCGGCAAAGAGGATCGGATGCTCGAGTGCAATCTGCTCGAGGAGCCCGCAGGCAAAGCGACGATCCTTGGGGATGCCACCCGCCTTGGCCAAGTCTTTGACAATTTGATCGGCAACGCGATTAAATACTCCCCTTCCGAATCGCCCGTGCGAGTGGACGTGCGCGTCGAAGATGGGCACGTGTTGGTCGCGGTCGTCGATCAAGGCATCGGAATTCCCCAATCGGAGATTCCGTCAGTCTTTGAGGAGTTTTATCGGGGGAGCGCGGAAGGCGTTTCGTCCGTCGGCGGAATGGGCCTTGGTCTATACATCTGCCGTGAGATCATCCTGCGCCACGACGGCCACATTTGGGTCGAAAGCGAGGTCGGTGTCGGCTCGACATTTTACGTCAAGCTGCCGCTTGCGTCAAAAGGATAAGCGGTCGATTT
This sequence comes from uncultured Clostridia bacterium, assembly GCA_964424335.1. Lineage (GTDB taxonomy): Bacteria > Bacillota > Limnochordia > DTU080 > RSA5 > CAYRIY01. The sequence goes on from CAYRIY010000048.1 coordinate 22,656, forward strand.
GTACAAGATTTCGTTATTATCGGAAAAGGGTTTGAAATAAGATTTGGAGAGAGCCGGATGAGGATGCATTCCAAGCCAGGAAGTGAAGGCGCCTTGTGGTTAATCGCCGCGCTGCGCGTCTTTTTAGCGTTCGCGGTCAGCCTGACAGCACCCTATACCGCCCATGCGCAGTCGACAAGCTTCACCGTCACCGGAGTGCATTTCACCGGGAACACCGTCTTTGACGACGATGTGCTGCAATCTTTGGTGGCAGACCTTTTAGGGCCCAAGACCACCTTGGCGGCGCTGGAGGAGGCGGCAGAGCGCATCGGCAGGTTCTACCGCGAGCGTGGCTATCCCCTCAGTTACGCTTTCCTTCCCCCACAAGAGATCGTTGACGGAACTGTGCAGCTTCGGGTAGTGGAAGGCCGCTACGACGATGTCGTCCTGCGCAATACCTCGGCGCTGCGTGACCGATCGGCCAGGGCGATGCTGGGCGATGTCCAGGCAGGCGCGTTGATCGAGTTGACCGCGCTGGACCGTGCCGTACGGCGGCTCAGCGAGACGCCGGGGGTGCGGGCGACGGCTACGCTGCAGACGGGCGATGCGCCGGACACGGCCCGTTTGTTGGTCAACCTCGTCGACACCGAGCGCTTAAGGCGCAGCCTGAGCGTGGATACGTTCGGCAGCCCGTCCACTGGTACTTTGCGGGCTACACTCATGGTGGATCTTCTCAACCCCACCGGAAGCGGCGACCAGCTTTCGGTGCAGACCCTCAACGCGGGTGAAGGTATGCGACACGGGCAACTGGCGTACCAATTCCGCATCGGTCGAAGCCCGTTTACCTATACCGCAACACTTGGAGACACCCGCTACCGCTTGATCGACGACATGGCCGCGTTAAATGCACACGGCTCGGTGCAGATGCTCAGCCTTGCGGCGCAGACGCCCTATGTGCGCTCCACGGCGGGCAATCTCGACGTGCGTTTCGCCGCGGAGCAGCGGCGGCTTTCCGATGTGGTCTTGAGCGTGGAGGCTTTGCGTACGGTGCAGACGTACGGCGTGACGGCCACGGGCGAGCGGCAGATCGCCGGTGGACGTGGCGCGTTTTCGCTTTCGATGACTTGGGGCAACCTGCGCATCCATGACGAGACCACGGCGGCGCAGGATGCTGCCTCGGCGAACACGGCGGGAGGGTTTTTCAGGGCAAACGCCACCCTGACGCGGCAGCAGCCGCTGACCGAACGGTTGGGATTACACGCCGAATTGAGATTGCAATGGGCGTCCAAAAACCTGCATGGCTCCGAGAAATTGTCGCTCGGCGGAGCTTCAGGGGTACGGGGATACGGCTCTGGTGAGGCGTCGGGTGACGACGGCTGGTTGGTGCGGCTGGAGCTGCAGCAACGGTTGGGTGCAGGGCTTCAGGCCATCGGTTTCGTGGACGGCGGCGGTGTACGCATCGACAAGACGCCGTGGGATCCGGATGCCGAGCGCGACCGTACGCTGTTTGGCGGCGGCCTGGGACTGCTGTACACGCCGATGGAGCGCATTAGCCTGCGTGTGGATGCGGCGTGGCCCTTCGCAGGCCATGGCCAAGGCACCGCAACGGGCCCTCGCTTGTGGGCGCGGGCCGTGTGGAGCTTTTAAGGTTTAGTTTTTGTACAGCCGGTTTCGCTTGGTTGGCTACGTTTGGTTTGGGTTGCTCGCACGAGGTTTGCAATTGAGAAGCAGATTATGGCGGTGGCTACGGGACGCGTCGGCGGCTGTTGTGCGGCTGGGAGCCAACAGGCTTGGCGTATGCTGTGGGCATTGTCCGGGGGGATGATCGGTGATGGAGAATTGGTCGACAGCTACGCAGGGTGACGAGCCGCGACGCGCGCTGCGACGAGGTCCTGGCGCCGCAGGATTGCGGGGCCGCGTGAGGGGCCAGGGGAGGCGCCGAGTGGGGCGTCGGCGCGCGTGGGCTGTGGCGCTCAGCTTGGCGATGATATGGTCGACCGCCATTCCGGCTGGCGCTATGCTGCCTACGGGCGGTACGATTCAGCCGGGCAATGGCGACGGTACCATCGCCGTTGTCGGTGCGGGAGATACCGAGCTCACCATCACGCAGGACAGCGAACGCCTGATTATCGATTGGGATAGCTTTTCGATCGGCGAGGGGTATACGGTCACGTTTGACCAAACGGCCGGCGCCAATGCCGTCGTGCTCAACCGTGTGGGGAGCGGGGCGGGCGTAAGCCAGATCCTGGGAACACTGACGGCTCCCGGACAGGTCTTTCTCATCAACCCGCAAGGCGTGATATTTGGACAGAACGCCAGGGTGGATGTGGGCGCACTCGTCGCCTCCTCGCTCGACATTACCAACAGCAACTTCCTTGCGGGCAACTACATCTTTGAAGGCGGTCTTGCAGGCGCATCGGTGATCAATGGGGGTGAGATCACCGCCGGTTACGATGCGGGCATTGAGGGCGGCTATGTCGCGCTCATCGCGCCCAAGGTGCAAAACGACGGCGCGATCACCGCCAAATTGGGCACTGCTGCGCTGCTTGCTGGCGGGCAGGTGCGTCTCGACGTGGTAGCGGGCGGCCTGGTCAACGTGGAAATCGAGGCGACGGTGGCGGACGCCTTGATCGAGCAATTTGGCGAGATCAACGTAGATGGCGGCTTGGCGTTGTTGCTGGCCGGGGCAGAGGCGCCGACGCTCGATCAAATCGTATTGAAACAATCGGGCGTGATCCGGGCGGATCGCGTCGCCGAAATTGACGGGCGGATCGTGCTCTCGGGCGGCTCGCAGGGGACGGTTTCGCTTGGCGATCAAGGCGCGGCCGAAGGCGACGAAGCGAAGTTGATCGCCTCAGGCGGCATCCATGTGTCCGGCCAGGAGATTGAGGTGGTCGGCGAGGTCACGGCGGAGGGCGGAGCGCCGGTCGTGTTGCGCGCCGATCCGCTGGGAACCAGCACAGGCACGGTGGAGTTTGGCAATGAAGGCAGTCTGACGGTGGACGGATTGGGAGATGTGTCGATCTTCTACAATCCTGTGAGCTATTCCAATCCCGTCTACTATGGCGATAACGTTACGACAGACGAAGGCGGCCTTACCGCCTATATGCTGGTGAATGACGTCAACGACCTACAAGCGATCGGTGCTAATGCCACTACCCTCGCCGGTACGTATGCGCTGGGGCGCGACATCGACGCCTCGCTGACAGCGACATGGAACGGCGGCGCGGGCTTTGTGCCGATCGGGAGCTATGATGACGCCAATCCCTTCATCGGTACGTTCGACGGTCAGG
>CAYRIY010000049.1:0-25913 GCA_964424335.1 uncultured Clostridia bacterium
GTACCATTCGCTGGCGCTCGGGCCGGAACGGTACTGGAACGGCCATCTCTGGGGGTTGCCAAGAAACCTGGAACTCGATGTCATCTTGTACAATCGCGAGATGTTTCAGTCGTCGGGGCTCGCCGACGAACCTGCTGATTGGAATGAATTCGGAGAATATGTCCGCGCCTTGACCCGCTATGGTCCCGACGGGAACGTCACGGTCCATGGGTTCTCACCACAATCGATCGAAGTGTTCCTGGCGGGAAACGGAGCGCCGGACCTCCTGGAACCGAACACACAGTCGGCCGAGCGGACCAACTTCAACCACAGCAAGGTGGTCGAAGCCGGTGAGTTCTTGACCGATATGTATCGAATCGGCGTGGCGTTGCCTTATTCGAGCTGGTCGGCGAGCCAGCTTCAGTCGGGCTCCGTGGCTATGTGGGGAGGCCGGGTCTTTTGGGTGCAGGATGCGTTTCGCAATCCCGAGCTTGGAATCGATATCGACTTTTTCCTCGCTCCACCCAAGACGGCCGGCGAACTGACCCCGATCGTGGGTGATGCCGGCGGCGCGATCATGATGACGCGGCAGAGCAAGAACAAAAGCGCTGCCTGGGAGCTCATCAAGTTCTGGGGGTCCCGTGAGACGCTGTCTAAAGTCTGGGGCACGGGGACGTACGGGATGCTGTCTCCGTTCAAAGATGCCCATGACCCACAAGTGAATCCTATGGCCGACGTATACCTCGGCGACCCCATAATCGAACGTTTGATATTCCTCAGCCAAGTCGCCGTGGCGCGTCCGCATAGCTTCCAAGTCTTTCACGTGTTGCGCGAAGATTTGAGCGCGGTGTGGAGCGCGGCGTGGGCAAAGATTAGGCAGGGCGAGATGGATGTGAAAACAGCGCTCGATGAAGCCGCTCGCCAGGGTGACTTGCTGCTTGCACAGCTAAACCAAGCGAACTAGGCGACGTTGCCAAGCCGCAACGCGCCAAAACAGGCGCGTTGCGGCTCGGAAAGCCTGGAGCGGACACGGCTCCATGACGGACGCAGGAGTGCGGATCCAGCCGGTATCCAGTCGACGTGTTGTGAGACCCCCTCAATGCAACGCCTCGGCGTAGGCGTGTGGGATGGTGTCCCACACGCGGATCCCCGAAATCGCGTACCACTGTTCGTGGCGGTCGATCGGCAGAAAAGGTCGGTTGTTCATGTTGCCGCCAAATCCGATCATGTTCCAGCCTTTCACGGACGGGTCGTCGGTTGTGTTCCACACGACGTCGTTTAGTTCGCTTTGCAACACGCCATCATAAAAAACACGCACGATTCCGTCCGCTTCTTGCGGAGCCGAGCTCATCTTGACGTGAACGGCAATCCGGTGCCACTGGTCGTCGAAGAAAGCATCGTTCCAAGAGAGGTCCTCATTGAGTACAACCGAGTGCGTACCACGGTAATTGTCTACATACGGGTGCGCACGAACGTGATGGTTGATGCTTGCAGTATTGCGCCTCGTGCCGCCTTGCGTTCGAGAGCTCATGCCGAGCAAGTACATCATGCCGAGGCGACGTCGGTCATGGTTGAAGAGGAACACGTCATCGTCGTCGTTTCCGTAAAACCGATAAACCCGAAACAACTTCATCGCCGACTCGCCCGAGTTGAAGCGCATGTCGCGCCAGACCCAATTGGGATCGAACTTGACGTAAAATTCAACAAAAAGCTCCGGGTACTCCTCGGGAAGTTCTTTGACTAAGATGGCATCGGAGCCCCAGTTGGAGTCGGAGCCTTGCGACTCGTCAAAGATGACGAAGGCTTTGCCGGTAGGTGACTCGTGCGATCCGACCAGGCTGGAAATCTGCCCGGAAGGCTGTCTGTCCGGATGCGCGCTCTCGCCATTGATGTCGCCCATCGGATGCCAGTCATCCGACGTGTAATAGAAGTCAAAGCCCGGCGGAATATTGTTGCGATCTTGCTCTCGGTCGTTTCGATTCGTAAAGGACTGCCCTCGGTACTCGGGCATCCAGTCATCCATCGCATCAAAGTCGGGAGCAAAAAGGGGGGGAATCTCTCCATTTCCACCGGCGCCGGCTGCCGCGACGGACGCCGTGGCGATCACGACGAGTGCTGCGCCCCACATAAATGCGAGCAAGCGGGTGTCGAGATGGAATCGGCTGTTGGTCCTGGTCACAATTGGCAAACCTCCTAGAGCCTGTTCTCGCATTCAAGTCCAAAAAGTGTCTATTCGCCCAAATGTTTCATCGGAGTGGGATTTGTTCCTCCTTGATAGAAACTATTTGTCGTCGCACCTGTGGATCCGTGGACCGAAGATCGCCCTGTTAAGGGACACAGGATTGGCCCAAGTCAATATCCGGAAAAATTCGCAGGATTAAGGATTGTTCTTCTCTAATAGAGAAGAATTGTCGCTCGTTCCTTCCGCATGTGCTCTAAAAGGAAATGAAAACGAGGTGTCAGTCGATGCGCATAAGCCGTGACCAGCACGTTCACTATATGAGTTCCGCTCACCGACCCGTCGCGATCGTCAAACCGGGTGAGATCATCACGGTTGAAACGGCCGACGCGCTTGACGGAAACGTGGTCAACTTGGCAGGAGACGTTGTGGACGATTCATTGGACCGGCGGATGGGCGTCGACCAAGTCAACCCCGCGACGGGTCCGATTTATATCGAAGGCGTGCGGCCCGGCGACGGCGTCGCGATCCACATCCACGACATTAGGCCGTGCGGCGTCGGCTTCATGGGCGTTGGGCGCGGCGCGCTCGGTGGCAAAGTCCAAGAATCGATTCGCAGATTCTTCCCGGCAGAAAGTAAGACGATTACGTTTAACGAGTCACTTTCGTTTTCACCCGATCCGATGGTTGGCGTCATCGGACTTGCTCCTGCTGACGGCGAAGTCGTGTGGAATCGAAATCCGGGTCCACACGGGGGTAACATGGACACCAAGCTCATCAGAAAAGGGGCGAGGGTTTACATCACCGCCATGCAGGAAGGGGGGCTGCTCTCGCTTGGCGACGTCCACCTGCTGATGGCCGATGGCGAGGTAAACGGCCAGGGCATCGAAATCAACGCCGAAGTCGATCTTTCGGTCGAAATCGTCAGCCAATGGGGGATGCGTCACCCGATGATCGAAACCGACGATGTTTGGGCATGCGTCGCCTCGCATGAGTCGCTCGAGGAAGCGTGTCGTATAGCCGTCGGTCAGATGGTCGAGTTTCTCGTGAGTCGCATCAACGTCACGGCGAGTGAGGCCGCGTTGATTCTCGGTCTCGTGGGGGATGTGCGCGTCTGTCAAATTGTAAATCCACTGCGAACCGGTCGGGTTGAGGTGCCGAAGTGGATTTTCTAATGAGATGGAAGGAGAGCGGATATGATTTCGGTTTTTCGGGATGATTTTTCGGCATTGAAAGTCGGAGCAATGCCCCACGATTATTCGCCGCTCGGTGAATATCACTTGCGCATTCCACAAGGGATGTCCCGTCGGTGGATCGAGACGACGCTGCACCCGTCTTGGCGAAGGGATGCCACTTGGAATGTGCTTCTCGAAGGCGATGAAAAAGTTCTCGAGCAATCGACGGTCCGTACGACGGGGCTGCCTACGATCGCGGCCGGAGAGCCTACCTGGGCCAACGTCTTGATCAAGACGTCCTTTCGACCGCTTGCAACCTATGGCCCGATGGGCGTTTTGTTTCGTTATCAGACGAGTCGGCATCATTACGCCTTGTGGTATACCGGCGAGGAGATGCAGATCGTTCGAGTGGACGACGAGGAACGGACGGTCCTTGACCAAGTAGCGGCCCGTCTTGAAACGGATCGATACTACGAAGTCGAAATCTCCGCCAACGGTTCCTCCTTGTCGATCGACGTCGACGGCATCACGCTAGCCGCCACGGACGATCGGTACTCCGCGGGCAAGATCGCGTTTGCGGCCAATGCCCCTGTTCGCTATAGGGGCATCGAAGTTGCGATGAGCCCCACGGACTACGAGGCATGGCGCGCGCAGGAGCGAGAACGTGCCGAGCGGCGAACGAAAAAACAAGACGCGCTCCCTAGACCAAAGCTCTGGCGCCGCATCCCGACGCCCGGCTTTGGAGCGGGAAAGAGCATTCGCTTCGGCGACCTTGACGGAGATGGGCGCACGGAGCTGTTATTGGCCCAGAATGTGCAAAGAATGAACGGGGACAACTTCTCCGAGATTTCGTGTTTGACCGCGATCGACCTCGATGGGCGCATTTTGTGGCAGCAGGGAGAGCCCAATTCAGCGAACGCCCTCGTCACCAACGACCTACCGATGCAAATCCACGACGTTGACGGGGACGGACATCAAGAAGTCGTGGTCTGTCGCAACTTTGAGATCCAGGTGTTGGACGGTCGCACCGGCCGCTTGAAATATAGCGCACCCACGCCGGCGGCTCCCGCGCACCAAAGCAGGCGTCTCAAAGAAGATTGGTTCGCCAGGATCGTCGGCGATTCGATAAGCTTCTGTGACCTTAAAGGACGAGGCCGGCCGCAGGAGATCCTCATCAAAGATCGCTACAACAACGCATGGGCCTACACCCATGACCTCAAACCGCTCTGGCATTACTCGGGCAACGTAGGTCACTTTCCAATGTTTTATGACGTCGATGGAGACGGCAAAGATGAGGTGTTCATCGGCTACTCGCTGATCGACCACGACGGCACTGTCCTTTGGGAGCTCAACGTTGGCGATCATGCGGACGGAGTCGCTGTGGGAAAATTTTGTCGTAACGACGAGGTGCAGATCATTATCGCAGCGAGCGATGAAGGCATGTTGTGGGTAAAGCCTGACGGCGCCATCCAGCAGAATCTCCGCGTGGGCCACTGCCAGACGGTGACCGTTGCGAACCTCATTCCGGAGCGCGAGGGGTACGAAGTGGCCACGGTCACGTTTTGGGGGAATCCAGGTATCATTATGATCTTTGATGCCCACGGAGAGGTGTTGTACCGATCGGAAGTGACGTCGCCATGGGGAACGGCACTATCCCCCGTCAACTGGGATGGGTCGGGTAGGGAGCTCTTGCTTCTTTCGGGCCACCCAAGTCTTGGCGGTTTGATGGACGGTACGGGAGACGTCGTCGTGCGCTTTCCGGATGACGGACATCCGTATCTGTGCTATGAACCGATTGATCTCATCGGCGATGCTCGCGACGAAATCGTACTTTGGGATACGGATGAGATCTGGATCTATACCCAAGACGGCGCTGTGAGCAATAACGAGGCATTTCGCCCGATCCGCAGGGCGCACTACAACATGTCGAACTACCGGGCTCAGCTCTCGCTCAGCGGTCCCGACTCAAATTGGAAAAGTGGCTGAACCCGTCGGCTCGCCCCATGTTCGCGGCACGCTCGGCGATTTAAAAGGAGATCCCCGTAGCGTTGCGATCGCGCCGATACGACCGGGCGAGAGAGAATCGGTGATTCATGCAGTCTCACGCACGATCCAGCAGTACATAGACGAGTCCCGCGTGCCACGGGAGGGCGTAGTCGGGGTGGGCTTGCCGATTCCCGTTGACAGAAAACCGATCATCTTCGGCAGGAGGCCGGTTGAAGTTGACGAATAACAGCATCATTTCACTCTAAGAGAAAAGAATTGGCGTTCGGTCTATTTTGCCTTTCCGATTTTGGCATGTAGGGGCGATTGACAGTGTTCAATGAACGCCAAGCGCGAAAAAGGGGGTGACCATCGGCTGCGATCAAAGGCTCACCGGGCCGGCGCTGCTGGTCCTATTGGGTATGTGCGGGCCTATGTTAATCGGAACTTCTTAATCGAATCATTATCGAATCATTAAGGAGGTAGCGAAATGAAACGCAATTTGACGGTTGGTGTCGTGGCCGCACTCGCACTCGTCTTGGCGATGTCGTCGCTTGGAGCCGCCAAAGTGGTAGTCGTCAACAACTGGGGCGCGAACCTCGATCGCTATGCGGCAATCGCGGAGCAATTTACGCAAGAGACGGGCATCGAAGTCGAGCTTCTCCAAACGGACGGGTCTCAGGCGAGAAAATGGGAACACGTCGTCACGATGATCGCCGGGGGCACGCCGCCGGACCTCGTGGCAGGCATAAGCACGGAGTTTGTGCAGTTTGCCGCGCAGGATCTCATCGCCCCATTCGATCCTTATATCGAGCGTGACGGGGTCGATTTGAGCAGACTCATCGGATCGATGGTGTCCGCGTTGCAGTGGCGAAACGAGCAGTACGTCATGCCGTGGGGCGCGTCGGGACAAGCGCTGGCGTATGCTCCCAGCAAGTTTGATGCGGCCGGACTGCCTCAACCGCCGTCTCACTGGGGAGACCCCTCGTGGAGCTGGCAGACCTTCGTCGAATCGGCCAAGCGCATGACGGAAAGGACCCCTGAGGGCATCGTACGCCAGTGGGGTCACTCGAACATCGGCGGATGGCTCGATGCAGGGTACAATTTTGGAGCCGACTGGATCGACGAGTCGCTGTCTCGGTGGACCGGTTCGGATGAGCCGATGTTGAACGCATTGCGGGAATTGCAGGCCCTTCGGTGGGTGGATCAAGTCGTTCCCGGCCCCAGCGAGGCAGCGACCCTCATCGACGGCAATGCCGCTATGCAACAGATCGGCACCTGGAACTTCAACGGCCTGATCGACGCCGGCGCCGAGTGGCAGCTCGCTCCGTTTCCGTATGCAGGCAACGCCTCGCCGGTCGGCGTTATTTACCCGGTAGGCCTGACGCTGATCAAAGAGTCAAAGAACAAGGATGAAGCGTGGCAGTTCGTCAAGTATGTGACGACCCATACCGAAGGCAATGCCGCCTTCGCGACCACCGCCGGCGCTCTACCTGTCGTTATTGAGAACCTCCTCGGTTGGGAAGCTAACCTCAAAAGTCGTGCGCCGAGCGTGAATTTCATGATCTTCGGCGAACAAGCCAACGACTACGCAGCGGTCGTCCGTGTGCGGAAGCTTTCGACGTTCGGCCAGATCGAGCGACAAATGGATGCGGCCTGGACCCGGATGATGGACGAAAACGCCTCCGTCGACCTCACGATGGAAGAACTGAGGCCGGTCCTGCAGGCCTTGGTCAGCGAAGCCGTCCCGGAGTTCTAGTCCCTGGCCCGTTAACCAGGCATAGATCAAGGATCAACGCGTAAACAGGAAGAGCCGGACATCCATGCTCCGGCTTTTCCTGTGACAAGGCAATTCCTTCGATCGGCGAGAGGTCTTGAGTCAGCGCGGGCCGTAAATTGCACAGCGAGCACTTTGAGGGAGAGGAACCCTTCCAATGCACTTTCATGAGAAATACGCGGTTGATGACACAAAGACGCCCGACTTTTGGCGGTCGACGGTCGAAGACGTGAATGAGTTCGTCCGGGCGTCGGTAAACCGCGGACGAGTTGAGCAAATCGGCCTCTCGTCTGAGGGGCATCCATTGTGGTATGTGACGTACGGTCCTGAAGCGAGGAGGGCCAAGGCAACGGCCAACTTTTCCGCGGCGAGCGGAGCGCGTACGATGGAGCCATTTCTCGGCCCGGCAAGCGATGACGAGCCGCCGATCTTAATGCTCCTTTGCGGGCAACACGGCGGTGAAATGGAGGGCATCGTCGGCGCGCTCAACCTGCTGCAGATTTTTGAGACGGGCAAGGACTTTCGCGGCAAAGCGTGGAGCTACTTGCATGCGCTTCCGGACAAAGCTCGCGTCATCGTCGTCCCGTGTCAAAATCCGGACGGACGTGCCAGAGTGGTCCCGAAAAGCTTGGTCGGCGCATCGTACGATCAATTTCGGTACTGGTGTCAAGGGGCGTGGAAAAACGGAGAGCTGATCGGATACCCCGAATGCAAATGGCATCAGCCCCTGCTCCTTGACGACGTGGCGTTCCTTGGCGGTTACCCAAATGGACAGGGTTACAATATTGTCCATGACGCAAGTCCGCTAGGATCGGTGACCACCGAAGCGAGCGCAGTGTTGCATAAGATGGCGCAGGAACGTCCGGACGTCGTAGTCCACGTGCACTCGTGCGAGCACGGGCCGTTCTTTATCGTGCCGACAAGCCTGACACCGAAGCGGCATCAAGAAGTGCAAATTCAGATGCAGCGCGACGCATTTGAGCGGTGGGACGCGGCCGATGTTCGACCGCACAATGTCTCCACGGACTGGGAAGGGCTCCAAGAAAGGCCGGCGACGTACAACTACGCGAACGCGTCGTACGACGTGAGCGGCGCGCTTTCAATCACCTTCGAGGGTCCTCATGGCCTGGCCATCAAGCCGTTCTCACACGATGAAATCCTTGACGCACACCTCGTCATGTACGAATCGGTAGCACACTCGCTGCTTGATTACCCGATCCGCAACCGGGACTTGAATTCGTACGCTTAGTTTCAGCGGCCCGCTCTACGTGCAGAATGGTGGGCGCCGTGCATTCAGGCAACAAGAGCGCGCATAGGCAAGTGCGAGGGGCCTTCGGCCCCTCGTCATGGCCGGCTTAGTCGATCGAACTTCGCGCTTCGACATCCTTTCGCCACAAGATGTCCGTCAGGACATCGATGCCGCTGCGCAGGTGACCCCGATAGGTGCTGAATGGAAGATCCAGCCATTCGGCCACTCGCTCTTGGCTGCCTTGGGGATCGAGGTAAGTATACCGTAGGGCTTGGTAGAGTCTTTCTCGCTTGGGCACGGTTCCGATAAACTCGATGACTTCCGTAATGGCCGCCTGCAATGCCCGAGTCCTGCCTTCGAAATCTGCATTGTCTCCGCCGATGTACTTCGCGACAACGGCTGAGTTTACGAGAGGGTTTAAAGCGAGGACATCCGGGACATGGAAGTTTTTTAGAGCATGGCGGACGGCCTTGGTGAATTCGTTGCGTTGCTCGAGAAGTTGCTGCTCGTCTTTGAGGGCCGGCAATGGCTTGCGGTCCTGCTTCAGTTCGTGCCGAGGCGAAATTCGCGACAACCACATCTGCGGCGTTTCGTGACGCCAGTCCTGCATAAACACCCCCATTTTGTACTCTCCGACCTCGAATTGCAGATCCTTTAAGGGTTGGAAAAATCCCGATGCGGTGGCAAATGGCTCCCACACTTCCGGCTGGGCCAAAATGTTGAGCGTGAACTTCAAGTTCGGCACCGTCAAACAATGGCGCAAGAGCAAGAGAGCCATGGACGCGATGTTTGGCGTGATGTCTTGATATGCCTCGGCGTCGATGACGAAGCGACTAACCGTGGCCACGTCGCTTGGCTGTAATAGATCCTTCGCAAGCAAATACTCCCAAATCGTTCGCGTCACCGGGTCCTTGAGGATCGCTGCTTCGCTCGCATGGTCGAGACGGGCGATGAACGTGAATGCGCTCACCTGACCATCGGTCCCGCGTATCAGCCAGAAGCCTTCGGGCTGGTGCTGGAGCCAGTGCGTAAGCAGTTTGGCCGACTCTTCGCCTTCGTGTCGTCTCACAAGGGCTAGCAACCGGGGAAAGTCTGCCTGGGCGGCCTGTTCAGTCTTGGGGAGGACGGCTTCGCTACCGTGTCGAGCCAGAAACGGACGAAGCGCTTCATGGCTGCGGTAGAGGAAAAGGTAGTCGGCCAGGGCTTCGCTTTGAATGTCTTGGCTCGGATGTTGAAGGAGCGGCGCGTAAAAGTCATGGGCCCGTCGCCGCAACGTCTCGTACCGATGTGGATCACGCCAGAGCAGGTCTAGCGTGATAGCGTCCCGCACGAGGTCGTGCGGGTAGATCCCGGTCGGCGAAAAGTCGATGAACGAAAGCTCGCACAACCATTCAAACTCGCTGCGAACGTCATCGCGATCAAGCATTCTTGCGAGGACCGCTTCGGTGGTCACACGGACAATAGCGGATGCTTCAAGCGCCGTTCGGCGCTCTGGGTTCACCACGTCGCCTACAAACCGGCGGACAAGGGCTTGCATCATATACGGCGCTGTTCGGGGATCGAACGAAAATCCGGGTCGCTGATCGTATAGGTCGGCCGCGAGGGAGAGGGCGAGAGGGTGGCCGCGACTAAAGTGGAAGAGGCGCTCGTGTTCGCCGCCGGGTACGGCGCGCAGGGTCAAATACGACCGCGTTTCGGCGGGCGAGAAGTTGCGTAAAGAGACCGTGCGGACGAGTTTGCGCCAGGCGGCGTCCGTTCGCCATAAATCGGGAATCGACCCGCGGCTGGCAACGACTAAGATCGTGCTTGCCGGAAGCTGAGGGAGTACCGTTTCACAGAGCCAGTCGTGCAAAGGGGAGAGCGAATCAAAGTTGTCGATCATCAGAATAAAGCGCCCTCGCCGTGCCAAGGCAGTGGTGAGAACGTCGTCTTCGGCAAGTGCCAGCGCTGAACGGAGCGCATTTAAGAACGGCTTTGGGACAGGCTGGATGCGCCGGGCGTCAATCAGCTCATGGCCGATCCCTACATCGTCACACTCGGAGGCAAACCTTTTCAGTAATGTTGTTTTGCCGGAGCCAGGGGGGCCGCTCAAGGCGAGCACTTGAAACGCAGGGTGCTCGGCATGCAGAGCATGCCTGATCAGTCCCAATTCCTCGGTGCGCCCGACAAACGTCTTTGCGCGGTGTTCACTCAGACGAGCAGCCCAATTCGGGTAACCGGCACCTCCGCGGCGGTTAGGGGTATCATCCAGGGGTTGCTCGAAGCTGCCTCTCATTGTTAAACCTCACATCTGACATCTGTATCGACCCGCAGATACTCGATTTCCCCGCTCCCCTCCACCCATTGTTCAACAGTAGCTCAACATTTCCTTGACAGGTCCTCGTCTGGTGTTTTGCCTGCGGTGCACTATGCTTATGGCATCGCGTTTTTAGTGGGCCGGGGGTACTTCTAATTCAGGGAGAGTGACGAGTGTTGAGGCCTGCGTTGAGGCGATTTGGAACGTCGTTATGTTTGGTGTTGCTCGTGATGGTAGTCGGGTGTGGCGGAAGTAGTACGGCGGTCAAGTCGGACCTGGACATCGACGCCTTCATTCAAAAGTACGTGGACCGCTCGAAGGCTCGGGACTCGCAAGGACTCGCAGATATGTTCACCGACCCGGCGAATTGGACCGACCCCACCGGCACCAAGAGTTTGAGCCGAGCGGAGATTAAAGATCAATTCGACTCGATGTTTGACATTGTGACGACCATTTATGATATGGAAGCGACGGATGTAGAGGCGACCATTAGCAGCAATGTTGCAACAGTGCAGTTTGCGTGGAAGCAAGACGTAGAAAACGCCTTCCTTGGCCGAGTTCAATCGGAAGGCAAGATGACGTGGCAGCTTCAACGCATTGCTGGGCAATGGTTCATCGCACACGCGCAGACACAGATAGACGGATGAGGAGGCGGAGCTGAGGGTATGACACACCGACACGGGCTCAATGTGTTGTTACTCATTTCATTCGTCGCGCTCTTGTTCGCCCAGATTGCTTTTCCGCCTTTCGCGTTCGCCGCTGATCGATTCGTCGGAACCATGCCCGGGGACTATCCCAGCATTAAGGACGCGCTTGACGCCGCCGCCGATGGGGATCGGGTAATCTTGCGGCAAGGTACGTATAGCGAAGACGTCATCATCGACAAACCCGGGATACAGCTCGCGCCGGAACTGGGAGCGGCGGTGATGCTCGATGGCAATGTCACTTTAACGTCTGCGGCCGGAGGCTCGGACATCTCGGGCATCGAGATTTCGGATGGAAAGAGCATCGTGGTCGAGGACGGGATCAGTTGGCCCGTTTCCCTCCCAATAGGAACCGAAAGTCGTGTGGTGATGATTGCAAGCGGGAGCGACGGATTTGACATCACGCTCGGCGACGTGACGGCCAACGCCGGCTTTGACAGCGTGATGGGGGCCTACATCTTCACCGGAGAGCACAGCGAGGTCCGCCATGAAGGCGAGATTGTAGTAGAGAGCTCGGCGGATTCTTCTTCTGCTCGGGGTGCGAGCATCGTGATGGGTGCGAATGCGGAGGCGACGTTCGATCGCGTCGAAGCCCAAGCGGGTAGGGTAGCTATAGGCGTTCATTTTTTCACCAGTAACGACGGGGAGCTCACGGTGACCGGCGATGTCGTCGCGCGCGCTCGCGACTTCGACTCGTCGGCAACTGGAGTTGGAGTAAGGGGCCAAACAAACGTGAGCGCGGCGTTGGGCGATATCGACGTCGAAGGAGGGAGCCGCGCCGTAGGCATCGATTTCAATGTGACGGACAATGGGATCCTGACCCATTCGGGCGACGTGGTCGTAAGCGCTCGAGATGTAGCGTCGGCCGCGTACGGTGTCACCCTCGGCGCAGGAGATGGGTTTTTGGCAACCATCGAAAACGTCGCGGTCGACGCGGGCCTATTGGCCCGAGGCGTTACCACCACGTACGACACAAGTGTGGGCACGGAAGGCATTGCAAACGACGCCGACATTCACATCGTCGGTGGAATTATTGTCACGGCCCGAGACGTGGACTCCGAAGCGTACGGCGTTGACCTTGAAGGCGAAGGAAATGTGTCGCTGAGCGTTCGAGACGTCGCCGTGGAGGGCGGCCGGCTCGCGCGAGGCATTTGGCTGCAGACCGCCGGTGACGGCGGAAGTCTCTCGCACGTTGGCGACGTCTCCACGACGGCCAGGGATTTGGGTTCTCAGGCGTATGGAGTGGACTTGGCCGTCGGAAACAATTTCGCTTCGACGGTGGGCAGCGTCCAGGTCAGCGCGCCCGGATTGGCGCGCGCCGTGTATTTCACGGGCGGTCATAACGGCAGTCTCGTGATCGAAGGGGATCTCTCCGCCACATCGTCGGCCGGCGCAGCCCACGGCATGCTGGTCGATGCGGGCGACCAATTTCAAGCGTCCGTCAGAAACGTTCAGGTCGAAGGCGGCGGGAACGCGATTCAAGGTGTGGCGTTGAATGTGGGCTCCGGCGGATCCCTCAGTCAAGAGGGGCTGATCGAAGTGAAGGGCACGTCCGCAAATTCCAACGTGCGCGGCGTCAATGTCCTCGCTTTGGAGGGCTTTTCAGCTTCGATTGACAATGTCGCCGTCGAAGGCCTTCGCAGTGCGCTTGGCGTTTATTGGTCGTCTACGGACGGAGCGAGTCTAATTCACACCGGTGCAATCAGCGCAACCGCTACCGATGCGTCCGCAAGCGCCGCAGGCGCCTCCATTGTGGCCGGACACGATTTCACGATGAGGCTTGGAGACATTGTCGTAGCCGGAGACGGCGACGGTTCACAAGGGCACGGCGCCCATGTCACCGCGGGTGACGGTTTTACAGGTCACGGACGTGATGTGTCGGTCACCGGCCATTCCTTTGCGGTGGGCTTGGATCTGTTCGTGTCGGCCGACGCGGACGTTGAATTTGGCGTGTTCGACGTCGCAAGTAAGGGCGCTGATTCATCGGCCTCGGGCATCAACTTCTCCGGCGGGAAGGACGCCCGCTTGACGCTGAGCGACATGAGCGTGAGCGCCGCATCCCGCGCCACCGGTTTGTTTTTTGAGCACCGAAGTGCGGCGAGCGGGGAGGTGCTCGACAACCTAAGCGTGACCCACGAGGGTGTCATCTCTGTGGAAGGTTGGCAGGCGGATTCGTTGGCCCTGGGCGTATTCGGCGCGGTCGGCGATGATTTCACCGGTGTCTTTGGCGACGTCTTGGCGACCGGGAAGGCTGGGACGTGGGGAGTATCGCTGGAGGCCGGCGACCGGGCTGTCCTCGATGTCGACTCTGTCCAGACCGTTTCGGAAGATGTCAATTCACAGACTTACGGTGTGCGATTCACTGGGAATGACGACGTCTCGGTGACGATGGGAGAAGTCGTTTCCCGAGCAGAGCGGGCAGCGTGGGCGGTGACCGTGACCGGGAACGAACGCCTGACGCTTGACGTCGATACGGTGACGGCCCAAGCCGGTACACAGGCGTACGGTGTCGTCGTCAATGGTGAAAGCAGCGCGGTGACCTTGCGCGGAAACGTCTCCGCCATGGCCGTCGGCGGCGATACTGCCCGAGCTGTAATCGTAGAGTCCTCGGTGGCCGACGTGACGAACCATGGACACGTGTACGCGTCCGCAAACAACGCCATAGGTATCGGTTTTGGTCAATCGGCAGCGGGCAGGCGCATCGAGTTGCACAACTACGGTGTCGTTGAAACGTCCGCCAATTCCGGCTCCGCCGTAGCGGTCAACGTGGTGGAAGAGGCAATCGTGCAAAATGAGGGCACCATCGATGCGGGCGACCGGATTGCCCTACATGGATCGCTGTCTACCGGTTCGATCATCCTTTCCAATGCGGGGGAGATCTTCGGCGACGTACTTACGGGCCACGGCGCGGACTTGGTCAGCGTTGCCGAGACCGGCCGCATCGTCGGCAATGTTAACCTGGGGGATGGCGCGGATCAAGTTGCGCTACAGCGCAACGCCGCAGTAGAAGGGAATCTGAATATGGGCGCCGGAGATGACAGCGCGATCATTCACTATGGCGCCGTCCTCACCGGTCTACTTGACGGCGGCGCAGGGGACGATGTCCTGACGCTCTCCGGCGACGGGGCGAGTTTGCTGTCGCCCGGTGCAACTTGGAATCGGCTCTCTGCCCGCGGCTTTGAGCAAACGTGGGTCCATGGCGGCTTGTGGCAATGGGACGCCGCCACAAGCCTCGGCGCCGTGGACGTCTACGACGCGTTTGTCCGCATCGATGACGATGTCTCGATCGCGAGTTTGCAACTCAAACAAGGGGCTCTCTTTGGCAATGGAAGCGTGGCTGGAAATGTCGTCAACGTCGGTGGCGTCGTCTCTCCGGGCAATTCCTACGGGATTTTGACGATCACTGGCAACTATACGCAAGGTCCGGACGGCGTGCTCGAGATCGAGCTGGACGCGACGGCGGCGCCGAACCCCGGTGTGAACTACGATCAACTCGTCATCGTCGGCGGCACGGCTGTCTTTGAGGATGGGACCACTGTGCGCGTCCGACCGACGTTTGGTCCGACTTTGCCGGATCGGGCGGAATACGTCCTTGTTCAGGGCGACGTCGTCTTTGATGTGGACACGATCAACCTGGACTTAGAACTTCCTCGCCGCCTGTTCTACGGCGGTTGGCTCGAGGAAGGCTCGATGAAGCTGATCCTTGGCATTACCGACTTTGACGCAGTCGCCGAGACCGAAAACCAAAAGGCAGTGGCGCAAGCCCTCACGGAGGCTAAAGAGTCGCCGCAGACCGATCTCGGTGATCTCTACGACTGGTTGGTGGGGCTTGATCCGGATCAATCAGAGGATGCCATAGAGGCGTACGACAGCCTGGCGGGCGAGGTGTACAGCCACTTGCCTGACTTGGCTTCACGGCGTCTGGACAACGTCGCGAGCTCGATCGGGCGCGGGATTGCGCATCCGACCGTCGAACCGTTGAGGCGAGTTTGGGCCGTTTCGTATTTAGACTCGGGGCGGGTTGCGGCCGGAACGGAAACGGCTGAGAGTCGTTTCCACCTGTCCGGAGTACTTGCAGGAATGGACTTTCTTACAGGCCCGAGTTCGCGCATCGGTTTTAGCGTCGGCGGTGGATCGGACCGGTTGACAATGGACGACCGAGCCAGCGAGGTATGGGGGAGCGGCCACCACGTCGGCCTCTACGGGCGCTTCGCTCTAGGGGCAACGAGTGTGACGACCCTACTGACTTACGGGAGAACGACCTATCGGTCCGAGCGCGACGTAGTAATTGGCGATCTGCAGCGCAGGGCGGAGGCCGAGTTTGGCACGTCGGATTGGATGGCGGCGGTTGAATCTCGATTTCCCCTGTCGAGCTCCGAAGGGATAAAGATTGAACCCGTGTTCTCGCTGGGGCGTTACAGCGCCGATTACCGTTCCTTTGCAGAACAGGGAGTCGAGCCACTGGGATTGATCGTGGATGGACGGGTAATGAGCTGGTGGCGAGGGCGTGTGGCCCTCGAGGCAACGGGTAGGCCTTGGTCATTCGGATCGAGTATGGTGCGCCCACGAGTTAGCCTCGCCTGGGTGAACGACTTCTCCCCGGTGGAGCGCACTCATACTGGGCGTCTGCAAGGCGCTCCTGACAACCCCTTTACGATCCGCGGCACCAATGCGGATCGCAGTGGGTACGAGGCAACCCTTGGGCTCAAGAGCGAAGGAAGCGGGAACACGATGTGGAGCCTCGACTACACGGGGCAATTCCGAAGCGATATAAGCAGTCATGTGGTGACGGCGCGCTTCGTGTTCGAGTTTTAGAACTCTGCCTCCGATTCGAAATAGGGCGGTCGCAAAGGAGGCTGTCTGGTGTCGCAGCCTCCTTTCGATCGCCTTCTTACGATTCACAAACAAGCATCACGTGCCCGTTGAGCGATGTCACCGAGATTTCGACGTAGCCATCGCGGTACTCCCAAGGCAGCTCCGTAATTGACGGCGCCAAATAGACCCGAGATGGGCGGGTGGCCGCCTTTACCGCGACCGGGACATCGATGAGTGGAAACGGGTCGTCGACGATGTCGAGATGTTCTGTCTTGCGTACGGGCGCAAAGCTGATGAGGTGGACAACCGTCGACGTACCTTTCTTTACAACGCTGGTCTCAAGCAGCGCCGGACCGCCCGCTTTTACGAGCGGATTTGGCAGCAAACGAGCGATGCAGTTGCCAATGATTTGCCGGATCGGCTTGTTCCCATACTTTCCGTACGCAGTGAACAAAGGGACGGCGGACGTGATCGCACGGCCCTTTTGGACGATGGCGCTGTAGGGCGACGGTCCGGACGGCGGCGTCTGCACGTGCGAACAGAAGTGGCGGTAACTTCGTTCGAAGTACGGCTCGACGACGCGGCACAAGCTTTCTGAGCCGTCGATAGGCGTCATGCGATAGCCCTTTTCGTACATGACGTGGTCAAAATCCGGGATCCCATCCGCAATGGGGCGCTCCGGCCGCAGGTAGGTCGTCGTGTACGGGGAGAGTCCCTGTGCCTCAAACCCCAACTCGGCCAGGATCGGCTCACCGTTTTCGTCGATCGCCGCTTGGCCCGACACCAGGAGCGCCCGCCCCGCGTCAAGGTGCGCGCTCAACTTGGCTTTCAGCTCAGGCGTTACCGGGGTCGATTCGGGAATGATGACAAGCTCGTAACCGGAGAAATCATCGTCGGCGGTCAAAAGTGAGAACTGGCACCTGAGCTCCTGAAGGGAGCGCACGAGCCCCAGGGCGTCCTTCCCCGGCTGATCGCCCAAGCTTGGGTCAATGATGACCGCGATGTCGCTTTGGACCTCACCGCCGACCACCCACGGTTCGCACGCTTTGATATGGCCGTACACCTTGCCGATGAGGTCGTAGGTTGCCTTGTCGAGCCGGCCGCGGGGGTGGAGCTGGTCCCCGACGCCATTGGTCATGCCTTGGCTCAAGATCAAGGCGCACTCGTAGGCGAGCGCCGCCTCGGGCTTTAGGCCGCCAAAATCTCCCCAGCCGCGATGGAAGCGGCCAGTGTGGCTCAGTGTGGGCAGTCCGAGCGGGCGCACAAATCGCGCCACGTACGGGAAGTAGGCGTAGCCCCAGCCGCCGGTCGGGAGGCATTCGACTTCGATGTGGCGCAGGAACTTGCGCTCTTCGTGAAGGTTGGTCTTTGGCCTGCTGTTGTACCAGATCCCGATCGGTTTTCCGCCGGCGCGAGCCTGCGCGGCATCGACAATCTTGTTAAAGCGCGCTATGTATTCATGGGTCGTCATACGGGCAAATGTTTGGCGATCGCTGGGGTCGGTCGGGTCGAGTTCACTGGCGATCATCTTGTCGATGGCCCATTTGGAGGAGCTTGGCCGATCGGGACAGATGTCAAAAAAGACGCCGTCCACCGGCGCGAAGCGATCTAGGATCTCCTCGATCTGTTCGACAAGGTAGTCCTGATACGGGCTTGCCATGTCGAGGATGTGCCAGCCGGCCGCTAGCGGGCCGCCCCCCTTCATCTGTTTGCCGTCGGGATCGATCGCCACCCATTCCGGGTGTTGATTGGCGGCGTATTCGTCCAACATCACGCTGATGTAGATCGGGGCCCGGATGCCCCGCTTGTGGAGCGCGTCGATCTGCTCGCCGAGGAGGTCGAGGCCTGGGACGAGGCCGGGGTGCCGCTCAGGGCGATTCGTGTCGTAGTACAAGTGCCCGTGGTGGCACTTGGCAAAGACGGTGACCGAGTCGACGTGCGCGCGGGCAAATGTTTCGGCAAACTCGTCCGGGTCGAAATCGACTCCTACGTCCGGGATGTTGGGACCCGTGTGAAAGTCCAGGTGTACGGTTCTTAGTGGAAACTCCAATCGCTCACTCACGATGTCATCATCCTTTCTCCATCCTGAACCGATCAGAGATCGATCGCGGGCGGCAGATCGTGCTAGCCGCGACTGGCCGTGACGGGGGGCGGGCCGGACGAGCGTCGCACGATGAGTTCCGGTTTGATCTCCACCCGGCTCGGCGACCCCGGCGCTCCCTGGTCGTCGACCATCTGACGCTCGATCAAAATCTTTGCCGCAATGCGGCCTATTTGTTGGGTTGGTTGCGTCACGACCGTGAGAAACGGGTAGATCATCGCCAAGTGCTCGAGGTCGTCATAAGAGACGACGCTGACGTCACCAGGAACTTCGATGCCGATCGAGGAGAGATAACGAATGCACCCAAGCGTCAAGAAGTTGTTCGCGCAGATGATCGCTGTCGGCCGCGGATCTGTGAGCATCAGGTTTTCCGTCGCTCGGATCGTAGTGTAGTCGACGTGAAATGGATTGCAATCAAGTTGGAACTACGTTTGCCGGAATCTTCATTGATTCCTGCCAAATCGGATAACCTCAGGCGTTTGAGCGGTAATGGCGAAAAACCTGGCCGTGAAGGGTTTTTCGCCATTGGTGACCGGAACGATTGATCGCGATTTCTTTCCAAATAACACAAAGCGTGCACTTGGATGACTACAACAGAAATAATTCTGGCGCTAAACGAACAAGCGATTGACCCACGATGGTGAAATGCATTACATTCTGGTGCACACTGCTGGTGCACGCCGCTCGGTCGATGCTCCGATGAGCTCATAACGCAACCAGCTTCATTTTTTGGAATGCTACAATGTCGCATACTGAGTAACAAACGCCGAGACCCCGGTAGAAGGCGTTTTTATCGGAGCCTCGGCGCTTGTTACTCAATCTCATGGGTATCATTGCAGCATTTGTTCCCATGGGACATGTTGCATTCTGTGGCAATAAGTGTTACATATGTAATATAACATGTCGTGTGACGCGTATTTGGGTCCACATGGCGACGAAATGGGATGCCTTTCAACAGGCCTGCGATCATTCCGTTTCGTAATTAAACCACATGTGAGAGGGGGTTCCTTTAAATGGTGACACAAGCGGACATCGCGAAGAAGGCGGGCGTCGCACGGGCGACGGTGTCGCGCATCTTCAACGGTGATTCCAGGGTGAACGAAGAGACCGCGCGCAAGGTGCTCGAGATCGCGGAATCCCTCGGATACACACACCCTCGCTTTGAGAAGCGCCGTCGTAACCTGACGGTCGTGATCTGCGAGGGAAGCATGGGCACCGACGTAACCGAAGCGCGCTTTTTCATGCAGATCATAACCGGAATTTCCGATTACTGCAGGGCTTTCGGCTACGGTACGGAGATCGTTACGCTGCGCCACGAGCAAAACGACCGCCTCATAAGCGACTTCAGGCAGATTCTGGCGTCGTCAAAGACCGACGGCGTCATATTGCCGAGCGTCATCCCCATCTCCGAAGGGGTGCTCGGCCCATTTCTCGACGAAGGCCGTCCGCTCGTGCTCATCAATCGATACTTGGACCAGTTGCCGATCGACTGCGTCGTAAATGATGACCTCTGGGTGGGTCGGTATGCTGGTGAACACCTGTTGCAACAGGGGCATGTACGCATTGGGTTCATCGGAGGATTCTCCAGGTCGACCGCCATGCGCGACCGATTCAGCGGATTTCGTGATGCGCTCCTCGATGCGGACGCGTTCGACATCGACTTGTGCTCGTTTCACGAGCACGTGACTGTCGCCGCGGGGCATGAGGGGATGTGTCGGCTTCTCGATCGCAGGGAGCAAGTGACCGCTGTGTTTTGCGCCAATGATGAGAGCGCGTTTGGAGCGATCAAGGCGATCCGCGAGGCCGGCTTGTCGGTGCCGCATGACATCTCGGTCATCGGTCACGACGGGTTGGTCGACATATGGGAGGACCAGGTGTCGCTCACGACGTTCAAGTTTCGGCTCTACGATCTGGGTTACGCCGCAGCACAGCTCTTATCTGTTCGACTAGGCAATCCTCAAACTCCGCCTCAGCACCTTGTGATGCGACCATCGTTCGTTGTCGGTAGTACGGTACGATCAATACACAACCATGACAATCGAGAAAGGGCGTGATCGGACATGTCAACAATTCAACGTGCGACAAAAAGGTTCGGATTCCGGTACGCTTACGCTTTAGCCGCGGCGGCGTTGCTCGTGACGATGCTGGTCAGCGGAGCGATGGCCCAGAGCATCATCCACGCGGTGGACGGCGCCCACGGGCAGCAGTATGTGGACCACGTATCGGAGATGGCAAGGAAATTCTCGACTGAGACGGGCATTCAGGTCAACGTCATGACCGCAAGCGGCCACCGGGAGCAAATCGCTGTCTGGGCCGCCGGGGGAGCGCTTCCGGACGCGATCGACATCGTCTCGGACAACGGCCTCGGCTTTTTCCGTCAGGGACTGTTCATGGATTTGACACAGTTCTTTGACCGGGGAAGCCAGCGGCTGGACGATTTGATCCCGATCGCCGTCGAGGCATTTACCGCTCCGGAAAACCTCGAGGTGCAACCGGGCGCAGTCTTTGCCTTCCCGAGCTTTCTCCACAACTACAACGCCGGCTACAACGTTCCGATCTTTGAAAACGCGGGGCTCGTCTTCCCGTCCGAACTCGGTGAGGCTTGGAACTGGGAGACGCTGCGCGACTATGCGCGCAAACTCACGATAGACAGGAATTCGGACGGTCGTATCGACCAGTGGGGACTCTTCATTCCCAAGTCGTACCTTGGGTGGGGACCCCTCTTCCGCCACGCCGGCAATCCGATCTTTGACCGGGATGTCGACCCGACGGCGGCGTTTCTCAACACCGAAGCCGCCATCGAGACGGTCGAGTTCTTGGCGGAGATGACCGAGGGACAATACTTCGTCTGGGAAAACTGGCAGTTCTCCGAAGGACGGACCGGCCTATCCTACGCATTCGCCTCCAACACCGCCCAGTTGATGGCGGATCGGCACCTCACAGTCGACTATGCGCCGTATGCGTACGGTCCTGGC
This sequence comes from uncultured Clostridia bacterium, assembly GCA_964424335.1. GTDB lineage: Bacteria > Bacillota > Limnochordia > DTU080 > RSA5 > CAYRIY01. The sequence goes on from CAYRIY010000049.1 coordinate 21,234, forward strand.
GGTGTGAACGGGAGCGAATTTCAAGTCGCAGCCACCGCGATCAGCAGCACGACCGAACATGCCGACCTCGTCTGGCAGTGGCTCACCTTCCTGTGGGGCGACCCGTCAAACACCGAGGGCATGATCAACGCAACCAAGAGGATCCCGGCTCAGATTTCAGGATTGACCTTGTTTAACGATCTGGCCTCCGATTGGGCGCCCAATATCCACGTCGTGGCTGCGTCCGCGGGACTTCCCGGTTCCGGCTTGAGGCCGATCGTGCGCGACAGCCGGATCTTGGGTACCATCTCTAACTGGGTCCATCAGGCGATCGACGGCCAGGTGCCGGCGTTTAGCGCCCTCACGACGGCCCAAGAGCAAGTGGACGCGATCTTTAGGGAGCTTGCCGCAAACTAAAGGTTGAGACCGCATCATCTATGCGGCTGGTCAGGGGCCTCAAAATCTGTTTTGAGGCCCCTGCTTGGTTCGAGGGCTCGTACAGATCAAGGTGTGCGGAGCTTTGGGAAAGGTGGAGAGAGCGCATGACGCGATGGCGGCTTTGGGTCGTCTTGACGTTTATAATATGGAGTGGTGTAGCCGTGACACCTGCAGCCGATGCAAGCACCGAGAGGTTTGACCTTCCCGATGCGAGGAGCGCTCGAGAGGCGCTCGTCAACGTGACGCACGAGACGGATCCCGACACCGTGTATCAGGCATTTAACGAATTTGCCCGCACCCACTTCGGGGCAGAGGCCGAGCCGCTCGTCTACGACCTTTTCGGCGGCGAACTCACCGTCATCGAGGAGAGCGCGTGGAGGCACGTCTCGGAGAACTCGGCGAGCCTTGCATGGGAGACGAACTTGCCTGCGACAACGTTTGTCGAGTACGGCCCGACGCCGGATTACGGCATGACCACGCAGCCGACGGATCGCCCCTACTATCAGCACCTCCATTACCTGCGCGGGCTCGAGCCCGGCAAGACGTATCACTACCGCCTGGTAGCCGTCGATGAACGAGGAAACCGGATGGTCACGGACGATCAGAGCCTCACGACGGCGCGGGTGGACGGCGCGGTTTACATTCCCGGCGAGCTGTCGGGTCCCCCTTACAGGCTCGAAGGAAGCAACGTTACGTACGTGCTGACGGAGGACGTGCATGCGGACGGTCAGGCGTTTGTATTTGCGGGAAGCAATATCGTGATCGATCTCAACGGTCACGTTGTCACGTTTGCCGAAAACCCGGGCGCCACCGGGACCAACGTGGGGCTTTCGGTGATCGGCAACACGCGTGAAGGGGGGCCGAACGCCCAAGGCGTTCGGGTCGTAAACGGAACGATCGTTCAAGGCCGCTCGGAAGCTGCCCGGAACAACTTCGCAAACGACAAATTCAACTGCCTGTCGATCCAGGGTGCGGACGTGGAGATCGCAGGGGTCACATGTGAGTATCACGTGCCTCAGGCCTGGGGGGTCGTCTTGACCAACAGTGCGGGCGCGATGAAAGTGCATCACAACGTATTCGTGGACAAGGGGACGGGGATCGTCGACCGACACGGACAGGGCGTGCGCCCCCTTGGATTTTTGAGCGCCAGGGATACGCAAAACCGCTTTGAGATTTACAACAACTTGGTGAAGCGGACCCGGCAAAATGGTCTTCCGCTCGCGACGGCGATTTATCGCAACGAAGTGTACGTCGATAGCTGGTCGATCAACTCGTTCGCCATTCAACCTCTATCCATAGAAGGCGTCTCCGCCGGCCGTTACCATGACAACAAGGTGTTTGCCACAGGGTTTAACGCCTACGGCTTTGGTTGGGCCCACGAAGACTTAGAGATCTACGACAACTTCGTGCACATGCACGGCCTTGACGTTTTCCACCGATGGCACGAGCGCTGGGGCGACAACAACACGCTTTCGGCGATGCGCGTCACCAATTACGATCAGGGCGGACAGGTGCGAAACAACCTCCGGTACACACGCAACACCATCGTCCTGCGCGGCCATGACGACAGCGAACTGCGGGGCGTCCAGTTCTTCTCGGACGAGACGATCGCGGGACTCGTCTTTGAAAACAATCACGTCAAGGTCGAGGCGCTGGACGAGCGGACCAAGCGTGCAGCCGCAGTCAACGTCCAGGGGCATTACCACAAGCCCCAAAGCCTGCCGGTCGTCTATATCGACAACGTGTTCGAAGGGAACAACATCCTGATCCGGTTCGGCGACGCCTACGGAATAGGGCACAACCACCATTTCATTCGCCCCAAGTTTGTAAAGAGCGGCGACAACCCCGACTTTCACACGTTCGTGTTTGATGGGGGCCAGTACAGCAAGGGCCATCTGATCCTCGACGCCGAGTTTGGTCCAGGCACTGCCTATAACGATGTGTACTGGCAAAACACAAAGTCGGAGAGCTCGTATTCGATCGCTTGGACCTTGGATCTCGTCACGATGCCGGGAGCTTCCGTGACGATCCGAGACAACAAAGGAAACGTAAGTTTCGAAGGTATTGCAGGCGATGATGGACGTATCGAAGTCCCGCTCATTATGAGCACGATTCGACCTACAGAGTGGAACCCGATGGGATTTGAGCTTCTCGTGCTATGGAAGGACCGCCACATGGAGGAGCGGTTTACGCCCTATACGGTGTCGGTCGTCTCGGGAGACATCGCGCTCGAGCGGGAGGTCGACATGGTAGAAAAAACCAGCTTGGTGCTATTGCCGTAGAGAACCGTTCCACGTTGGGCGCTGTCTGCTCCTTTCCCGGTCCACAATGGGTGCAACCTGGTTTGAAGGCGGTCAGCGACAAGGACTTGCCCGAAGTCTGTCGTAATGAGTGTTCGAATACCAAGGCGGCCAGCTTTAGCTGGCCGCCTTGGTATTGGTGGAGACGAATCCTAAGCGGATTTTTTAAGAGGAGTGGATGTTCGCGCCGTGTTGCGCCGATTTTTCGCCTACTACGCCCCGTACCGCGGACTATTCGCTCTGGACTTTGGCTGCGCCATCGTCGCCGGACTGTTAGAGCTTGTCTTTCCAGTCGCTGTCCAGCTTTTTATCGACGATCTCCTTCCCAGGCAAGACTGGACGTTGATCAGTGTTGCCGCCGCAGGGCTTTTTGCGCTTTATGTGACGAACGCCGGACTCAACGTGGTCGTGACTTATTGGGGCCACATGCTTGGGATCAACATCGAAAGGGACATGCGGGGCGAGGCGTTCGATCATCTCCAGGAGCTATCATTCTCTTACTTTGACAATCAAAAGACCGGCCACCTCGTGGGTCGCATCACCAAAGATCTCGAAGAGATCGGCGAGATCGCGCATCACGGCCCCGAGGACTTGTTTATTGCCGTGATGACGCTTCTGGGCGCTTTGGTGCTCATGTTTCAGGCGCATGCTCCGCTCGCTTTGATCACGGCGGTTGTAGCGCCGGCTGCTGCATGGGTGACGTTGTACTACGGAGGGCGGATGACGAAGACATGGCGGGCGCTCTACGCAAGGGTGGGTGCATTCAATGCCCGGATCGAAGAGAACGTCGGCGGTATCCGTGTCGTGAAGGCCTTCGCCAATGAGCCTTACGAGCGGAGCATGTTCGCCCGTGAAAACGCCAAGTATCGAGCGACCAAACTCGAGGCCTACAAGATCATGGCGGCGTCGCACAGCCTATCGTACCTAGGAATGCGATTCATTCAGACCGTCGTCATGATGTGCGGGTCATACTTCGTCATCCGAGGCGAGCTCAGCCCGGGTGGCTTCGTCGCCTTTCTCTTGTTGGTTAACGTCTTTTTTCGACCGTTGGAGAAGATCAACGCGGTCATCGAGCTGTATCCCAAAGGGATCGCAGGCTTCAAGCGTTTCGTCGAATTGGTCGACACTAAGCCCGATATCGTCGATGCCCCAAACGCCATCGAGGTCGAAGCGCTTAGGGGCAACATACGATTCGACGGCGTCACGTTTGGATATGATCGACAGCGCCCCGTATTGCGCGACGTGAGCCTCGACATCGCCGCAGGCGAGACCGTAGCATTTGTGGGCCCTTCGGGCGCTGGCAAGACGACACTCTGCGCCCTCGTGCCTCGGTTTTACGACGTCCAGGAAGGCGCCGTCACGATTGATGGAATCGATGTGCGCCGCGTCACGCAGCGTTCGCTCCGCAAACAAATTGGCGTGGTGCATCAGGACGTGTTTCTCTTTGCCGGCACCTTGCGAGAGAACATCGCCTATGGTCGGCTGGACGCCAGCGACGAGGAGATCATGGAGGCGGCGCGCCAGGCGGAACTCGATTCGCTCATTCGCTCGTTGCCAGAAGGACTCGACACTCCGATCGGCGAGCGAGGGGTCAAGTTGTCGGGCGGGCAAAAGCAACGTCTCGCGATCGCCCGCATGTTTCTCAAAAATCCTCCTATCCTCATCTTGGACGAGGCGACAAGCGCGCTCGACACGCAGACCGAGCGCGCGATTCAGGCATCGCTCAATGCACTGTCCAAAGGACGCACCACGTTGGTCGTCGCCCACAGGCTTGCCACGATTCGCAACGCGGACCGCATCGCGGTCGTCGATCAAGGCGGCATTGCCGAAGTCGGCAGCCATGAGGAACTCCTCCAAAAAGACGGCCTTTACGCCAAATTGTACCGGGCTCAGTTTTCCACGGATCTCGCCGCTCAGTCGATCTAGGGCGACTTTCTCCTTGCCGATGCTCGGCATTCCTTCG
>CAYRIY010000050.1:0-25792 GCA_964424335.1 uncultured Clostridia bacterium
TTGCACGGACTGGCGGAACGTGGATTGCCGTCGGCGCCTTGCCCGAGCAAATCATCGGGGACGGCGCCGAGGAACTGTCTGCCGAGATTTCCGCAGCTCATCGCCTGGGGCTTATCAAACACATCGAGAAGGCGGCAGACTTGCCGGATGCTTTGGCCGCGTGCGCGCGCCTGGTCGACGCTCCCGTGCCGACGTTGCTCAGGAAGGTCGGCGATGCGCACATTCTTTATGTTCCGGCAGCATTTCCATGCGCAACGGTTCATCACAATCGCACGACCCAGGCCCTTCGTTACGAATTCAATCCCGAGTCGTACGCACGCACGATGCGCGTATCGGTCCAAGGTGTGAGCGGCCGACCCGAACTTTGGGACGTGATGACCGGCAGTCGACGGCCGCTTGAGGTGAAATACGAAGACGGATGCGCCCTGGTCGATGTGACCTTCGACTCTGGTCCGGCAGCTTTGGTTGTTTGGCCCGGCGGCGAATCCTCCAAGGCGGCGGAGGTGGAGCAAGGAGACATCGGGCGCGGCAGCGACTCCGAAGCGATCCTGCACGAGTTTCCCGAGGAATGGATTGCCGAAATCGAGCCAACGCTCGACAATCGATACGGAGATTTCAACAAGCCTGACGATCCTAGCCGCGTGCCTCCGGAGACTTGGTTTTTCCGGCACCGCATGCTCTCCGAAAGCGGATCGTCTGCTTCCGGCGCCGAGTCGACCGGGGAAGGCCATAAGCGCGTTCAGGCAACGTTTGGCACGTACGGTCGCTGGATCGGTCCGCTTCCCGAGGGGGAGCTTCCCGCTCCCAGCGAGCTTCCAGATGAGGACGCCGCGGACGCCTCCGGGTGGCGCGACGCCGTCTATTCGCTCTCGCGCGGAGTGCCATACGACCCGATTCATTACAACACGTTGGGGCCCAAGGGACACGTACCGGAGGAGTTCTGCCGATTCGGCCGCGTGAAGAAGGGCGAATCTGTCCAGTTCTGCACGCGCGTGCGATTGGGTCATGAGCAAAGCGGGCCCCTTCACCTCGCACTCGCGGCGCCTGCGGCAAAAGCCGTCTGGGTGAACGGAGAAGAGATCGAGATGCCGGGAGAAGGGTACCTAGCGATGGTCCCGGTGCGGCTCGTTGCGGGCGAGAACGTGTTGGTTTGGCGTCTGACGGCAGAGAGCGATGTGTCCGACCTTCGCAGTTACTGGGCATTGATCAGGCGCCCGGACGCGTTCGCGCGGCCTGAGTGGATCACGTCCGACGATGAGGCGCGGCGCGACTCTATGCTCCGTTTCTCCGCCACGTGCCACCTGCCGTTCGATCCCGTTGCGGCCACGCTGCAATTGGGCGCCGACGCGCCGGCCCGCATCTTGGTGAACGGGATCGAGGCGGGTCGGCAAGGGGGATTTGACCCGTACTACACGACGGAACGGGTGCAGCCGTACGAAGTCGACACGCTAAGGCGCGGCCCCAATGAGATTGTGATTGAGGCTCAAGACCTCGGACGCAGGTGCTCAATTCTGGTTGACGCCCTCGTCAAAGGTCCGGATGGACAGGAGATCTCGATTGTGAGCGGGGAGGACTGGCAGGTGTGCCGCGACGACGGTCCGAGCGGACCCGTCCGGCTCAGGCGACGACAGTGGGTGGATCCTGCGTGGTCACACCTTTGGCGCCGCCCCCATCCACTTCCGGGCGCGATGTGGATCGAGGAGCGGGAGGCGCCGGATGTCGTCGTGCCTGTGACGCCGGACGCATTTATGCCCAAAGGTCGCATCGAGGAGTTTCAATGGATTCTGCCTCCTGGGGCAGAGCGCGCGGCGATTCCCGTCTCCGGCGAGGCCCAGCTTTGGGTGGATGGCGAAGAGGTCGAGATCGAGCGTGCGGAGGCGCAAACCGATGGGGCGGGCCCTGGCTGCTTGCTTTACAAAGCGGCGTTGCCGCGTCCAGACGGGCTAAAGCGCATTGCCACGCTGCGGGTGAAACCGCTTGATGGGCGGACCGGGGGAGCAATTTTCTCAGGGCCGATCCGCTATGAGTGCACGGCAGGCTCGATTGCCCTGGGCGATTGGACCGAGCAAGGCCTTGACGCATACTCCGGCGCGGTGCGTTACTTCGGGAGCTTTGACGTAGAGACGCCGAGGCCCGAGGGGCGAATGACGCTCGACCTAGGGAGCGTGAGGGGGACGGTGGAGGTGCGCGTCAACGGTGTGCCGGTCGGTGTGAGGGTTCTCGCGCCATATCGTTTCGATGTGACCGACGCCGTTCGCTTGGGGGAAAACCGCTTAGAGATCCTTGTCTGCAATACCTTGGGGCCCTACCTGAAGGCGGCAAGTCCGACTCCGTACATCTTTCCTGGTCAAGAGAGATCGGGCGTGTTTGGCCCGGTGCGGCTTTACGTCTCCGTTTGAACATCCGATTAGCTTTGCGTCCAAGTGGGTGTCACCTCCATAGTCCGCTAGCGGTCCATGGAGGTGACATTTACGCTGGATAACGCTGCTTCTATTGGCGTACTTTCGGTACGATGCGTTCGTCCAAGAGCTTTTCGAGATTGCTCCCTTCGAGCTCTTTCAACTCGTAATGCACCCGCGTCGAGGGCTTGTTGAGGTCAAGGAGTCGGCCGAGGTTGATGGGCGTCCCGATGATCACTGCATCGGCCGATGTCTTGTTGATCGTCTCCTCGAGCTCTCGCATTTGGGTGTCGCCATACCCCATAGCCGGCAAGAGGGCGTCCAGATGGTCGTACTTGCGGAAGACATCCCGCAGTGAACCGGTGGCAAAGGGCCGCGGGTCCACGAGGGTGGCGCCCAACTGTTTGGCCGCGATCACCCCGGCGCCGTAGGCCATCTCGCCATGGGTCAGCGTCGGTCCGTCCTCTACGACGATCACGCGCTTTCCATGGACGGCAGACGGGTCGTCGACGGTGATCGGCGAGGCCGCCAAGATCACGTGCGCCCCGGGATTTTCGGCCCGGATGCTCGCAACCACGGCGTCGACTTGCTCCTGCGACGCAGAGTCGACCTTGTTCACAACGACGACGTCGGCCATGCGGAGGTTGGTTTCACCGGGGTGGTACGCGGTTTCGTGCCCGGGGCGGAGCGGATCGGCCACCGTAATGAGCAAATCACAATGGTAGAACGGGTAATCGTTATTCCCACCGTCCCACAGGAGCACGTCGGCTTCGGCTTGCGCCTGTTCCAGAATCTTCGCGTAATCGACACCGGCGTAGACGACGTTGCCCCGGTCGATATGGGGCTCGTACTCCTCGCGTTCCTCGATCGTGCAGCGGTGCTTTTCAAGGTCGCTATGGTCGGCGAACCGCTGCACGACTTGCTCCTCCAAGTTGCCGTAGGGCATCGGGTGGCGGACCACCACGACTTTGAGGCCCTTTTGGGTCAGTATCTCCGCAACTTTACGGGTGGTCTGACTTTTGCCGGCCCCGGTGCGGACGGCGGTGATCCCGATCACCGGCACGTTCGCCTGCAACATCGTGCTGTTAGGGCCGAGCAATCGAAAGTCGGCGCCGCAGGCCATGGCGAGGGAGGCGCGGTGCATCACGTACTCATGAGAGACGTCGCTGTACGCAAAGACGACTTCATCGACCTTTTCGGTGCGAACAAGATCGGCAAGGTCCTCTTCGGCGACGATGGGAATGCCTTCAGGATATGCCGGTCCGGCCAGCGAAGCGGGGTAGACCCGGCCTTCGATATCGGGGATCTGCGTCGCGGTAAAGGCGACGACGTGGTAATTCGGATTTCCTCGATAGTAAACGTTGAAATTGTGAAAGTCTCTGCCGGCCGCCCCCATGATCACGACTCTGCGCGGGTTTGACGAACCGGGTTTCGTATCTACCGGTGACATGGCATGCTCCCTTCGACGGTTCGAGTGTACAAAGACTACTTGATTGGCTAATCAGATGCCCTCGTCCTTCATTGGTTTGGCGCTATTGGTTCTTGATTGTTTCGATCAAGGTTGAATAGAGGATTTGGAACCTCAGTTCGTCGAGGGCTTCCTCTTCGTTGTTCCAGGTGGCCGAGACGCAAGCAAAGGCGCCGTCTTCCTTTTCGAGCCATGTGGTGAAGTTGAGCGCGCCCGGTTCGGAGCCGCCTTTGTAAGCCACTCTGGACCAATCTGCGGGATTGGTCAATCCGGGATTGATCCCCATGAGTTCCAAGTGCCGCACTGCGCCCATCAACCCGCAGAGTTCCCGCGTGGTGAGGTACCACTCGATGTCGAGCGCTACGGGACCACCGGCAAAAACGTCAGGTCCGGGGAGTGGGAGATTTCGCAATTCGCCCAGCAGCGCGCGGCGCCCGTCCGCGTCAGCCTGGCGAAACCGATCGAGCGCCTCCGAGTTTTGCGGGTTTTTGAGCGTCGAGGCCTCGCGCGTCGTCAGCAGCGGTACATTGCGGGGCGAGAACATCTCGATGAACTCTCGACCGACGATCGAGATCAGCGCGTCCGTCGCAGTGTTGTCGCTGATCGAGATCATATTGGTCGCCAAAGTGTGGAGTGTGACGGGGGAACCGATCGGCCATTCCTGCATGACGCCCGAGGGGATGCTCCGCCAAGACTCCTCGAGCCGCACCACGTCGTCCCAGGCAAGTTCGCCGAGTTGCACCTTGGTTTCGAGCGCGGCAAGCACGGCCAGTTTAAACGCAGAGCCGACTGCAAGCGGAAGGTCGGGCTCGATGGCAGCGAGTTCGCCCACGTTGGAGAGGACGATGAGGCTCACCTGTCCCGGCAGCTCCTTAAAGCCTTCGATGGCTTCGCTCAGGCCGGACGATCGCAACCTGGGCGGCTGAAAGAAGATCCCGATGATCCTGCCCTGATCGTCGAGGGCGATGGTGGTCGGGACGTCGCCGCCTTCATATTCGGCAAGGTACGACCCGCCGTATGGACTCACGCCTTGAAAAGCGCCCAGACTTCCGGTCACCTGGTCGATCACACGGTCCAGTTGGGTGAGCGTGATCTGATCCAAGAAGAGCGGCGCAAACCACGATTCGGACAGTTCATCGGCCGTGAGGAGCCGCTCGAGGGCGGTTTCCGGCGTGATGTCGGCCTCGTTTGCGACGGCCGCCTGGGTCAAAAGCAGCGCGATGAGGATGAATAGGATCGTTCGTTTCATGCGTGAGACACCTACTTTTCCATCAATGAGGTGAACGAGATCGTTGCGCTGACGAATGCTCCACGTGCACTAAAGGGACTCGGCGGCGTTGGCGATCCCGATGGCTTCGCGGACGATGCGCGGGTAAAGCGCCCCGAGCGGTTCGTCTCGATCATCGTACAGTTTGGCGATGCGCTCCCACAACGTTTCAAATCGAACATATCCGAGCGCGTGCATGTGGTCGATCACGTGCTCTGCGATCGCGCGGTACGTTTCGGACGTCTCGGCGTCGCGCACGTGCAATAAATATGCTGCCCAGGACATGTACTCATTGAAAACGGCAGAGGGCTCGTCGGTCAAGGCGCCGGCGCGCCATACTGCGACGTTTGCGAACACGCGATTGACGATGCGAATGTACCTGTCCGTCATTCTGTTCACGTAATGTCGTGCGGCGCCGGCAAAGATTTCGCCTTGCGGAACGCTGCGTCCTCCGACAGTCCGATCGCCGTCGATGAGCCCGGTTGCGGGTACAAAGAGGACGATCTCGCTGTAGCCATCTCCCGTGAAATTGTGGGAGAATCCGGAGACTGAGAGCGTCGGTGAAACGATGACGCGAATCGCGTCGTGAGATACCGCGGGAAACTGGGCATCGAGCCAGGCCTTGATTCGTTCGAATTGCGTCTGCTGCCTAAGCCCGCCCACGAGCGCGTCGTAGTGGTCGCGGCGCCCATCGAAGAAGGCCTCAAAGCCGCTCTCCGCCGCAAAGGCCTCGATTGTGCTCATGTGAGGAGCGAGCAGCTCGAGCGATGATGGAAGCTCGTGCGGCAGAGCGCGCTCAAGGCGCGAGTCGCGCAACGTATAGGCGAAAATCCCGCTCAGCTCTTGGATGCTCGCTGTGCGGAGGAGGTCCCTCACATTTGAGACTGCGGCGTGACTTGAGTAGGGGAGAAAAGCCGCCACTTGGTCCGCCGCTTGATCGACGCCTTCGCGACCGGCGATCGCTGCGATTGTGCCGAGCAGTTCAAAGCTCTTTGACACTTCGGTTATGACGCGTCCCCGATGGCCTTCGACGTACGCCGCAGTAAAAGGGGAATCCCATGCGACCGATGACAATTCAGGTTTCGGCGACGTCACCCACAAAGCCCAACCCGCAATCACCGACAGCGCGATGGACAATACGACTAACTTGATGCGATCCCGACGGCTTGAACGAGGCATGCAGAAGGCCTCTTCCTATATGATCTCGTCACACCTGGAACTTCGCTGACGGGCAGGCCGCGTCCTGCCCTCACGCGGGCGGGGGAACCCACGGATTCGAGATCAACGTCGCTAAACAAGAAAGAACCCGGGGAGCGTCCTATCTGTCGATAGGCGAGCTGCCGCCGGGCGCCGTGATTTCGAGGCTCTTATTTGGTTATTGCGCTATTAGAAGAAGTAGCCGGCCCCAAACCAAGTGGATGAGGCGTTCTCCTTCGTTGCCAGGGTCGTATCAGCGCCGACGTGGAGGGCAAAGGACTCGGTAAGTGAGAAACTAACCTCCGCGCTCGCCTTCACGCCGATGCCAGGATCGCCCAGCACGCTTTGCGCACCGATCCAACCCACCACGTTTGCGGTCGAAGCGAGCGGTATCGCGCGCCAGACGCCGACTTCGATCAACTGCGATTTAGCCCCGCTCGTAGCGGACTCGTACTCTCCGTACCAGCCTTGCATGTACCCTTGCCAAAGGGAGAACTCGAGCAAATTGTCGGTGCTGAACATGATGCCAAGGGCAAGGGTCGGGGTGAGATCGAGCTGACCGTAGAGGTAGTTGTACGATGCCCCGTCCTTATTGAGGACGCCAAAGCCCAAATACTGATCTGCATGTGCGGGGGCGACGCTCACACCAACGAGCAGGACGATGGCAATCAAGGCCGCTGAAACGTGATTTCTCTTCAAGTTTCTCCTCCTCATGTCAAAAGTTTGCACGTGCATTTTGCCAGAGTGAGGATTTCGAGGCCAAAATTGTCCGTCCTGCCGTTTTTAGAAGCGTCGCCCAGAAATAATTATTCGATTAGAAGTAGAGTCCGACTCCGACCCACGTAGAGGTCGAATTCTCGTTCTTCAGCAGCGTGGTGTCTGCCCCGGCGAACAACGCGAATGAGCTCGCGAGGGGGACGGTTACCTCTGCGCCGCCTTGGGCCCAAACGGCCGAACCTCCAAGATCGCTCTTGGCGCCGATCCAACCCGTGACCTCGATCGTCTCTGAGAGGGGCATCGCACGCCAGACGCCGACCTCGATGGTCTGACCGGAACCGGCGGTCGCCAGCTCGATCTCACCGTAGAAACCCTGGGTCACACCGTACCAGGCGCTGAGTACCAACGGATGATCGGCGGCGTACTCGAACGCTCCGACCAGCGTCGGGGTGATGTCCACTTCACCGTAGAAATAGGTGTGTGAATCTCCCTTGTGCATCTCTACGCCCACCGAGATGAGGGACGCGGCTTGGGCCGGCGCAGCGCTCGGCGCGAGCACCAGTGCGACGGCTAGGACCAACGCAACGAGTGAAACCTTCTTCATTTTTGCTTCCTCCTATCATTTCCAGCAATGCCAGGCATCCACCATTGTAGTCTGAGCGCGGCGCAATCTTCAAGCCTAAACCAACTTTTGAATCGAAAAGTGATCGGTATCACCGGATCGACCTTTCGAAGTCGAAATAACAATTGATTTGTATCAACGACATGAGCAGAATGCGACTGGTTGTAGAGGGATCGCTACACATGCTTCGAATGTTCTAGCTGTAGTGTGTGCATTTTGGTGGAGGTGGAACTCCTTGCCTAAGAGAGTCATCGGATTTGTGGCGGTAGCGCTCCTCGTCGGTCTCATGGCCGCGTCGACATTGGCGGCGCCGGTGAAAGTGACGTTTTGGCACGCTTCAGGGGGCGAGCACGGTGTTGTGCTCGATCAACTCGTCGCTGAGTTTAACGCTTCTCAGGATGAGGTCCAAGTAGAGGCCGCGTATCAAGGCGGCTACGGCACCTTGATGCAAAAGCTGATGGCCGCGGTCGCGGCGGGCGACCCGCCCACGCTGACGGGTACGTACAACAATTGGACGTCCGTGTTTATCGACGCCGATGTCATCGTTCCCCTCGAGCGGTTTATCAACGATCCCGCGGTGGGATACAGCGAGGCCGAACTCCTCGACTTCTTCCCGGCGTTCATCGATGCGAACAGTTGGGATGGGCTCCTTTACACGCTGCCGTTCAACAAGAGCGTCCAGGTGTTGTATTACAGCAAGGACCTTCTTGATCGAGCGGGCGTCGACGTTCCCCGCACGATGGACGAACTGGCCGAAGCGGCCCGTGCGGTCAAGGAGAAGACGGGTGTCCACGGACTCGTCGCGAGTGCGGATATCGACACGTTCTCGGCGTTCTTTAGAGCCTTTGGCGGTGAATGGCTCGACGAAAAGGGCCAGCCCGCGTTCCACGGCGAGGCAGGCGTCCGTGCCGTCAACTTCATACAAGAGATGCTCAGTGAGGGATCCGCGTATTTGTTCGACGGGTACCTCGACGACGAGTTCAACAAGGGCACAGCGGCTATGTTCATTCACTCGAACGGCACGATCCCTTGGGTAAGGGACGGCGCTTCGTTCGCCTGGGGTACCGCGCCGGTCCCGATGGGCGATGTCGAAGCGTCGACCGTGGCAGGACTCGACCTCGCGATCTTCTCCGACGCGAGCGAGGCAGAGCAGCTTGCCGCATGGTCCTTCGTGAAGTGGCTCCTCAGTCCCGAGGTGAATGCTCGCTGGAGCGTCGCCACCGGATACATTCCGGTTCGACAGTCCACCTTGGAGACTTCCATCATTAAGGAGTACCTCGAAGTTGCGCCTCACGAAAAGGCCTCGGGAATCGAGAGCCTGTCGCGTCTCGTGTTCGACCCGGGAATCCCTGCTTGGAACGATATGCGGGGATACATTGGCGAGGCCCAGCAGCGCATCTTCTTGACCAACGTCGATCCCGCAAGAGCGCTTGCCGACGCCGCGCAAAAGTCAGCGCAGGCCATTCGGGACACGATGTAGGTCGGTATTTGCGGAAAACGTGATCGGGCGCATGCAAGTTTCAGCGAAGCAAATTCGCAGGACCCGCCGTCGGCGGGTCCTGCGCCATGTCGAGGGATACCTCTACGTCCTGCCGGCATTCGCCATTCTCGCCGTCTTTCACCTATGGCCATCGCTTTACACGTTCTATTTGAGTCTTTTTAACTGGAACTTCATCCGAAGGACGCCTACATACATCGGTTTTGAAAATTACGATCGGTTGATGGCCGACGAGTACTTTTGGATTGCGCTAAAGAATACGGCGACGTACGCGCTCGGCGTCGTGCCGGCGAGCATTGCGATCGGGCTGGCACTAGCGCTCCTATTGAGCGACATTAGACGGCTCTCGCCGCTTTACCGCGTGCTTCTCTTTACTCCTGTCGTGACGGCGGCAAGCGCTGCCGCTGTTATTTGGAAGTGGCTGTATGCGCCAGGCGAGGACGGCTTCTTCAACCTGATGGTCGGTTTGGTGGGGTTGGGACCTTTTCGATGGTTGCAGGATCCGGATCTTGCAATGCTCAGCGTCGTGATCCTCGGCATTTGGAAGAGCATCGGGTACAATGTCGTGATCTTTTACGCCGGTTTGCGCAACATCGCGCGTGAATACCGCGAGGCGGCCCGCATCGACGGTGCATCCACGTGGCAAGAGTTTCGCCGAATCATAATGCCGCTGCTCGCGCCGACGACCTACTTCGTCTTGATCGTCTCCGTGATCAGCTCGTTTCAAGTGTTCTCCCAGGTGTACGTGATGACGGGCGGGGGCCCCCTCAACCGGACCTTGGTGCTCGTTTACTACCTGTACGACCGGGCGTTTGCCTCATTTCGCATCGGGTACGCGGCTGCAATCGCCTTTGTGCTCTTTGCGATCATTCTTGGTCTCACGCTCCTGCAGCGGGCGATCTTGCAACATCGGATCCACTACGACCGCTAGGAAGGCGAGCAATGGGTACGAACACGACCAACGCACGATCAGGAATCAGACCGACGAGGCCTTGGTGCTACTGGATCAGGCAAATTGCGCCGCACTTGGCGCTCGGCGCCGCTGCCGCGGCGGTTTGCCTTCCGTTTGTGTGGATGCTCATCACGAGCGTAAAGGTGCCCACCGACATTTTCAGCGGCTCGTTTTGGCCCTCCCGGTTTGCGTGGGAGAACTACCCGCGGGCCTGGCAGGCGGCGCCCTTCGGACGGTATTTCTACAATACGGCGTTCGTGGCGGTCGCCACCGTCGTGCTGCAGCTATTCACCTCAGCCGCGGCCGCGTTTGCGTTCGCGAGGCTCCGCTTTTTCGGTCGGGAAGTCCTCTTCTACATGATTCTCGCCACGATGATGGTCCCAGAGGAAGTGACGCTCGTCGCCAATTACATCACTTTGTACCGGCTGGGATGGCTTGACACCTATCAAGCCCTGATCATCCCTTGGGGGGCGAGTGGGTTTTCTATTTTCCTGCTGCGCCAGTTTTTCGCCGGTGTTCCCGACGATCTCGAGGATGCGGCCAAAATCGATGGCTGCAGCCGTTTTGGCTTCTTTTGGCGGGTGATGCTGCCGCTTTCGAGGCCCGCGCTCACGACCGTGGCCCTCTTTTCGCTCGTAGGCAGTTGGAACGCCTTCACATGGCCGCTTGTGGTCACAAACAGCCAGGCGATGCGGACGGTCCAGGTCGGAGTTTCATACTTCGCCCAGGAACTCGGGACAAACTACACGCTGTTGATGGCCGCCGCCACCTTTACCGTCGTCCCCGTCTTACTCCTCTTTGCCGCCGTACACAAACAGTTTACCGAAGGCATCGCACGCAGCGGTTTAAAGTAAGGTTGCTCGGGGGGCAATCGCCCTTTGTGTTCTTCGGCGGTCTTCCAGGCATATAGTGAGCGTATGATTTTCTTAAACGGAAAGGTCCGAGGTGAGGCCGTTCATGGGATCTCCACGGTTTCCGGATATAAAGCGACCGGCATCCATACGGGAGATCTTGGGCCGCCTCCTTGAGACCGTCGCCCTGGAAGAGCTCGCCATCGCCAATTTGATCAACGCTGAAGCGGAGAAGATTCAGGCGGTGCTCAAAGAGGGCATCTCCGGGCCCGTTAGCCCCGAAGAACTGCGCGAGATCAACCTTTCTGTCTCAAAAGTGTTGGAGACGGCCGTGGCCAAAGAAGACCGCATCCAAAGAAGACTCCGGATGATCCTTTCGTTTGCATCGGAGGTCGGCCCGTCGGACGGTAAGGGAGACGGCGATTTGGATGATGACTTTTGAGTTTGAGTCGAATTTTTGAGGGCCTTGCACGTAGGAGGGGGAAGGCGTGCCTAAGCGCCGGGAGACCAAGAGGCGCGTCCGGCGCCGCAAGGGCGCCCGGACTCATAATGCGAAGAGTCCAGATGCGGAGTGGGAGCCCCGCGATGCGCTCGGAAAGGGCCAAAGCGGAGGTGTGGACGAGCTTCTCGACTTGCTCGCCGAGTCACCGATCTCTCGGCGCGACGCACTTGCCCAACTCCTCACCGGGTTTGCTGCAGCTGAACTCTCCCTGGCGGGCCTGATCAACGTCGAATGCGAGAAGTCCAAACGTGTAGCAAAGCGAATCTCAACGCCGTTCTCACCCGAGGAATTGATTGAGTATCAAAAGTCGCTCGCAGCCGTCATGGCTGAGCTGGTCAAAAAGGAAGAGCTCTTGCTAAAGAAGCTTAGACTCATACTTGCATACATAGGCGACGCGGACGGCGACCACGACGACGAATGCGACACGCATGATGACAAGTGGGACGACGAAATCGACGAGCTCGACTATAACGAAGACGAAGATTGACTACTGGAACAAGTCGATGCCGGCGCTTATGCCAAGCCGGGTTTGGGGTGGGGATTGCGCCCCGCCCATAATGAAATCGACGTTGACCTCCAGGGGAAGCCTCATATTGCTTCGAAGCGTGAAGGGCAATTGACCGCCAAGAGTGAGGCGGAGGAGAACGCCGTTTGGGCCGCCCTCCCGCATGGGCACGGCCACGCCGACCCCGGTCCCGAAGTAGCTGTTCGAGGTCCTTTGCACCGCGCTCAAGGTCATCGAAATGTCCTCTTGGGGGACGAAGTCTAGGTCCATCGTCAACATTTGATTCCCGATCAGCGCCCCGAAAAAGGATGTAAGGACGTTTACCGGGTTTGAACCCGCCTGAGGCAATGTTTGCGTCGTTGGGGTCGTCCGGATTTCGTGGGCCGGGGTAAGCCTCAGCCCAACCCGGGGCTGTCTTTGCTGTTGACCTGACAAGCTCATGCCTGCTCTAAGTCCTAAACTCGGCCCCGACACAGTCACTTCGACCCGCGGCAGCGTCGCCCCCGGCGCAAGGGGCCGGCCAAGGGGTTGCAGACTGACCTGCGCCTTTCCCGGGCTGATTCCCGTGACGAGGCCCCGCTCGTCTACGACGGCCCGAGCGTCGTCGTTGGTCTGGAATACGAGGGTGACGGTCGTGAGTGTACGGCCGAGGTCGTCGATGGCATATGCCTGAATCGGCGCCGAACCGCCCACAGGAATTCTAAGAACGCTCGGCACCACCACGATCCTCGATATTGGCCGGGGAACGACGTCCGAATCGGGCGGGAACACCTGGGTGAGGAGTTGTTCGACGGTGTTGATCGCATCGCCCGCGTTATTCGATCGTACCGTCGCCGCTCCGGCGAGGATGGGGGCCTCGGGGCCTTGGACAAACCGTTGTATGCTCACGACGACGGCCTGTTGAATTTGCGCTACGGTGCCCACGATGACTTGGTCGGCGGTTCCGCGCCGCAGGATTTCGTCGACGCGGTCGAGCTCGCGTGTCCCTCGCGCCGGTACGGCGTCCCTCGATTCGAGGAGCGGATGGTCGAGCACTTCAAACTGGCCGGTTTGAACGAGCCGCCCTGCGATCGCACGGGGCAGAACGGAAGATAGCCGTGCCAGGTCGGTCTCGACGGCTTGAGGGATGACATTTCCTTGTTGGTCAAAAACCCAAAATGGAAGGACCGCAATACGATCAGGCGCCTCGTTGACTTGGGCGGCTGCGGATAGACTGGTGGCCGGGATCATCATCGCAAGGAGGAGGACCAAGAGTAACGGGAGTCTCAACTTATGTGCCACGTCGGATCACACCTTAGTTTTCATGCGGTTCAATCAAGGCTCTTGGGTAACTTTGACATTTATTGGTGAGCGCCTGCTGGTTGACGCGTTCCAAGCGTTAGGGAAAGGCGCGGACGTATTGCTTGGGTGGCGTGAATGATCCGCCGACGGCCTGCAGAGCGTGAATCGCCCAATATGGGTCGCGCAGCATGCCGCGCGCGACGGCGACCAGATCGGCATCGCCGTTTGCGACCGCCGACTGGGCGAGCTTGGGTTCGTCCAGCATCCCGACTCCGATCACGGGCGCCTGAAGGGCTTGCCTGATCGAGCGGGCCATCGGCAATTGATAGCCGGGGTAGTTGCCGGGGCCTCGCCCTGGGCCTGGCGCTCCTTCGCCGCCGCTCGATATGTGAAACATGTCGACTCCGGCCTCTTTGTACCGTCTGCAAAGCTCCGTGCTATAGGCCAGATCGTAGCCGACCTCGGCGTACTCGACGGCAGAGATGCGAAAAAGGAGCGGCATACCCTCGGGCATCACGCTTTTCACGGCCTCGATCACTTCGACCCCAAACCTTGCCCGATCCTCGCCGTACACGTCAGTGCGCCGGTTGGTAAGCGGTGAATGAAACTGGTGGATGAGGTACCCGTGCGCGCCGTGGAGCTCGATCGTGTCGACGCCGGCTTCGATCGCCCGACGGGCCGCGCTGCGGAATTTCTCCACCATGAGCCCGACTTCGCTCGTTGTAAGGGCTCTGGGATTTTTGGAGTCCGAATCGTACGGGATGGCCGACGGGGCGACAGGCGTCTCGGCGTCTTTTGCCTTTCGACCCGCGTGGGCGATCTGTACGCCAATCTTGGCGCCGTAGCGCTTGACTTCCGAAATGATCCTCGCAAAGGCGGGGATCTGGTCGTCCGACCACAACCCGAGGTCAAAGTCGGTGATTCGTCCGTCGGGCTCCACATCGGTCATTTCCATGATGATCAAACCGGTCCCACCGACGGCTCTCGATACGTAGTGAACGAAATGCCAATCGTTTGGACGACCGTCTTTGGCCGTAACCGAGTACTGACACATCGGGGCCATGACGATTCGGTTCCTAAGCGACAGATTCTTCAATGTAAACGGCGTGTCGAGCCGGACACGCGTCGATTCGCTCATGATGATTTCACCTTTCTGATCTTCTCGTAATCCCGCGTCCCCCTTCGAATCTAACATTTTGTGGGTGGGGGCGCTACTTTTGAGTTGGTGACCTTCAATCGATCGTTAGCGTGCGCAGAGCGCGGCCCGGCGATGCCAATTACAGTTCATTGGGATACGAATTCAAGACGAATCGACATGGATTTGCGATCGTCAGCAAACGCCTTCAGTGAAGGCGATCGCAGGCGATTTGATCAATTGGCCTTGGCCGAGTGCGGGAAATGTCGGTAGAGCCTCCCTATGTCCGCCGTTCCGGTGCGGCATACCATGAGTTCGACCCTTGATCACTCGGGAGGTTATATTCTATGATTCTTCAATTTACAACAGGATCTGTCGAGGATCGCCAGAGGTACGGCATCAACATCAGCGTGCTGAATGCCGGCATCCAGGCGGCCAACGTGGCCTACGTCCTAAAAAAGTTCCTGGGGGATCAACTCGTCGAGGTCACAGAAGATCAAGCGAAGATCGCTCCTCAGGAGGAGTCCGTGATCTTGGATGAGGTCGGCCTAAAGGACGTTCAGTGTGAAGTCGTCCTTAAAGTCGACTCGCCTTCATTGATCGTCACCATCGTGGGGGAAGCTCGATACCCGGTTCATCTCCAAACGCACTTCGTCGACGACATTGACGAAGCGGGCGATGGCCAGGGGCCTCCGCCGAGGTCGATCACCATGCTCTGGGGATACACGAGCAAAGGCGACCCGTTTTGAGTGTCGATTTCCTCCCGGTGACGTATAAAGCAGCAAAGAGGCATCCGCCAAGCGGATGCCCTTTTGCTGGGAAGCTGTAGGTTATGCTAATGCGTTAGTCAAGGTCGCGCCGCACCGCGCCTTTGGCGGCGCTCGTCGTCATCGAAGCGTACACCTTCAACGCCTTAGAAACCTGGCGCTCTCTCGGCTGGGCAGGTCGCCAACCTTTTTCTTCTTGAGCTTTTCGCCTCTTTGCGAGTTCGGCATCGTCCACGTCGAGGTGGATGCGTCGGTTGGGAATGTCGATCATGATCGTGTCGCCCTCTTGCACCAGGCCGATCGTACCCCCTTCAGCCGCTTCCGGAGACACGTGGCCGATCGAGAGCCCCGACGTGCCACCGGAGAACCGTCCGTCGGTGACGAGCGCGCACAACTTGCCAAGGCCCCTCGACTTGAGGTAGCTGGTCGGGTAGAGCATCTCCTGCATGCCGGGGCCGCCCCGCGGGCCCTCGTATCGGATGATCACGACGTCGCCGGGTTTTACTTCGCCCCCGAGGATCCCTTTCACGGCCGCGTCTTGGCTTTCATAGACGCGAGCAGGGCCTGAAAACTTCAATATGGACTCGTCGACTCCAGCCGTCTTGACAATGCACCCGTCCTCAGCGAGGTTGCCATAAAGGACGGCGAGTCCGCCGTCTTGCGAGTAGGCATGCTCCTTGTTTCGGATGACGCCGTTTTCACGGTCGAGATCGAGACTGTCGTAACGGCGATCTTGACTAAAGGCAACTTGAGTGGGGACGCCGCCGGGAGCCGCCATGTAAAACTCTTTGACTTTTTCGTCGGTCGTCTGTAGGACGTCCCACTTTTCGAGCGCCTCTTTGAGGGTTTTGGAATGCACGGTGCCGGTAGAGGTATCAATCAGGCCGGCGCGATCGAGCTCGCCGAGGATGGCCATGATGCCGCCGGCTCGGTGCACATCCTCCATGTGTACGTCGGGAACAGCCGGCGCGACCTTGCAAAGGACGGGCACTCGCCGCGAGAGGCGATCGATGTCGGCCATGGTGAAATCGACCTCGCCCTCGTGGGCCGCGGCAAGGAGATGCAATACC
Organism: uncultured Clostridia bacterium; assembly: GCA_964424335.1. Taxonomy (GTDB): domain Bacteria; phylum Bacillota; class Limnochordia; order DTU080; family RSA5; genus CAYRIY01. The sequence goes on from CAYRIY010000050.1 coordinate 16,232, forward strand.
GTGTTGGTCGATCCGCCCATCGCGATGTCGAGCGACATGGCGTTTTCAAAGGCGGTGAAGGTCGCGATCGACCGGGGAAGGACGCTCTCGTCGTCCTGTTCGTAGTATCGTTTTGCAAGGTCGACGATGAGTCGGCCCGACTCCAAAAACAGCCGCCTGCGGTCGGCGTGGGTGGCTAGGGTAGAGCCATTGCCGGGGAGCGCCAAACCGAGCGCCTCGGTGAGGCAGTTCATCGAGTTTGCGGTGAACATCCCCGAGCACGATCCGCACGTCGGGCATGCCGAGCGCTCGATGACCATCACGTCTGCGTCGGATACGCTCTTGTCTGCCGCCGCGACCATTGCGTCGATCAAGTCGACCGCTTTCGATTCGCCTTGAAGGACGACTTTACCCGCCTCCATGGGACCACCGGATACAAACACGGCGGGAATGTTGAGGCGCAAGGCGGCCATGAGCATTCCGGGCGTAATCTTGTCGCAGTTCGAAATGCAAACCATGGCGTCGGCGCAGTGCGCGTTCACCATGTACTCCACGGAGTCCGCGATGATCTCACGTGACGGCAGGGAGTAAAGCATCCCGTCGTGGCCCATCGCGATCCCGTCGTCGACGGCGATCGTGTTGAACTCCTTTGCAATGCCTCCGGCCGCCTCGATCTCTCGGGCGACGAGTTGACCAAGATCCTTTAGGTGCACATGGCCCGGAACAAATTGAGTGAACGAGTTGACCACGGCAATGATCGGCTTGCCAAAATCTGAGTCTTTGACACCGGTCGCGCGCCAAAGCCCGCGGGCCCCGGCCATGTTGCGCCCGTGCGTCGTAGTTCGAGAGCGATACGGTGGCATATGGTCAAACCTCCTGCAGCGTGTGCGTACTACGAGGGTTCTGTCTTTTCACTGTCGATCCTGCAGTATAGTTTTGCAACCACGACGCGACTTCTGGATTTCATCAGGCGTGCCATGGAGCGGCCGTGCGGCGCCGATTTGTAAGCGATGCATACGGACGATGGGTACGGACGGATGGGGGGGAGGAGAGGGCCGCGGTCCTAGCGCGGCCCATGGGTCGTGATGAGGCTACTTTTGCTGCGCCCGGGCAACCCTGATCGGCTCTTGGAACTCGGTCACCCACTGCTCGCGCGGTCCGAATGCATCGAGATAAACCTCTCGAGCGTATCCACTGCCGACGTACCCGTGCGTCTCGATCCACCGGGCGAGCTCTTGGACTACCTGGTCGGCGTTGTCCAGTGAGCCGTGGTACACCACGGTCGCAGCTTCGATTTCGGGCAAGTCGACGAACTTGACATCGTCTCCGAGCGCAGCAGTCGCTTCGTCGAGCTCGGGTGAGACCGGCGCCGCGGCGTGCACGATGACGCCCTCGTCGGACGGCTCGTAGTATGCGATGAGCGGGCCCGCGGGCTTGATTCCCGAGCCGAAAACTCGATCGCAGAGCCGGTCAAAGAGCGGTCCGGCGACCGGGGTGATTGACTGCGGCTCGTAACTGGACGCAACATCTTGCATCTCTACGACTCTTACGGCGGGGACGGTTTTGACAATCACTTCGAGTGTAGGCATAAGCCCCTCCCTTTCGATGATGGAGAGCCTTGCTTCGACTCGTGCGAGCCGCGCCGCTTCTTCCGCGACTTTGGCCTCGAGCTGGGCGCGCCGCATTCGGAGCATCCCTTTTAGCTCGTCCACGCTGGGCTTTTCATTGAGGATCGACTGCACCTGCTGCAACGTAAAGCCGAGATCTTTTAGTGCGATGATGCGGTTAAGCCGGTTGAGCTGGCTCGCTTCGTAGTAGCGGTAGCCGCTCGCAGCGTCGACCTCGGCAGGCCGCAATAGGCCAATCTCGTCATAGTGGCGCAGCATGCGCACGGACACGCGTCCGAGCCTAGCAAAGTCTCCGATACTGATCATGGCAGTCCCCACTTTAAGGTCTCACACAATGTGAGGGTCAAGGGCTTTTTTGAGGTTTTCCGGAGAAACGATTGCGGCCGCGCAACTGGTATCGGATCGGGAGTTGCTGCACGAGCCTGCCAAGCCAAAAGGTTTTGCGAGGAAAGAGGAGGCGAGGCCGGCCGCGCTCGATTGCCCGCCCGATCAGGCGTGCCGCGCGGTCGGCCTCGAGTGCGAAGGGCATCCAGGCATGACCGGAGGTCATTTCCGTTCGCACAAATCCTGGGTAGACGACCGTGACCGAGATTCCTTCGAGGCGGAGCTCCCGGCCCAAGCTCTCAAAGTAGCGGCCCATGGCGGCTTTGCTCGAGGCGTACGTGGGGCTGGCGGCGAGCTTGGGCAGGAGGGCCGTGCCACTCGAGATGGCCGCAACGTGGCCCCGGCCACGGGACAACATCGATGGAAGGACGGCTTCGAGTGCGTAGACCGCGCCTAAGAAATTTACGCTGTACACTTCGCGAACCAAGTTGCCGTCGGTTTCGTTCTCACCGTGCATGCCTCGGCCGGCGTTCGCGACGAGGACGTCGATCGGCCCGCTCGCAGTCGCCAGCCGATCGGCGGCCCGCAGGACATCCGCACGCTGAGAGACGTCGCCTGCGAGCGCAATCGCCCAGCCGCGCTCGTCGCCGATGCGCTGCGCGAGCTGTTCGATGCGTTCGCTCCTTCGAGCGAACATGCCGACGCGGGCGCCCAGCCGGGCGAGGTGGATCGACAACGCCTCGCCGATTCCCGACGACGCGCCCGTGATCAATACGGTTTTTCCTTGCCAGAATGATTGGTCCATACAGCGGCAACCCCCCAAAGTGACCCTCTTGCCTTTGGGTAGACGATTATGGGCGATTCGTTAGGTTGCGCAAGGCTCAGCTCGAAAGTCTTACCGCGGTGCCGCTTGCGGAGACCATCAACATGCTGCCGCCGGCGCCGACCACCTCGTAATCGATGTCGACGCCGACAATGGCGTTTGCGCCCAAGGAACGGGCCTTTTGCTGCAGTTCGTCCATCGCGATCGTTCGAGCGTTTTCGAGCTCCCGTTCGTATGCGCTCGAGCGCCCGCCGACAATGTCTCGCAGACCGGCGAAAATGTCACGGAATACGTTTGCTCCAAGGATCGCTTCGCCCGCGACGACTCCGAGGTAGTCTTCGATCCTTCGGCCCTCGACGTTTGGCGTTGTGGTTATGATCATTTCCATTCCTCCAGTCCTCTTACGGATGATATAGGTTACGCCATATCCCTCCCTCAACCTGCGACGTCGACTTGAGAAGGAGAAAGGGCCCCTTGCGCCCGAGCGCGTGAATGTGTTAGGATCGCGCCGAGCCCCGCGAAAAGTGAGCGGGAGACACGGTGCACGGGAGGATCGCGTCAATACGGCCATGTGGAACCTTGCGTAAGCCCATTTCGAGGATGAATGCAAGCGGCGGAGCTACTTCGGCATTCCGCTGCACCTCGCTGCCCGTCGTAGCATCGCCGGGTATGGCGCTCACGCGCACGTGTTCCAGTCGATAAAGGCCGTTTCTCCCGATACGATCGCAAAATGACTCCCGCCTATGTGTGATTCGCATCCGGCATCCACGGGATTGATCGGCCTTTCGGGCAGCGAGGTTTTTTCTCGCTGCTTTTTGTCTTTAACAGGGAAGGTGTGATCCTACGTGCCGGCACTTCGAGTGAACGATATCGAAAAGAGCATCGAGTCTCGCATCCTCATTTCTAATGTAAGTTTTACGGCTGATCGCGGACATTGCATTGGCGTGATCGGCGCCAACGGGTGCGGGAAATCGACGCTGCTCCGACTCCTCGTAGGTCTTGACCAAGCCGATTCAGGCGAAGTCCTTTGGGAACCAGGACTCTTTCTTGGGTATCTTGCCCAGACCGAGCATTACGAAGGTTCCATGAGAAGTTACGTCCGTTCAAAGGCGGCGTTGTCAGACGGCGAGGTGATCGCTGTGGCCTCCCGATTTGGCCTGGACAAGTGTGACCTTGACCGCCCCTTTGCGGCGTACAGCGGCGGAGAGCGGACACGTGCAGGCCTGGCGGCCATTTCGACATGCAATCCCGACTTCTTGATACTCGACGAACCCACCAATCACCTGGACATCGACGGCGTCACCTGGCTTGAGTCGTACCTGATGGAGCAGCGGCGCGCTCAGCGAGGAGTCATCGTCGTATCGCACGACCGGGAACTTTTGACGCGGGTTTGCACGCACATCCTCGAGCTCGAGGGCGGCAGGGGGCGATTTTTCCCAGGTGGTTACTCGGCCTACCTCGATCAAAAGGAGCGCGAGCGAAAAGATCAAAGGACGAGGTTTGAAACTGCGACGCGCAAGGTGGAACAACTGCGGGAGGCGCTTGAAGGCCGCAAGGCCCAGGCCCGCTCCATCGACAGCGGGCCAAAGCGTGGGCGGGACTTTTACTCCGGGAAGTCTGCGAGGCTAGCAAAGAGCGCCGTGGCGCTCGAACGCCGAATCGATCGGCTATTGCTCGAACGACCGAAAAGGCCGCAGGAGGCTCCGAAGATGCGGTTGCGGCTAGAGGCAGATGACGGTCGGCAACGCCGCTTACTCTGGATGAGCGGAGTGGAAAAGCGATATGGTGACCGGACGCTCTTTCACGATGTGCAACTTGAGCTTGTGCGGGGCGAGCGGCTGGCGTTGGTCGGACCAAACGGATGCGGCAAAAGTACGCTGATCCGGATCATGATGGGCCTCGAGCGCCCCGATCGCGGCGAGGTGAGGCGCGCCGGCCGCTGGGCGTACATGCGGCAGGGGAGAGACGACCTGCGCGATGAATCGAGCATCCTCGAGGAGTTGAAGGAGGTCGAGCGCGACGAGACGATCCTGCGCACGTTGCTTGCTTGTTTGGGCTTGCCCGGCGACCGGGTCTTTCAAAAGGTCGGAACGCTGAGCCATGGTGAGCGCACGCGCGTTGCCATCGCCAAACTCGTGCTCGATAACACCGATCTCCTCATCCTGGACGAACCTACCAATCACCTGGACGTCCCGTCTCGAGAGGCGATCGAGGCGGCGCTCCTGACATACCCGGGCGCCGTCGTCTTTGCGACGCACGACCGATCCTTTCTCCGGATCGCCGACAAAGCGCTGCGTTTTCGTAACGGGATCGCAAAGCTCGACGCGGTCGGCGAAAAACGCGAGCAATCGCCCAGGTCCGCATCGGCGCGTCCCCACGAGGAGACTTTGGTGCTCGAGAATCGTTTGGCTCAACTTGGCGCCAGGCTCTCGGACGGATCGTTGTCGCCGGACGAGAAAGAAGCGCTCGAACAAGCGTACGTGTCGACCGCGCGCGCTCTGCGCGAGAGACCATAGATTGAAGATGAGCCCGAGCTTGACGGCCCGCGTCTCGCGACGCCAAGCTCGGGCCATGTTGCCCAGGCTTCTGATTCTATGTCTTCAGCATTACGTCGTCGACCCGCGGACCAAGTTAGACCCTGCTTCCGTTCACCCCGACCGGCACGGGCTCCTTGAGCGTGTCGTACACCTTTGGATGGCCGACGCCCAGATCGGGCACATCTCCTAATGGCTTGGGATCGTTCACGTATTCGATCGGCTTATTGTCGACCTCGATCTTCATCCAGTTGCCCTGAAAGCTCTCTTGGCCGTTTGAGAAGTTCCAGAACTGGCTGCTGTTCTCACTGCGCTCGAGATGCTTGGGAAAGGCGCTTGGAACGGGAGTGGACTCCAATCCTTCTGCTTCCAACTCCTCGATGGCGGCCATCCACAGGCGCTGATGGTAGGTGTCGCGGGCCAGCAAAAATGAGAGCATGTCCCGCACGCCTGTGTCCGATGTCATCTCATAGAGCCGTGCAACTTGCAGTCGCCCTTGCGATTCCGCTGCCAAGTTGGAGCGGAAGTCGGCGAGTAGGTTGCCGCTTGCGATCATGTAACGCGCCGTCCACGGAAAATCCTGTGAGTCGTTCGGACTGGCCCCAAGGCCCCAGATGATGGCGTGTTGCGGGCTCATTCCGCCCAACACGGCTCCTACCGCCGGGTTTTCCTTGGCAGCGGCATCTTGGTCGACCGGAGAGCCTTCAAGAAGGCGGGCAATCATGGTAGCGAGCATTTCAACGTGCGCGATCTCTTCGGTACCGACGTCCAGGAGCATGTCTCGATATTTGGCAGGCCCGCGGCAGTTCCACCCTTGAAACAAGTATTGCATCATCACCGTGATCTCGCCGAACGCACCGCCGAGCACTTCTTGCAGCTTCTTGGCGTAGACGGGGTCCGGCCTGTCCGGTTTGGCGTGGTATTGCAACCGCTTGTCGTGGTAAAACATTCAGCTTTTCCCTCCCAAAGTGCAATTTCCGCGATATATTGCCATTCGATTTGGCGCGATAACCTGGAAACGTATGCCGAAAATGTAAGAGAGCGGTACTGCACGAGGCCGACCGGAAACGTCGGCCGCGAGGTGGAGTAGACCGGGTGTGAAACTTTCGTGAAAGGATCATGTCGGAGGGTCATCCGATGGGATGGTAGAATACTCTAAATAGGGTGCACTTCGAGGAAAGCAGCGCGTTTTCGGCCGAACAACATTTGGGGGGAGCAGTTGATGTACCACTGGGGTAAGGCGGGGCGATGGCCGTTCACCCAAGAGGGGCCGTACTGGGCCTCCGTTGTGCGCGCGGTCCAAACGAGCATTGCCGTCTTCGCAGCTCTATCGCTCTTCGGAGAGCCGATTTTCGCCGCCCGCGCAAACCCGGCGCGGGAAATCGTCATTAACATTCCTGCGTACAGACTCTTTTTATACGAGAACGGCGAAGTGATCAGATCCTACCCGGTCGGGGTCGGTCAGTCCTTGAAACCATCGGTGCTTGGTCCAACAGAGATCATCAACAAGGTGCACGATCCGACGTACTATCCGCCGGACTGGTGGCGGCGAGGGCTTCAGCCGATTCCCCCCGGCCCGGATAATCCGGTGGGCACGCGGTGGCTCGGTCTCGGTTTTCCCGGATACGGAATCCATGGCACCAACAACCCTGACAGTATAGGAAAGGCAGTCTCCTCGGGGTGTATTCGCCTTAGAAACGAAGATGTCGAGGAACTTGCAAGGCTCGTCGGGATCGGCACGCCTGTGCGCCTCGAATATAACACGGTCGAGATCTGGCACGACTCGGAGCGTGGCCTTTCGTATGTACAGGTGCATCCCGACATCTACGGACTTGGCACCACCACCATGGAGAACGCGCGGGCCGAACTCGAAGCGCTCGGCGTCTGGGATGAGATCGACATCGAGCACCTGCGCTCAACCCTGCTCGCAGCCACCGGCTCGCCCCAGCCTCTCAAGCGGCGCACTCCTTTTGCGGCCGAGATGATCGAGGATCACGCAGTATCCGTCTTTCCCAAACGTGCCGTCGGCCTATTTGACGGGCACATGGCGGAAGTGCGCGTGGCGGCGCTCATCGAGGTGGATGGGAGCGTTGCGGGCTTGCGGCTCGCTCGAACTTCGGGCATGCTCGATCTCGACGCCTACGCGCTGCGCCTTGCGGAGTCGGCTGTGACGTTCCGCCCGTACGATCGCATGTACGAGATCCAGTTTGCGATCGTGTTCGATGCGTCAGACCCCGGCGAGCGACGGACGGCCCTCAGGCCCGAAGGAACCATTCAAACACCGACGCTCGCGGATTTTGACTCCGAGTCCACCTCGATTCTCGCCTCTCGGCCAGACTAAGATTTTTCATGACAAATCGGGGCGCCGTCATGATGGGACAGCGCCCCGGCCGAATTCCCCCGGCGTTCACCTACCTTGCGCCCACCATTAGTAGAAATTATTACAATACATGCCAAATTTGGGAAGGAACCTTTCCAAAATAAGCTGAAGTATCTGTCACCTACTTCAGTTTAAAAATGGGAGGCGGTGCGTAATGAGGCGTTTTGCATTGGTGTGGGCACTTGCATTTGTGTTTGTGTACGGCACGATCGGATTTGCTCAAACGACCATCACATTTTGGCATTGGAACACGCCCGAAAGGCAACAGGTGATCGACCCGTTGATCGATCAATTTGAGGCGGAGACAGGGATCCGAGTCGATCGGCAGATGGTGGCCTGGGCGGAGTTGAAAGAGCGGTTGATCCTCGGTCTTGCAGGCGGTGTCGCGCCTGACGTGGCAGCGGTCAGCTCCGACTGGGGGACGGAACTTTCGCTGCTCGGCGTCTTTGCGGACCTCGGCCCCTACATCGAGCGCGACGCCCAGTACGACTATGACGACATCTTCCCGTCCGCGTTCGAGCTTTGGCAGACGCGCGAGGGTTTGCAGTACGCGTTTCCATTCGACTTTGACATTAGCGCCATGTTCTATAGCAGGACGATGTTTGATGAGGCGGGGATGGCGTATCCCGACGATTCTTTGACATGGCAAAGCATGTACGATACGGCCAAGCGGCTCACCGTCGATCAGGACGGCGACGGACAACCTGACCAGTATGGTTTTGCCAACGGCCACTCGCACTGGGCCACCTATGTGTGGGCGAACGGGGGACAGCTCATCGCCGACGACGGAGTGTCGCCCGCGCTTCACACCTCACAGGCCCTGGAGGCGCTCGAGTTTTGGAAGGCGATGGGGGAGCCCGACGTCAACATGGCTTGGGGCGAAGCGGCGCGCTTTGGCTTTCCGCACCCACCCGCAGCCTTTGCCGGCGGAAAGATCGCGCTCTACCCGATCGGCGCTTGGGCGCCCAGCGCATTCTTCAAAGATAGCGCAAGCGGTGAGTGGCTGACGGATTTCGATGTTACCCACATGCCCAGGTCGTACTCCGGCGGGCGATCCACGCTTGCGGCGGGGCAAGGGATGGGGGTCATGGCGACCTCCGACCAGAAGGAAGCGGCTTTCGAGTTCGTGAAGTTTCTCGCCTCGGCTGACGTTCAGACGGTTTCCGGCCGGGATCTTGGTCAGTTTCCGATTCGGCGTTCGGTCGCTCTCTCCGACGCCTTCATCGTTCCGGGTGAACCGCCGGCCAACAAGGCAGTTTTCGTTGAAGCGACGGCGTATGCTCACTCTTACCCCAAAGTGGCCAACTGGCCGGAGGCCTTTCGGGTGATGAACACGCAGGTGGCCGACTTTGTTGCAGAACGCAGATCGCTTTCGGAGGCAATTGAGAATATCCAGGCAATCGTCCCGACCGTTCTTCGCGAGGGCGCAGCGTCTAACTGATCGTGAGAAAAAGTTGCCGCAAGCTAAAGTCGAGCTTGACGCAAGGTCTTTCTTGTCCTATTGTTAGGGAAATACAAATAATGGGGTGGCAAGTAAAACTTGCGAATGTCAGTAAAAAGTGTCTTGGTTGTGTGTTTGGCCGTGCTCGCGCTTGCGACGGCAACGGCCGCGGCTGAGGTGCACGAGGTAAAGCTCTTGATCAGTCCGGTTGACGGCAAACCGATCCCGGAATTTTACTTCGAGCCCGCCGGTCTTTACATCCAACCCGGCGACACCGTCGTATTTTTAGCGCTCTCACCGCACCATACGGTCACGGCCTATCACCCGCTCCACGGCAAGCCCCAACGCGTGCCGGACGGCGTCGAGCCCTTCTCGTCGCCGGTGATGCCGATCGCGACAAGCTGGTCATATACGTTCACGATTCCAGGTGTGTACGACATCTGGTGTGCGCC
>CAYRIY010000051.1:0-25652 GCA_964424335.1 uncultured Clostridia bacterium
AGGGCATCGGAAAGTAAGTGTTCCACCCGTGTCCGTCGTGGGGGGCAGCAGCGATTGGAAGCGATGCGAAGTTGTACGAATCGCCCCAGCCTTGCCCAAAGAAGTCACCGATCGGCGACTCAACGCTCGGGTCATCCTCTCCGTCCCAGTACATCCTTATGATGACGTTTCGCCCAAACATTGGGTCGCGGGATGCCGCCGTCATCCAAATGTGGCGAATCACGCCCGCTCCCGACATCTCCGCAATCGTCGCGGTCGCATGAGCCTTTACGGTGATGCGATCCGCATTTCCCCCAGATCGATCGAAGCTCGAGATCCGCTTTGTCCTAACGGATCGTTGGTGGAAAATCCCCCCGAGCGGACCACCCATAGCCATCATTCCTTTCCCGGCGATCGACTAGAGCGATCGGCCAATCGTTTTAGGGACGCTCGATCGCAAACACGATCGCGCAATGAACCGAAATGTGATAACGCTCTCATAAATCTGGGGATTCTGCCCGCGGGAGGGATTTCCTTTCTGAAATTAGAATTAATCCGAATGCTGGGGCAAAGCGGACAATCAAAGCGCTTAGTTTAGGTGGACATTGTGATAACGTGTACAGAAACGGAGCGTGGAACGTGACGACGGCCAAGGATGTCGCTGCATACGCAGGGGTCTCAACCGCAACAGTTGCCCGAGTGGTAGGCGGCTACGGATATGTCAGTGAAGAGACGCGCCGACGTGTTCTGGAAGCCGTGCGGGCATTGAACTATCATCCCAATGCGATCGCTCGCAGCATGGTAAAGGGATCGACAAATACGATTGGCTTAGTGGTGTCGGACACGGCCAATCCCTTTTACCCTGATGTGATTCGGGGTGTTGAAGATGTGTGCCATCGTGCGGGATACAATGTCATCCTTTGCAACAGCGATGAAGACGTTGAGAAGGAGCAACGATACTTGCGCGTCCTGATGGCCAAACAGATCGATGGCCTCATCATGACGACTACCTCGGACGGCGTGAGCTACCTCCTGGACATCACCCAGCGGAAGATCCCCGTCGTCATGCTGGATCGCGCTCCGAAAGGGTCGGGGTTTGACAGTGTCACGGTCGACAACCGCGGCGGAGCATACGAAGCGGTACAGCACCTCATCAAACTGGGTCACCGCCGCATCGGGGTCATCACGGCGCCGACGCGCATTTGGACGTCGAATGAACGGCTCGAAGGGTATAAGATGGCGCTCAAGGAGCACGGCATTCCGATCCAGTCGGAGCTCATCTACCAAGATGATCGCAAAGAAGAAGGCGGTTATCGCGGGGCCATGCGTTTGATGGGCATCGATAACCCCCCAACGGCGCTCTTTACGACCAACAACTTGCGCACGGTAGGCGCTTTACGGTATCTCAAGGAGCGCGGCGTGAACATTCCAAAACAGCTTTCCATAATCGGCTTTGACGACCAGTCTTGGATGGGTCTGCTGGACCCGCCTTTGACCGTCGTGGCACAACCGGCCTATTTTCTAGGCACGTCGGCAGGCGAATTGCTCGTCCAGCGCCTTCAGGGCAAAGCGCCCATGGAAGAGCAGGTTGTGGTGATGAAGGCCTCGCTCGTCGTTCGAAAGTCGTGCGCGCCGCCGAGTGGGCACTCATGAGTAGGCTCCGATCGCATGGTCAAGGCCGGTCAACCTGAGATGCGTACACGTCGAGCGCGCCGGATATGTCTGCCTCGCTCGGGTGGCCATCGTGAACGTAAAATCCGCAGCTTAGCGTGAGCGACTCACCTCGTGGAAGCGTGAATGGCGCTTGGCGAAAAGGGTTGACGGTGATGATGCCGTAGTCCCGCACAAACCACGGGTGTCTTTCGTGACCCGGATACGGAAAGACCGCAACGCCCGCGACCCCGCCTGCGATCGTCCCAAACGCATCGACCCAATCCGCCTCCTGGTCAAAGATCTCGCCTTCGCCCGACTTGCCTGCCGAACTGACGATCCCGCCTCCAGGCGCCGATTGTGTAGCCGAGTGCGTAGCGACCGTCCACAAACACCTTGTATCTGCTCTGGTTTTGCCGGACCTCGATCATGCGACGACAGCCTCCGTGACGTAGACGTGGGGAAACCCTTCGGTGTCGGAAGTGTAGACGACCAGTCGCCCGTCTGGGCTGAACGCTGGGTGCGGGTGCGTCCACTGCGGGCCGTATGTCGATTCGGAGCGATCGAGGGCGGGCGGCGGCATCCCCGGCAACACGTCGCGAAAGATCGATTGGTCCGCCGGAGCGTTGGGGGCCGGGGTTGTCCCGCGCCACTGAAAGCCGAGGCTGGAGCTTTTTGGTTCACACAAGGTGCGCCACGTGCCCCGCTCGACGTCGAGGAGCTGCAGGCCGCGGTCGGGGTGCACCGTGTCAAAGACGATGGCCCGTCCCGATCGGTCCGCGCACGCGTGCCAAGCATTGATCTTTGCGACTTCCCACACTTCGCCGGTCTTGACGTGCACGCCCATCAAAGCGTAGGGCCAGTGGGTGAAAATCACCTTGTCCGACCCCAGCCACGATTCGTGGACGATCCAGTCGGCCGGGTCTTGCTCGTAGAGCAACCGATCGCCGGTGCCGTCGAGACCCACGACCCAGATGCGCTGCTCCGGTGGGCCCGAATAGAGGATCTGATAGGGAGCGCTCCGGGAGAACTGGACGTGGCCGATCGCCCGCTCGGCTTCGAGGACGGTCTTCACGCTGCCGTCGCGCCGATCCACGGCCACGAGCTTGTGGCGACCACCGTAGCGCACGCTCGTCGCTACCCAGCGTCCATCGCTGCTCACGCTGCAATTTGACGGAAACCCGTTTGGAAAGTGCGCGATCTCTTCGGAGCGCCCGCTCTTGAGTGAGAGCGCGAAGATGCTTCGTCCGCCGGTGAAGTAGATGTACTCGTCCTGGTCATCGGCGGCAGCAGAGAAGGGGTTGATGTCGTTGCGTTCGGTCAATCGCTCGATCCTCGCCGGCTCTCCTGAGCTCAAGTCCGCACGGAAGAGGTTGGGATTGGGGCCGTCGTAGGCGACGAAGTATAGATACCGTGAGTCGGAAGACCAGGACGAATTGGTGAAATAAAAGTGGTGGTGAATGGTGTCGCCTCGTGTGATGCGGCGGGGAGCCGATAAGTTCATGCCTGCGGATGCGGCGCTCGAAAGGCCCATCCTTAACCCTCCTCGTTTTGTGTCAAAAGGTGATCGGGGATCGGTCTAGCGTTCGGAGTCTGCGAAATCCTGCCACATCCGGTCAATCGCTGCATGGTCCGCCGGACCGTCATGCGCGATGACGGAAAACTTTTGGACGAGCGCCTCTCCCGGCGCTACGACAACCTCCCGCTCCAAACAAAGGTTGGCGAGTATGGTGCCATAGCTGCGGACAAAGAAGGGTTGAGGCGGAGAAGCAGGATGCACCATAAGCACAGCTCCGACCTGTTGGAGGCCCACTCGCCCCGAGCAGCTCACCCAGCGCGCCGTTTGGCCCATGGCCTCGGCCTCGCCTGTATGGCCTTCGCTGTTTGCTACGACGCCGCCGTCGTCTTCATCGAGGCAGTCGACGACGCGCATGCCGCAAAAAGCGTGTGAATCTCGGCCAAGTCGCAGTTCACGTCCACCTTCTCCCGCGAGGCTCGAGCGGATGTCGAGGCGGTGTGCGCGGAACGTTCCGTAGGGACGGTCGGGAAAAAACGTATACACTCTCGATTCCCGCGCGATCGGTTCGTCTGACTCGCTCTCCCAGACCAGATCGGCGAAAAGCGTCAAGCGGTCGCTTGCGACCGTGTGCGACCAGTCGCTGGCGCGGATGCGGCCGGTGCCGGGGCCATCGTGAAATAGGTTGACGCCGTTCACTTTGGCATGGCCGATCCAGACGCCCCGGTGGTGCACGCGGTTGTGGGCGCCGTGCTCCGTCACAGGCACTCCGTCCGGCGTGTAAAGGGGGTGAACCGTCGGGCGCTGGAGGCTAAAATCTCGCTCATCGCTTCCCGGATTCCAAGCCCATGCAGGCCGCTCGTCCACCCGCACCAAGAGGCGTCGGTAATGGCCACCCATCTGTTCAACCAGCTCGATTCCCACGATCTCAACCTCCGTCACGCCTTGTGGCGCTTCCCATTCAACACAAAGGTACCCCCTATGCTGCCAATATCCTGGCAACATAGGGGGAATCGCAGTGTGGTAGGGTCGCTATTGCTGTAACAGCGCGTTTACCCTAGAGGCGATCGCGTCCACCGCGATGCCGACGGCTTGTTCGTTGCGCCACACGGGCGCGAGCTCTTGGTTGATGATGGCGTGAACGTCCGCTTGGTTCACGGTGAGGAGCCTAAGGGTGCCCCAATCGAGGAGCTCATAGATGATCTCGGGGTTTACTGTGTTTTCGGGAAGCCACATGATGTCGCCGGCAATCGGGCCACGGGCGGGGACGGCGGGCCCGAGTCTCGCTTCGACCTCGTTGACTCGGCGGCCCGTAATGAATGAAACCCATTGCCAGGCGGCGTCCGGGTTGGAGGTTCCTTGCGCGATGGCATGACCCACGTAGCGAAGTCCGTCGCATATTGGCCGCGCTCTGAGGGGCCTTTAGGGTAAGGCACCATGCCGAAGCGAAAGTCCGCCGCGCCAAACTGGCTGACGCCTGTAGACCACCGAGCCATCATCGCGAATCTCCTCCTTCGCCGGGCGCCGGCGTCACGCGATTCTGATGGATGAGTTGCTGTAGGAATTCGAGCGCTTCGACTGATTCGGGTGAATCGTAGTAGATGCGGGTTGGGTTGTGCACATCGTCAAACTCCATGCCGCTTCAAACGCCTCCCTGTCCATGGCGCCTACCTGTTCGCCCAGGACTTGTCGGGTGGGCGGCCCTTTGAATCGAGTACGGTAACGAAAAACACTGAGGCAGACACGGACGATTCGGAGTCCTTCGGATGAGCGATCAGCAATCTCGGAGTATAAAGCTAATATTTTCGAATCGACAGGATTTTGGAGTCGCTGGCGTAATTACTGGCAACTACAATTTACCATTCCTAAATATCGTGAAGACACGCTTGGTTTCTAAATTAGGAGGGTGATCGTCGGTGAAAGTGTACCTCTCGGTCGATATGGAGGGAATAGGCGGCGTCGCGGCTTGGCAGCAGGTGAGCAATACGGAAAGCGACTACCAGCGGGCCAGGGAGTGGATGGTGCAAGAGGCCAACGCGGCCATCGAAGGCGCGATCGAAGCCGGAGCCGACGAAATCGTCGTGAACGACGCCCACGGTCCGATGCGCAACATGGTGTACGACCAGCTTCATCCAAAAGCCCAGCTCATTTCCGGCAGGCTAAAGCCCTTGGGCATGATGGCGGGGATCGACGAGACTTTTGACGCGGCCCTTTTCATCGGATATCACACGATGGGCGGCGGCTACGGCGTGCTCGCCCATACGTGGAACCACAATCCCCTCGGCGTTCGCATCAACGGGATGCCTGTCGGCGAATGGGGCATAAACGCCATGATCGCGGGGCACTTCGGTGTGCCCGTCGCCATGGTGACAGGGGATGATCTGCTGGCGAGCGAAGTGAAAAAAGGGCTTGGAGACGTCGAAACGGTGGTCGTAAAGCACGCTTTGAGCAAGCTTAGCGCACAGAGCTTGCCCCACGGCGAGGTGCGGCGACTCATTCGTGAGGGCGCGGCGCGCGCATTGGGGCGCCTCGACGAGTTCCGGCCATTTCGTCCGGAGACGCCACTCCGCCTCGAAGTGGATTTTTCCAGGACCGAGCAGGCGGACTGTGCGGCCATGATGCCTGGGGCGGTGCGCCTCGGACCGCTCACCGTGAGCCGTGATGCGCAGGATGCGCTCGAGGCGTTCGGCTGTTTTTACACGTTTATGGCGTTATCAGTGTACCCTTCGTAAGAGCCACAAATTTTTAGGGCACGGGCGAAGAAGGAATCCACGCGCCGACGGAGGAATCATTCTCTAGGAATCGAAACGTTTCGAACGCGAGAACGAAGGCTCGCCAACCAACAAAAGATCAATGGGAAAAGGAGTTTTGGCACGTGAAGCGAGTAGGCGTCATCATGAACGGCGTCACGGGTAGAATGGGCACCAATCAGCACCTGATCCGCTCGATCGTGGCCATCCGCAATCAAGGCGGGGTGCCGCTGCCGGACGGAGACACGATCGTTCCCGATCCGATCCTCGTCGGTCGCAACGCCAAAAAGTTGGAGGCGCTCGCCGAGGCGCACGGCGGCCTGCGCTGGACGACGGACCTCGACAAGGCGCTGGCTAACCCGGACGATACGATTTACTTCGACTCGCAGACGACAAACCTGCGGGCGGACGGCGTGCGCGCCGCCATCAAAGCGGGCAAGCACATCTACTGTGAAAAGCCGATTGCAAGCGACCTCGAGACGAGCCTAGCACTCGCTCGCGAAGTAAGGGCGGCCGGACTCAAAAACGGCGTCGTCCAGGATAAACTGTGGCTTCCGGGCTTGATGAAACTGAAGCGGCTGATCGACGGAGGTTTCTTCGGTCGCATCCTTTCGGTTCGCGTCGAGTTTGGCTACTGGGTATTTGAAGGCGACTGGCAGACGGCGCAGCGCCCCTCATGGAACTACCGTAAAGAGGACGGGGGCGGCATTATCGTGGACATGTTCGCCCACTGGCAGTACGTCCTCGAAAACCTCTTCGGCAAGATCAACTCGGTCTCGTGCCTCGGCGTGACGCACATCCCGGAGCGAGTGGACGAGCAGGGGAACGTGTACGCCGCGACCGCCGACGACGCCGCGTATGCGACGTTTGAGATCGAGGGCGGCATCATCGCACAGGTCAACTCTTCGTGGGCGGTGCGAGTCCACCGCGACGAACTCGTGAGCTTCCAGGTCGACGGGACCGAGGGAAGCGCCGTCGCGGGTCTGCGCGAGTGCAAGGTGCAGCACAGGGCCGTCACGCCCAAGCCGGTCTGGAACCCGGACGTGCCCAACCCGTTCGACTTTTACGCCGATTGGCAGGAAGTGCCCGACAACATGCTGTTTGACAACGCGTTCAAGATTCAGTGGGAGCTCTTCCTAAAGCACGTCGTGCTCGATGAGCCGTTCCCGTGGGACTTCCTTGCCGGGGCCAAGGGCGTGCAGCTTGCCGAGCTCAGTCTAAAATCTTGGGCCGAGCGCAGGTGGGTCGACATCCCGGAGCTTTCGCTATAACTGACTAGGACCGACAGGAGGCAGGCGGCATGAAGCCTTTGACCAGTATCGATCGGCTCAGCCTCAACCAAGCGACGACGGAGAAGTGGAGTGTGCGCGAGGCGGTCGAGGGTTGCGCCAGGGCGGGCATCCCAGCGATCGGGCTTTGGAGGCACAAAGTCGAGGAACAAGGATTAAAGGAGAGCGCCCGCATCGTGCGGGAAGCCGGGGTGAGCGTCTCGAGCCTTTGCCGCGGCGGCATGTTTCCCGCCGAGAGCGCCGAAGAGCGCCGGCGTCGAATCGACGACAACCGCAGGGCGATTGACGAAGCGGCGGAGCTGGGCACGGACGTCCTCGTCCTCGTCTGCGGCGGTCTTCCTAACAACGACCTTGATGCCGCTCGCAAAATGGTGGCCGAAGGCATCGCCGAGGTCGCCCCGTACGCCGCCGAGCGAGGGGTAAACCTTGGCATTGAGCCGTTGCACCCGATGTTTGCGGCGGATCGCTCCGTCATCGTTACGCTCGAGCATGCAAATGACATCGCCATCGAGATCGGGGCGGAAAACGTCGGTGTCGTGATCGACGTGTACCACGTGTGGTGGGACCCCAACGTGTACCGAGAGATCGAGCGCGCCAAGGGCCGGATCCTGGGCTTTCACGTAAACGACTGGATCGTTCCCGCGCCTGACATGCTGCGCGGGCGCGGGATGATGGGCGACGGCTTCATCGAGCTGCGAAGGCTGCGGCACGCCGTCGACGTCGCCGGGTATACGGGGCCGATCGAGGTCGAGATCTTCAACGATGAGATCTGGAGCAAGCCGGGTGACGAGGTCCTCAAGCTGATGAAAGAGCGATATCTAGAGCACGTGTAACGACAAGGAGGAATTGGGGCGGGTCGAGACCGTTGGCGTCGGCCCGCCCCGATTTTTTCGCAACGGCTGCTTCTAAAGCGGCTTTCCCACACCCCACCCAATTGCTACCCCCGAGTATCTCTCTTGGCTTGCTCCGCCTCACCCCATTTGTAATTGCAGTTACGTCATTACTTTGTAATTGTGTAATCTGAATTACGCGCCGCTTGGTTGATGTCATGCCAGGATCTGGCGTGGCTTTAGGCCAAATAACCCGTAGTGGCTTTCTTAAAGGGGAGGGACAGACGTGAGGAACCATGAGACGCTCTTCATCCACGAAGAAGTCATGCTCTTAGCTTTGCGAGATGAAAAGGGAACCGTAGCTGCCGACGTACCGATGATCTACGTTTTTGGCGGCGCTCTGCTCGCCGAGTTGCTCCTAGCGAACCGCATCGGCATCGAGGAGGGGAGCAAGAGTCGGTTGGTCCGGCTGATCGACCCTGAGCCCCTCGGCGATCCGATCCTCGACGCGTGCCTCGAGCGCATTGCCGCGGCAAAGCGGCGAGCGCCCCTGCGCACATGGGTCTCCCGCATTTCCGGGATGAGAGGCCTACAGCGGCGAATTGCCGAGCGGCTGTGTGATCGCAGGATTCTCCGGGCAGAGGAGAGACCAATCCTCGTCATCTTTCCACGGACCGTCTACCCGGTGGCCGATGCGGCTCCAAAGAGGGCGCTCATTGAACGGCTGGGCGAAGCGATCTTCACCAATCAGAAGGATATCGATCCAAGGACCGTCGTCCTTCTCTCGATCGCGCACCACGCAAAGCTGCTCCCTCGCGTTTTTGACAAGCGCAAGTTGAAAGAGGAACATGCGCGAATCAAGAGCATCGTGAGCGGAGAAATGACGGGGAAGGCGACTCGAGAAGCCATTGAGGCAATGCAGGCAGCGATCTTCGTCGCCACCGTCATTCCCGCCGTCACCGTGACGACGACCAGCAATCAGTGAGCCAAGATCTGGATCCATCGCTTGCCTGGCAACTTTGACTGGCCACTTTGACTAGCAACTTTAACTTGGAGGCGACCCGTCCGTGCGCGTGTACATACTGACCGATATCGAAGGCTCGGCGGGCGTTGCGTCGTTCATCGACGACTCGTACGCCGACGGTCGATTTCACATGAAAGCCCGGTCCCTGCTTACGCAAGAGGTGAACGCCGCCGTTGACGGAGCGCTCGAGGCCGGGGCAACGGAGATCGTGGTGTGGGACGGCCATGGCCCCGGGGCGATCAACCCCGAGGAGCTCCACGAAGAGGCGAAATTGCTGCACGGCCGGGGCCGACCGCAAAACCTTTTGCTCGACCGAGGCTTTGACGCCCTCATGTTCGTCGGCCAGCACGCCATGAACAACGTGCCCGACGGCAACCTAGCCCACACCTACTCGAGCCGCGACATCGATGAGATGCGCCTAAACGGCGTTCCCATCGGAGAGTTTGGCCTTCGCACCTACCTTGCGGGACACTTTGACATCCCGGTCGTCATGCTCACCGGGGATGAAGCGGCTTGCCGGGAAGCGCGAGCCATGGTTCCCAACATCGTGACGGTGGCGGTGAAAGAGGGGATCAGCCGGACGCTCGCACTGACGCTGAGCCCGGCCAAGGCGCGGGCGATGATTCGTGAGGGCGCCTTCGAGGCGCTCACGCATAGGGATAGGGTCAAGCCAATTCCGCCGCCCCCGCCGCCGTACCGCCTCGAGATTCGCTACTTGCGTGCGGAGTCCGCGGAGCGAAGCGCAAATGGCGGCGCTCGCCGGGTCGATCTGACGACGGTTGCGTACGAAAGCGACGACTTTTTGGATATCCAAAGGTGAGAGCAAGGAGCGAAACGGACGTTGAGCGGGCTCAAGGTTTGCTTGCTGTTTGGCGATGAAACAAAGCATGGCGACGCCATTCGAACGTTTGGCGTGGAGGTGGTACGGCCTGCGGCGGGCGAGGCGGCAAGCGCTTTGAAGGACGCCGATATCGTCGTCGGATGGCCCGGGGAGGAGCAACTCAAGGCAGCCGAGAAGGTAAAGTGGATCCACCTTGGCAGCGCAGGCGCAGATGTGGCGGTCCGCTCCCGGCTTGTGCGAGAACGTGGGATCGTTGTCACCAATTCGAGTGGCGTGTTTGGCATACCCATCGCCGAGCACGTCCTCGGCCTGATGCTGGCATTGAGCCGCAAGCTGCACGAGGCCATCCAAAGCCAGGTCGAAGGCGTGTGGCGCAGGCCCGAAGGGGCGGGGGAGCTCTATGGCAAAACCGCCGGCATCCTCGGACTTGGCGATATCGGGACCGAGGTGGCAAAGCGAGCCAAGGCGTTTGGAATGCACACGATCGCCGTCAAGCGCCGCGTTGCGGCCAAACCGGAGTGGGTGGACGAACTTTACGGCGAAGAAGGCGTGGACCTGCTCGTTCAGCGTTCCGACTTTGTGATTTTGTGCCTCCCGGGGACGAACTCGACGCAAAAAGTCCTTTCCAGAGAACGCATTTGGGCGATGAAACCGGACGCGTTTGTGATCAATATCGGCCGGGGATCATTGATTGATGAAGAGGCGCTGATCGAGGCGCTCGAAGTCGGCCGGATCAAGGGTGCGGGACTCGATGTTTTTGGGACCGAGCCGCTTCCCGCAGGCAGTCCGCTGTGGAAGATGAAAAACGTGATCATCTCCCCCCATTATTCGGGCGCCAATCCTTACCACGCCGACCGGAGCATAGCGATATTCTGTCGCAACCTCGAACAATATCTCAAAGGCACGCCGATGGAGAACCGGGTCGACCTCGAACATGGGTACTGATCCGACATAAAATGACGACCGGTAGGAACGCCACGGAGGTGGGACCCATCAATCCAGAAGTAAAAGCAAAGGCCGAAGCGCTTGCCAACGCGCTTGCGGAGTCCGACGAGTTTAAGAAATTTCAAGAGGCCCGTGAAGAGCTCGACAAGCACGAGGCCGCGAAGATCATGTTGCGGGACTTTCAGCAAAAGCAGCTCGCCTTGCAGCAGAAAGTAATGCAAGGGCATGCGCCGACCGAGGCGGAGGTCGCGTCGCTGCAACAGGCGTACCAACTGGTGACCTTCAACCCTTACGTGCGCAAAGTGGTCGAAGCGGAGGTTGCATTTAGCGAGCTCCTCGCAAGTGTGCAGCAGATCCTTGCCGAGGCGGTGGGCATCGAGGGGCCTGAAGAAGAGGGCGCAGAGCAGGGCGAACTGGGGAGCGGACCGGCCCAAGGACCCAAGCCGGACGACGGAGGCCCCGCCCGCCCCAGGCTCTGGGTGCCCGGACGCTAATCCAAGATCAGAACCGCGCGGACGTAAGCGTGTGATCGAAACCCACGGAAAGCACACGGAAACTGGAAAGGCGGCGAGCCCATAAAAACGGCCCGCCGCCTTGCTGATCCCGATCGGTGGCGCAGTCGTTAAGACCGCGCCACCTCCCGGTTTTCGCTCGATACCATTGTCGAAAACCACCTCCCTTGCCATAGAGGTTT
The DNA here is from genome assembly GCA_964424335.1 of uncultured Clostridia bacterium. GTDB lineage: Bacteria > Bacillota > Limnochordia > DTU080 > RSA5 > CAYRIY01. The sequence continues at coordinate 11,519 of CAYRIY010000051.1, forward strand.
TTGCGACGTCGCACTCTTAGCATATGCGCTCCAAAGGGGCGGCGGCAAGGGCACTCTTTCTCTAAAGGCGTTTTCGCCTCGTTCCCCGGACGATCTTGCGAATCGTGTGGACGCTCAGGTGGTAACGCTCCGCAAGGCGCTCAAAGGATTCGCCTTGGGCGTACAGGGACCTGATCTCGTCGTTGCGGGCCCTCAAAGCGACGCGGGCGCCGCTTTTTTCCCCCCACGCCTTTCGTTCTCCCCGTACGGGAATGTAGACCAGTTCGCCCTCAAAATACTCCTGGAGCGCGCACAAAAGCGCTTGTGGAAGGATGTCTTCGGCGTTTTTGTACACGAGGAGCCTCCCAATAGTCGAATTTGAGACGTGCTAGCTTTCTTACGCAACCCGAGAGACCTACATGGACTGCCATCGACTCCACCTCCACATTAAAAATGTTCAAGAAACTTCCCGCTCGGACGCTCATGTAAGGGGCGACATCGGGCGAAATGCTCCCGCACGCCGCTCTCCGCCAGGTGGCGTCACGGCTTGGGATCGCTTGGGAGAGGGTTCGCCAGTTGAGCGACAACCTCCTTGTAATCACGGAGGGCCTGCCGTCCTCGAGGCGAAAGCTCGTAGACGCCTCGCGATACCCGTTCGAACCAATCATAATAATTGTCTCGCAAAATCGTGCCGGACCGCTCGATGCCGGCGCCTTGGCGCACATCCCGTACCTGGGCGGGGCCGTTTTGTTCGAGGAATGCCGCGATGCGTAGAGCCTCTTCTCGGTACGCGGTGACGAGCGGCCGCCGCGTGCTTCCGCCCACGTTGTGATCCCCGCTGCGCCGCTCAAATTCGGAGATGAGGCTCACTTTGCGTTTGCCGTTCATCTGGGGCTTGTACGGCCCGGGCTCGCAAACGATCTCGACAGGGTCGATGCGGCGGCGGCTCGAGACCGTGATGAGGCCGATCGCCAGCATGCGGCAGAGCCGGATCACCTCGCGCCACCTGCTTCGCCTTGGGTTGGCCGGGGCCTCTACAGCGAGGTAGACGTTGTCGGTCAACTTTTTTCGGTCGATGCACTGGAGAATGGCCGTGAGGTTCACGCTTCGTTTCAACTCGACGATGACGATGTCACCGCCCCGCACGGCGACGAGGTCGCACCCGTCGACCTCGCCCTTGACGTCGTAGCCTGCGCTTTCGAAGCGCTCTTTGATCGGTTGATATAGATCCGTTTCCGCCAATGGACATCCCTCGCACCTGTTACATACGGTGTGGGAACGTCCATGCCTTCCTCGCTAGCGCCTTGCAGCGAGCAGGATGAGGAGGACTCCTGCGAAAATCATGCCTAGCTTGACATAGGAGACGCGGCCCGCAAGTCCGATCAGGCCCAAGGAGCTTACGGCGATAAACATGAGAGGGCCGATCAGCCCGAGCAGGGCGTTGATTTGAAACGCAGTTTCGACCCGTTGAAACTTATACATGAGAAAGGCCGCCGTCACCTCGATGCTCCCTGCCACGAGGCGAAACAAGGCCATCCCGGCAACGATTTTAGCCTCGTCCGTCCACAACGTCCCACGCCTCCCACGGCTCGGATCGCTCGATGGCATCGCGTTCACACCGCCGACACCTTGATCGTATGTCAGTCGCTCGGGGCGCATGCTTCTTGTACTCGAAAAGCATCATTCGGGTGACAAGAGGACTGATGAGTGGGGCCGCGCTGATTGACGTGGGACAGGGTCCGTATGGATCGAGCAATTTGCAAGTAAGCTCGAGTGTGGCTGGAGGATTATGCGACGAGGGAATGAACTACGACATGTGAAAAGACAAGATATCTTAGGAGGCGCCGCCTATTCGAGGTTGGGGCGGCAGGTGGGGACGGCAGCCAATCGGATTTTTGAGGAGGAAATAGGAGCGTTGCTTCTTTCGGCGAGTACTTGTTGCGTGCCTCATTTGAGTCGAGATGAGGCGCTTGCTTGTTTTCAGCGTGCGGGATACGCGCATCTCGAAAACTTCACTACGTGGACGGGCAGCCGCTTTGATCCTGAAACGGAGGATCCGAGCGTCGTTCGCAAGCAGCTCGAGCGGTACGGATTGACGCTTTCTTCGCTCAACGTGACCAATCTCAGGGCGGGCAGCGAGCGCGAGCGGAGGGCTCAAGTCGACTCTGCAAAGCGCGGCATCGAGTTTGCTGCTTCGCTTGGCGCCCGCATCGTCAACCTCAAGGGCGGCGGGCGATCAAAGCAGGATATGGAGGCGTTGATCGAGGGTGTGAGCGAGCTCGCCGGCTTTATTGACGGTATGGACGTCGACGGCGAACCGGTGCTGCTTTGCCTTGGCAACCATCATGGCAACCGGCTTCAAGACCGATCGGACCTCGAGACGGTGCTTCAAAGCATCGATCACCCGCAAGTGCGCGTCTTGGTCGACATCGGTCACTTCCACTCGTCAGGCGTCGATTCAAGTGGCATCATCGAGAGGTTTTCAAAGAGAATCGGGCTCGTACATACCAAAGACCAAATCGGCAAACAATCCGTGCCCTTTGGCAGTGGCGAAATCGACAACGCTCGATTGATGGCCCAGCTCACTGAGCTAGGCTACGGCGGTTTTCTCGTCGTCGAAATCGAGGTGGAAGACGTCGAAAACATCGAACGCTACTTGCGCGAGGGCCGGGAGTATCTCCAAAAGCTTATATAGGGGAGTGAGCGCTCATGTCGCTTGTCAAAATCGGATTTATCGGCGCCGGCGGTTTGTCGAGCCGAAGGATTTACCCATGTCTTAAGTACGCCCCCATCTCGCTCGAGGCGGTTTGCGATTTGGACCAGGCAAAAGCGGAGAAGAACGCCCGTCTCTTCGGGGGAAAGCGCGTGTACACCGACCACCGCAAGATGTTTGACGAACTCGACCTCGATGCGGTCATCGTCTGTGTCGCGCCTCAAATTCATTCGCAACTGGCCATCGAGGCGATGGAGCGCGGGCTCCACGTCTACACCGAAAAGCCGCCGGCCGTGACTGCGGCCGATGCCAAGCGGGTGCTGGACGTGAGCCGACGGACCGGGAAAACCTGCATGACGGCCTTTAAGAAGCGGTTTGCGCCCGCCTATCAAAAGGCCAAGAAGTTCATCGAGGAAGAGGGCGGCGGCCTTACACTGCTCAGCGTCGACTACTGCTCAGGGTTTTACCGCAACGATCCAGACAACCCTCGCAGCCAGTTTCTCCTCGATTTCACCATTCACCTGATCGATTTGACTCGGTTCCTTGGCGGCGAGGTCGCAGAGGTGCACGCATTCTCGCCCGACCCGTCGACGTATGCCATCTCGCTTCGTTTCCAATCGGGAGCCGTCGGCACGCTGGCTTTCTCCTCCAACCGCTCGTGGAACGTCTCGACGGAAAAGGTGGAACTCACAGGCTCTTCGAATCACTTTGCAACGATCGAGAACTCCACGGAGTTGCACGCGTTCGTCGATGACAGGATCGCCCTCTGGCACAAGCCGTCGTTTTCAACTTCAGTGGGCGACTCGTTGATCGAGACCGGCTTTGCGGGGGAGATCGTCGAGTTTGCGACGGCGATTCAACAAAACCGGGAGCCGGAGTCGAGCATCGCGTCGTCATATCGAACGATGCTCCTGTACGAGGCGATCCTCGAAGCGGCCGTCAAACAAGACCGAATCCAGGTCCCGGCGGGGTAATCGACTTTGAGCGCGTGACATCAATACATAAGGGTGAGCGGATGTGGCGCATCGCGTTTCGTTGCTTGCAGGCAAAGCGAAACTCGAGCTGTTGCTTCACGACAGGGGCTTTCAAGAGACGCTTTACGTCAAGGAGCACGGAGCACCGGGCGAGTCGTGGAGCGCGCTTGCCACGACACGGAGCGATGCATTCGGAGGGTTCGTTTACCGTGCGCGCGCGAACGAGGCGATCCAAGACCTCGAGGTCGACAACGTGCGATGGCGTGAAGCGGACGGCGGCATTCTCATTCAAGCCGATGTCCTAAACGGGCGCATCACGACGACGATCCGGCCGGACGCCGAGTGGGACAGCTTTCATTATGAGGTCGACATCGAGATTGAACGCGCCGTCGAGGTCGAACGGGCGACGTGGCGATACTCTGCGCTGAGCGGCGCACCCGACTTTGTCTACACGCCCAACCTGCTTCCCAAGGAGGGCGATGTCATCGGGGACCACCGACTGCATTCCCCGGTCATCGCCGCTCAGCGCGGACCGCTTGGGTTTGCTCTCGTGGCTGAGATCGACCGCCTGAGCGCCCAGAGAATTCGCAGGATCAAGCAGGCGATGGATTGCGAAGCCAGGGACGACGGGGTCGACATCGAGTACGGCTTCCTCGATTGGGAGATCCGAGACCATGTCTACTACTCCCATCGGAAAGATCACACGGTCCGCCTTTCCAACCGCACCCTTTCTTTTGGGTTTACGCTGTTTGCTCAAAACGACCTCGAGCCGGCGTCGGCGTTTCGCAAACCTGTGCGATTTTTGTACGAACGGTCGCTCCTGCCTCGTCTCGCTGATGCGCCGGGTCAGCAACTGCGCCCCTTTGATGACTGGGAGCGGCACGCGTGGAAAGAGTATGCGGCCAATGAGTACTTTGAGGTCGACGTGAATGGCGTCTCCTGTGCGGGGCTCTCATCCCATCGGCGCTTTGTGCCGGGACGTCAGTGGCGACCGGACGGAATGCAGGACGCGTGGTTCAACCACTGGTTCAACAGCGCCCGGACGTCGTACGGCATGTACAAGAGTGCCCGCTTGTGGCATGATCGAGAGCTCGAGGAGCAGGCAATCAAGACGGTGCGCCTGATCTTGCAGGCGCCGCAAAAAGAGGGCGCGTTTCCGACCGTTTTTTACTTTGATCCTCGCAAGGGCCGCTATTACTGGGAACGGGACAACGCGTGGGCGGGCATCCGCGACTGTTACCACACGTTTGACATGGCCTGGACGGGGTATTGGCTCCTCAAGTGGCGGGAGGCGTTGATCGAGTCCGGCGCGTCAGACGGCCTCGCCGACCAGATGGAACGCTTTTGCGCGAATCTGGGCGACTTCTTGGTCAAAAACCAGCTCGAGTCGGGATGTATCCCTTCCTTTTACCACGCCGACCTCGAGCCCGAAGAGCAGTATCTTTACGACGAAAACGCCGAGACCGCCGGGTGTGCGACGTTTTTGTTGGCGCTCTACCAGGCGGTCGGCGAGGAGCGATATTTGAATGCCGCGACGCGGGCGCTCGACTACGTTCGGCGGGAAATCGTTCCCCGGCACAAATGGTTTGACTACGAGACGTTCTTTTCGTGCTCTCCCAAGCCCCTCGACATGTACGACGCAAAGACGCGCCAATACCCTCAGTGCGCGCTCTCGCTGATGCAGGCATGCCTTGGTTTCTTGAGCCTGTACCGCATCCGGGGCGAAAAGCGGGACCTCGACTTGGGCGAGTATTTGGTCGACTACCTTGCCTTATTTCAACAGGTCTGGTCGCCGTCGTGGCTTACGCCCAACCTCCTCGGCGGGTTTGCCACGCAAAACACGGACGGCGAATGGAGCGACGCCCGCCAATGCTATGCGGCAGACGTTTTCTTCGAGTACTTCGAGACCACCCAAAAGCGCGAGTACTTTGACCGCGGCGTTGCTGCAATGCGGTCGACCTTTCCCGTAGCGCCTTACGAAAACTGGGCGCACGCCGGCTCCGACGTGCACGGAGCGCTCACCGGGATTCACTGGGGCACGGGATCGGCGACGGTGACGGTCGTGCGCTGGCGCGAGCGTTACGGCGACGTCTACGTACATCCGAGCGGAGCGTGGGGCGCCGGGCTCGACGGATGCACCGTCCGTCGCGTCGATTCGAGTCGCGGGCGCGTGCAGGTCGTCGTGGAGGACGCGTTTGCGGCCGAGCGCTCGAGCCCGCTCGTGATCGGGGGTGTCGATGCGGCGAAGGTCGACCTCTTGGTCGAAACGCCCCGCCCCGACGATTTCCCGCGAGGCTCTGGTCCCTTTCACCAAAGTGTGGGAAAATAGGAGGGTGATTTTCAAAACGACACGACTTTGACGCTAAGGGGCGAGTGCATCGATGACTCATGTCGACCGCGGTTTGTCGGCGGCGCTTCAAAACGTCGATCCTGAAGTATACAACGCAATTCAGCAGGAGATCGGCAGACAAAACGACGGGATCGAGCTGATCGCGTCGGAGAACTTTGTGAGCCGGGCCGTCATGGAGGCGCAAGGCTCGGTCCTGACCAACAAGTATGCGGAAGGGTTGCCGGCCAGGCGTTACTACGGCGGTTGCGAATACGTCGACGTCGCCGAGACGCTGGCGATCGAGCGGGCCAAAAAGCTCTTTGGAGCCGACCACGCCAACGTGCAACCCCACTCCGGGGCGCAGGCAAACCAGACGGTCTTTTTTGCGACACTTCGTCCCGGCGACAAGGTGATGGGGATGAGCCTTCCGCACGGCGGCCACCTCACGCACGGCTCCCCGGTCAACTTTTCCGGCAAGTGGTTTGAGATCGTGGCGTACGAGGTGGACAAGGAGACCGAGCGGATCGATTACGACGCCGTGCGCGAAAAGGCCAAGCAGGAGCGGCCAAAGCTCATCATCGCAGGCGCCAGCGCGTACCCGAGGGTCATCGACTTTGAGGCCTTCCGTTCGATTGCGGACGAAGTTGGCGCTTTGCTCATGGTCGATATGGCCCATATCGCGGGCCTCGTTGCGGCGGGGATTCACCCAAGCCCGGTTCCCCACGCACAGTTTGTGACGACGACGACCCACAAGACGCTGCGCGGGCCTCGGGGCGGACTCGTCCTCTGCAAGGAGGAGTACGCCAAGGACATCGACAAGGCCGTGTTCCCGGGATTGCAAGGCGGCCCCCTCATGCACATCATCGCTGCCAAGGCGGTCTCGTTCAAGGAGGCGCTCTCGGAGGACTTCAACGCCTACCAGCGGCAGATCGTGGCGAACGCCCAAGCGCTCGCTCTTGAGCTGATGAACCGCGGGTACCGACTCGTCTCCGGCGGCACCGACAACCATCTGATGCTGATCGACGTGAAGGCCCGCGGGCTTACCGGCAAAGAGGCGGAGGCAGCCCTCGGCGAGGTCGGCGTGACGGTGAATAAGAACACGATCCCGTTTGATACCGAGAGCCCCTTCGTGACGAGCGGCATCCGGATCGGCACCCCGGCCGTCACGACGCGCGGCATGAAAGAGGACGCCATGAAAGAGATCGGCGCCATCATCGACGAAGCCCTGCAAGCCGCGGCCAAGAACGGCCTGGACCAAGTAGCGGAGGGCCTGCGGGGCCGCGTCAAGGAGCTGTGCGCCACGTATCCGCTTTACCCCGAGGCCTCTTCGGTCGTCGGGTAGGGACCGGCTCGGCTGCTTTTACGTAAGCAATTGGACGCGAAGCGCCCCCGCTTGCCGAACGCACTTGTTCGGCGGCGGGGGCGTTCTACTTAGACGACGTTCACCTGCTCAAACGACGTTCACCAGCGCTTCCGCGTGCTGGCCAAAGCGCCGGTCGGCGACCGTCAGATCCGCAGCGATCCGCACTCGCCGGGCATCTAAGCCTGCTGTAGGCCAATCGCTTGGCGCGTGAAGGGTAAAGTTTATGATGCCTGTGCCTTTTCCTTCGAGCTCAATCTCGCCCACAGCCGGCTCTGCGCGCCATCCGGCGGGGACGGCAAGTTCGACGTTGACTTTGGCCGCGTGGGCAAACGGGTTGATGACGTGCGCTTCGATGGCGACCGATCCTCCCGCTTTGACGCTAGCTTGATAGGGCAAGAGCCGCACGCCGAACCCTTCTGTCCCCAGGTCGACCTCGTCAAACGGCAAAAGGTCGACGTGCGCCCGTTCGAGGGCCTCGCCGTATCGCTGCAGGTCGTCGAGGTATTTTTTGTTGACCCACATGGGCTCCCAGTGGCCGCCGATCATCAGGTCAGGCGCAAGTCTGCGGTAAAGCTCGGCGCTCTTTTTGTAATCCCCGTGGTGAAAGCCGTTGTGGTAGACGTAGTTGTAAAGGGTGCCTTCGTTGCCCTGCTGATCCCCTGTCGCGAGCACCTTGTGTCCGTCGACCTCAAAGTAAATGGCTACGGCATAGTGGGTGTGGCCGGGCTGGGGGTAGAGCGTGAACGTGTACTCTTCCCACGTAAACGATTGTTCCAATGGGATTTTTCGGTCGACGGAAATCGGCTCAAACCAAAGGCAGGGCAGGTCGTAACGGGTGGGATTTTCGAGGAGGGCTGCGAAGTTTTCACCTGCCCACACTTCGGTTCCCTCGACTTCCCGGAGCATGTTGAGGCCCGCCACGTGGTCGTCGTGGAAGTGCGTGAGGAGCGCGGCATCGATCCGTTTGACGCCGAATTGCGCCTTTAAAGCAGGAATCGAGTATAGCCACGGCCTCCGCCCCGCATGATCCGTGCCGTAGGCGACCCCGACCGCCATGTCGTACCCGTAGTCGATGAGAAGCGCCTTGCCGCTCTTTGAAAGCAGTACGTACGATCTTGAGATCGACGTGCGGTTGAGCAGCAGGTGGGGGGTGAGCGCCACATAGGGCTGCTCACGCCACTCAAACAGATCGAGCTGACGCCCGCGGATCTTGGGGATCTCCCAAAGGCGCTTTACGAGGAGGTCAATGGCGGCATTCGGCTCGCGCATCGGGGCCCCGTGGGACGGAAAGAGCAGGTCAGGCCCGCGGTCTTTGAGATCGAGGAGCGAGAGGATGCTGTAATGGACGCCTTCGCTGCCGTTGTACGTCCACTGCATGGCGGAGAGCGACCACACTTTTCCGGGGCCGTAGATCAGGTCGCCGGTGAAGGCGAGCTTTTGTCCGCCGCACTCCGTCATGAGCGTGATGGAGCCCGGGGTGTGACCGGGCGTCGGAACGACGGTGATCTCGAACCGGCCAAACCGGTACGTGCGGTAATCCCGCAAGGCCTCCACCGCTCGAACCTGCTTGAGCAGGGAGAAGCGGTCTTGGCGCATGTTGTAGTTGTTCAAGATCTCTCGGCCCTGCCAGCGGGCGTCGATCGAGGCGAATAGGTCAACCTCCGCGTGGGGCGCCCAAATGCGGACGCCTGCCTCCTGCGCTCGGTGCAGGCCTTGCCCCTGGTCGCGATGGTGGTGCGTCATCAAGACGTCGGTGGCTCGCAGGCCCATGCTGGCCAGGACGTCGAGGATGGCGCCGTCGCCGAAATCGATCAAGATGGCCTGGTCGCCATCTTGCAATACGTAGACATTGCACGTGCTTTCATATAAGAAGACGCCTGGCGCAACTTCGCGCAAGCGCCCCCCATCGCCGGTTATGGCCATCGGTGTCATACCTCCTGCAAGGAAAGAAGCCCGGGGAATCGTTCTGGGTAGGCGCGTTTCCTCCTTCCTGGACTTCTCTTGCAGTCGCAGTTCATTGACGTGACGCAGGGACTTTTGCCATCGCGTCAACGCGAATCCTCCATCCACGGATGTACCGAGCACTTTCCGGATTGGCTAGGTGCTGCGGGCACCTCCGCCGGAGCGCTTTGGGCAAGCGTCGCGCTTGAATTGAAAGCGGCTGATAGGGTATCATCGGTGGAAAGTGAGTAAGCACAACGCGATGAAGGGGACTCCGATCGATCGCCTGTCTTTTTATAGAGAGTCGGCGTATGGTGTGAGCCGGTGGCAGGCCCGAGAGGTTCCACCCCGTACCCGTTTTCGCCAAATGGGCGCGAGCGGGATAAAGAGCGGCAAGCGAAGCCTCACGGCGCAAGGCGTGAGGGAGAAGTTTAGACGGCCGGGCCCGTTATCGCCCATTCGAGTGGAGAGCGCGGCGCGGGCGGAACATGGGCGCGCAAGCGCTTTTCAAGCAGGGTGGCAACGCGGCGATCCCGTCCCTACGTGGGCGGGTTTTTTATTTGTGCAAACGATGAAAGGAAGTGCGAAGCATGCTGGATTTGAAATTTGTACGTACGCATCCGGAGCTGGTGCGCGATGGGCTAAAGCGGCGGCGAAGCGACGCCCCGCTCGATGAGCTGCTGCAGACGGACCAGGCGTGGCGCGGAAAGCTCGCCGAGGTAGAGCGTCTCAAGGCCGAGCGCAACGAAGCGTCGGAGGCCATCGGAGCGCTAAAGCGAGAGCGCAAGGACGCATCGGAAGCCATCGAACGGATGAAGAGCGTCTCGGCCCGCATCAAAGAGCTCGACCAGGAAGTGGCCGACCTCGAAGCCAAATTGGACGAGCTCATCATGGAGATTCCCAACGTCCCCCACGAGTCCGTCCCGGACGGCGCGGGCGACGAGGACAACGTAGAGGTAAAGCGTGTCGGCGAGCCCAGGGCCTTTGGCTTTGAGCCCAAAGCCCACTGGGACCTTGGCGTTGACCTGGGCGTAATCGACTTTGAGCGCGCGGGAAAGGTGACGGGCGCAAGATTTGCGTTCCTAAAAGGAGCTGGGGCCCGGCTCGAGCGGGCGCTCATCCAGCTCATGCTCGATCTGCACCTTGAGCGCGGGTACACGGAGCTGCTTCCGCCTTATATCGTGAACGCCCAGAGCATGCGAGGCACGGGACAACTGCCCAAGTTTGCCGAAGACATGTTCCACTTGAGCGGCACCGACTACTACTTGGTGCCGACGGCGGAGGTGCCTGTGACCAACTACCACGCCGGCGAAATCCTGGACGGGCGAAAACTGCCCCTGTACTATACTGCGTATTCGCCTTGCTTTCGGGCGGAGGCGGGCGCGCATGGACGGGACACTCGGGGACTCATCAGGCAGCATCAGTTTGAAAAGGTCGAGCTTGTGAAGATCGTCGACCCTGAGACGTCCTACGACGAACTCGAGCGTCTCTTGGCCGATGCCGAGCGAGTGCTGCAGACGTTGGAGCTTCCGTACCGTGTGACGGCGCTTTCCACCGGCGACCTCGGGTTTTCGGCCGCCAAGACGTACGACATCGAAGTGTGGATGCCAAGCTACGGACGGTACGTCGAGATCTCCTCGTGCAGCAACTTCGAGGACTTTCAAGCCCGCCGCGCCGAGATCCGGTTTCGCCGTGAGCCCGGCGCCAAGGCGGAGCTCGTCCACACGCTGAACGGCTCGGGGCTCGCCGTCGGCCGCACATTCGCCGCGGTCCTCGAGAACTTTCAACAGGAGGATGGCAGCGTTGTAATCCCCGAGGCGCTAAGGGCTTATATGGGAGGGCTCGAGCGGCTCACCGCCGGGGCGTAGTCACCTGAGCGCCCAGGTCTTGTCTAAAGCGCCTTGAAGTAGGTCGTGCGGTAGAGCGCCGCCGGCGTGAAGCCTACCGTGGTGTACGCCTTGAGCGCCGGCGTGTTGTCGTCATCTACGATCAAGCAGACGTTGAGGCCGGAGAGCGCCATCTCGGCGCAGTAGTTTGCGACGAGCATGGTCGCCTCTCCGCGCCCGCGAAACTCCGGAAATGTAAAGACCCCGCCAAACGAGATCCAAGGGACGAGGAGCGCTCCACGCAGCAGGCAACTGCTCACTTGATTGTCCCGCTCTCGCACGTACACGGCACGGTTTGAGATCACGTGGTCCCAATTTCTGCTCCAGTTGGTCTGCCGCTCTTCGTTGTAGATGCGGTTGTACTCTTTGAGCCTCGGAATATCCGCGTAGGTTGCGAGCCGATAGTCCCAATCGGGCGCCACGGCGAGGTTGCCGAGGGTCAACTGCAAGCATAGCTCACGGTGGTCTCTGTAGACCGATTCGCTCAAGTCCGCGATGTCGATGGCCCTTTGGAGCAGGAGGTACGGCGCGAGAATCTTCTGGGGAGGCTGGTTGATCAGGGCCCATCTCAGGAGGGTGGCGGCGTCCTCGGGGTCGACGGAATGCAGCATCGCATACCCCGAATCGATGTTGACGGCATAGAGCGACGAGATCGCGCCGTCTTGCCTTGAAACGCCGACAAGCCGCCACGGCGTCGCATCGCTCGTAACACGCTGTTTTGCCAAAGTCCTGACCAGGTGCTCGAGCCAAAAGTGGCCGAGCGGCGGCTCTTGGAAAAGGCCGTCCGCAGCGTTTGCCAACGCGTTTTCGGCAGACAGGCGCATCGGAGCGCCGGAGGATCCTTCGCGCAATTCCTGATTCTCCCGACCCTGACTTTTGATAACGTGGCACTACTGTATCATGCTCCCCCACTTTTCGCATCATAGAAAGAGCGATGGAGGTTTATCGACGGGGGTGGCGCGTTTGTGGGCCGGATGGCCGATCGAACGGGCGATTTACTTGTTTGTCGGCGTGGTCTTCCTCGCCGTATTTGTGCAGGTTACGCTCTATCACTGGCGGCAAAACTTTCGGCACTGGTCGATGTGGATTCCGGTCATTGCCACACCGGCGCTCGGACTGGTCGCACTCTTGCTCGCATGGCAGAACATGCCTTGGCTTCGAGCGCTGCTTGGGCTCTTGTCGGCTGCCGGCATCGTCAGCGGCCTTGCCGGGACGTACTTTCACGTCGCCGGTGTGGGCGAACGGGTCGACGGATACAACCTCAACAACTTCATGGTCGGCCCGCCGCCGGCGCTGCCCGTGTTGGTGAGCGCGCTCAGCGTGTTGGCCCTGATGGGCCTGTACCTTGCATGATGGGTTCGAACCTTAATCAAGGGAGGCGGCCGCATGCCCGCGACGCGCTACCCAAGCTTTGACGTCACCGACGCGAAAGAAGCGTGGGACGCCCACACTCGGGACATCGTGATGGCCCGAGTCGATCAAAAGCCTTCCGAGCGTTTTTCCTTTTTGACGGACGAGGAGGCAGAGTCCTTAAACGTGATCGCCCGTCACCTCCTATATGAGGATCGCGACGAACTCATCGACTTCGTCGTCGCGCACTTTGACAGCCAGCTCTCGGCAGGCCCTGGGGAGAGCGAGCGAAAAGTCCACCTGCCGCCGGCGGGGACGCTGATCCGGCAAGGCCTCGCCGCGCTCGACGCGGCGGCAAAGCACCTGTACTGGCGGCGCTTTGTGCACTGCAGGACAAGCCAGCAGTTTGAGATGCTCGCAGCGCTCCAGCTCGGGACGTTGGAGCCGCTCCCGGAGTGGATTGGCGTTCCCCAAAAAGACCTGTTCAAAAAGCTCCTGTCGACCGCTGTGGACGCGTACGCCTCGCATCCCAAGGTTTGGTCGGAAATGGGGTACGCGGGCCCTGCGTACCCCCGCGGTTACTACCGGATCGAGCGAGGCGTTCGCGACCCCTGGGAACCGGGGGCGCGCGGCTAGCCTGCATTAATCCCCGCGAGGTGAAGTAGGATGGGCTCCAACGGCCAGGGAAACGGGCGCATGGTAAACGGGCGCATGTCCGATCACGGCGCTCCCGGAAAACCGGTTCGCCACCACTGTGATCACTACGCCGGTCACCGTTACGACCACCTGCGCAAGCGCAAATACGGCGACGAGACGGTCGACGTCTGCATCGTGGGGGCGGGGGCGGCAGGCGGCGTCCTGGCAGAGCGGCTCGCCAAAGCGGGCCTAAGCGTGGTCGTGATCGAGGCCGGCCCATTCTGGGATCCGGCGACCGATTTTGCCAGCGACGAGCTTTCCATGCGCTCGCTAGGCTGGCAAGAGACTCGGCTCACGGGGGGAAACGACCCGATTCAACTGGGACACAACAACTCAGGGCGCGGCGTGGGTGGGGGGACGGTCCACTTCACGGGCGTTTTCTTGCGCTTTCACGAAAGCGACTTTCGCACGTACAGCAAGGACGGCGTCGGCGTCGACTGGCCGATCACCTACTGGGACCTCGAGCCGTATTACGCCCAGATCGAGCGGGAGATCGCCGTCTCCGGGCCACGCTACTTTCCTTGGGGAAGTTTTCACGGGCCTTACCCGTACCCCGAGCGAGACCCGATCAGCGCCAACGCCCAAGTGTTTCGCCGCGGCTGTGAAGCGCTCGGCATCAAGAGTGTCGTCAGCCCACTTGCGATCCTCTCGGCGCCTTTCGATGGACGGCCGCCATGCATCAACCGGGGATTTTGCAACCAAGGGTGCAAGCCGAACGCCAAGTTCAGCACGCTCATTCAACATGTCCCTGAGGCGATTTCGTACGGGGCCGAGGTGCTCAGCGACTGCATGGTAACTCAGGTCGAAGTGGGGGACGACGGCCTCGTGAGCGGGGTCGTCTTTAAGCACGATGGCGAAGAGCACCGGCAAAAGGCGAAGGTCGTCATCTTGAGCAGCTTCGTC
>CAYRIY010000052.1:0-25400 GCA_964424335.1 uncultured Clostridia bacterium
AGCGGTTTTCCGGTGGGCTTTTTTTGGTGCGCCCGGCAGGGCGCACTCACTTGGAGGTGCAAGTCCCCTACAGACCCGACAGGGGGAACTGTTAGCCGGACGGCAAGGGTGACCATCGTGAGATGGAATCTGAAGGAAGCCGAAGGCAAAACGCTGGCCCGACGAACAGAAATCGCATACGAGGCGGTCACGCCGGGTGAGAAGGCCAATATCTTCAAAGCCCAATACCTGTACGGAAAGCGTGGACGTAGATGCGGCGGGCATAAGCGGGAAGGTGAGTGCGCATTACCCGGGGAGGCCTGTCGGTCTGCCCTGGTGCTACCGACGTCGCAAGGCGTCGGGATGGATTGACAGGAGTCAGCAGACGGCATAGTAGGCCCATCGACCGGGCTGAAGGCCAGAACATGAAGTGCCGGATCGCAGCCTTGAATTTCGATGACGAAGGAGGCGCAGACCAAGAAGGATCGTGGAACAGCTCGATTCGATCCACGAGACTCTTGTCAACGCACACACCTTCCAGAACGAGGTTGCCACCTCGGACGTCACCGCAGAACTCAACGATGGTCGTCATGTCACAACAGTACGGGCACCATACATTATTGAGCAGTAGCTCTTTGCTCCTCGCCGGGAATTGGTCCCACATCCGCTGGGCTTCATCTTTGATGCTCTGGGCCACATCGTAAGCCCGGATGGCTTGAATTCCAGCGGGAGTGAGAATATCCACTTGGCGTCCGAGGAGTTCTTCGAGGTACTCCGCCAGTTCAACGAACCGATAGCCGATGGGATGATCAAATTCTACGACGATGTCAACGTCGCTCGCATCACCTGACGAACCCGACGCAAACGAGCCGAAGATACCGATCTTGGTCACGCCATACTCGGTGCGTAGGTATTCACGTCTCTCTTGGAGAAGCTTGATCGCTTTCTCTGGTGTAAGCACGTCGATTCACCCCTTTGGACCATTATAACCAACACTCTATCGCATCTGCGAAAACGTCCGGTACTCATCCAAAATGTCCTGTTTCCCCTCGAATGGCTTGTAGACGATCTGCGCCTCCCAGCCGTACTCCTTGTTTACCTCCGGCCGGTCGATGATGTACTGGAAGTCCCACGCTGGGTTGAAGCCGTCCCTTCGCACATTTGCTCCGCCGCCTGACGGCGAATGGCTCAGGCGAATGCCTTTTGCGTCGCGAAACATCACGGCAAACACCATCGGACCAAAGAGGCCGAAGAAGAATGGGTGAACGAATCTCGCTGGTGCAAAGGACGAGAAAAGGCCTCGCTGAGCCTGGTCATGTAAAGGCAGCGCCGGTTCATCGTCGATGCCTACAACCGTGCTTTCATGCCCGTGATATATGGAGGACAGTTGCAACCACCCTTCGATTCCATCGGGCGTGCGGCCGACGAAATGCATGGCGTTGCTCATAGGGCCATTGATGTAGGAGGCCCAAAACAGGCCCAGATAACCGAAGGGAAACTCGCCGCCCCGAACTACAATCGAACAACTCACATCGATGAAGTGAGGCGGTCTAACGGTAAACCGCGTCGTACTCTCGACCAAAGTGCGTGGTGTAGCAGGCTGATGTAATAGGACTGTGTCGTCACCGTCTTGGCTCAAGAGCATGGGCGCTTTCCGCGGCTCGAACAAATCGTCGCTTTCCCCGGTCGTCATGCCGTCAAGGACGTGCTCGAAGTTGATGCCCGCAAACGCCGGGACAAAGAGAGATGGCGAAAAATGCTTGGACGTGAGTCGGGCAATGCCGTTATAGCCCGCCCTATGTTCATCCCACTGTTCGTTGTCCACCACGGTCACATCCAGATCGCCGACTTGAATGCGTGCATGAGCCATCAATAAGCGCCTCCTCGACTTGGATGCCCTTTCCGATTTGCGAATGTAACAGGGGCTGAAAGGGGATGGACGCCCACCGAGCGTCCTGAACATCTCATGAGGCTTGCCAGCCAATCCGCCCCGCACTTTTTCATTGGCTCTTGATCATTCCCTTTTTGTCGTTCGACAATCGCTCTACCAGGAACAACGGGGCGGGGAACGAAACTGGAACAGACAGTGAACGCGTAGGGGGCATGGGGATGTGGGATGCAGTTGCTGGAAATAAGAAGTTTGATCGCGTGCGAGAAATTCTTCAGGCAGCGTCCGATCTCGAACACGCGGCTTCGCTGCTTTTCTGGGACCGGGAGACGGGGATGCCGGAGGCAGCCAGTAAAGAGCGGGCCAGCCAAATCGCGACGCTCGGAAAGATCCGTCACGAGATGCTCACCTCTGATGAACTTGGAGAGCTGATCGATGACTTGTCTCAAGGGATGGATCTAGAGTCGCTCGACGACATCCCAAGCCTGCTCCGAGTCGGGAAGCGAGACTACGAACAGGCTCGCAAGATTCCCTCGGACTTCGTAGGCCGGTTTGCCGCGGCAAGATCTCGTGCGGCCGTAGCCTGGCGAAAGGCGAAGGAAGCGAACGACTTCTCCGTTTTCCGCGATGATCTGCAACATGTGCTCGACCTGGCAATCGAGAAGGCCGAACTATTCGGCTACGAGACTACCCGATACGATGCGCTCCTTGACCAATACGAACCTGAGATGCGGTCGGAAACGATTGCCGCTGTGTTCGACGAAATCAAGGAAGTGTTGGTGCCTCTCGTCGAAGGGCTCAGGGGATTGAAAGCTATTGATGCAGCGTTTCTCGAGGCGCCGGTCGATCGGCAAAAACTGCGGGAGTTTGGCATGGAGGTCGCTACGGCGATGGGGTTTGATTTTTCCCGTGGCCGATTGGACTATGTGACCCACCCGTTTGCGGCCCCCATCGGCCCTAACGATGTCCGGATCACGACCTTTGAGAAGGCGGAGTTCATCGGGCCCCTCATGGCCCTTATCCACGAAGCGGGGCACGGCATCCATGCTCAGGGGATACCCGCAAAGTACGTCGGGACACCGCTTTGGGGGGAGCCCGGACTTGGTATTGCCGAATCGCAATCTCGACTTTTTGAGATCATGGTCGGGCGGTCACGCCCATTCTGGGCCCATCATTACCCGCGTGCTCAAGCGACATTTCCCGAACTCCTCGGCGACATTTCGCTGGAGCATTTCTATCGAGCGATCAACCGGGTTGCACCATCATTTATCCGCGTCGAAGCCGATGAGTTGACGTACCACCTGCACATCATCATCCGATTTGAGTTGGAACGGTCGCTGATCGAGCAGCGCCTTTCGGTCGACGACTTGCCGGATGCGTGGAACGAGGCGATGAAGGAGTACCTCGGTATCGTGCCCGAGAAACCTGCCGAGGGTGTGCTTCAGGACATCCACTGGTCGATGGGCAACTTTGGGTATTTCCCGACCTATTCCATCGGGAGCATCCTCGCCGCCCACCTCATGGAACTGGCGAGCAGGTCCGAGCCTGCAATACAAGAAGAGCTGGCAGAGGGGCGATGTGATGCGCTGCGCGCCTGGTTGGTCGAGCACGTGTACTCCTACGGCAGGAAGCTCACGCCGCCTGAGTTGATCAAAGCGGTGACTGGCGGGCCGTTTACGCCAAAGCCCTTTTTGGCGTACGTGAAGCAGAAGTTTGGCGAGCTTGTCTGACAGTTGCGATGAAAAAAGGAAGGAAGCCCACCGGGAGCGTGCCGACGGGCTTCTCTGCGCTTTGGCATGAGATGTCGGCCGCGCTTTGCTAGGGAACCAAGATGTCGCCCGACTTGACCCGGCGCTCCAGATCTTTGACGAGTTCCCATACGTGCGCGGGAATGGCCTCACGCGCCGCTTTCACCCGAGCAAGAACCTCGGCGCGCTGAGCCGGCTCCGAGACACCGGCATCGATTGCGGCCGCTAACAAGTCGTCGTGCAGTTCGTCCGTGCTTAATCCTACGCCGCCAGAATCGAGATCGAGGACGAGCGTTCCTCCCGAAAACGTGCCGTCCAGCGCCTTTTCGACTGCTATGAATACGGCGTCGTCGAGGCGCTTTACCATCGATGCCGGGACGAAGCCGGGGAGCAGGTGGTCCTGAACCCCGTCCACACCGATGGCGAAGGGAGGACCTACCGTTTGGCCTGCGGCGCGTGCCGCCTCCTCGACCGCGTCAAAGATGCCGAGCCCCGTCGCGCCTGCCGCGTTGTAGATGACGGCGGCGCCTTGGCTGAGCTGCGCTTCGGCAGCCTGCTTGCCGGCCGCTGGGTCGGAGAACGTGCCTGTGTAAACACTTAGCGCCTCGACGGACCGGTTCGTTCCGTTTCGTTCGTTGTACCGTTCCACCGCCCACTGGGCGCCCCACTTATAGCCCGACTCAAACCGCCGCAGTCCGGGAGAATCCACTCCAAGTACGATGCCGATGACGTCGCTCCCGTGCTCTAGGGCCGTCAGCGCCGCCAAGGCGCCAACGAGCGCGCTCCCTTCTTGCTCGGCAAAGAGGATACTCAATACATTGGGCGCCTGGACATGGCCATCGATGAAGGCGAATTTCTGCTCGGGAAACTCCCTTGCAGCATGTGTTATGGCATCCGCGTACTGAAAGCCGGATGCTATGATGACATCGTACTCGCCGGTTCCGGCCCACTGTCGTAGCGTGGGCAAAAGCTCCGAGGCGGAAGCGTCAACGACACGTGTCACCGTTATGTTTAGATCTCTGGCTGCTCGAACGCTCCCCATGCGCACCATGTCGCCAAAGCCTAAATCCCCGTCTTCCAAAACGTCGTATACGATTGCCGCCGCACCCAGCGCCTGAACCGATGGGGTCATGAGCAGCAAGGTGGCGAGAAGCATTAGTAGGAACACACGCGACTGGTTCACCGGACATCCCCTTTGCTGTTTTTCGGAGTTCGTTTGGGTCGTCGGGCAATTTCGTCGCCATAAATATCCTTCCTGCTCGCGAGGCGGATACGAGCGCGTGCGGTGCGCGCCTTTTCGTATATTCTTTGGCAGGAGGTGCATGATTGGGCAATTTTCCCGCCGAAAAACCTGGAGTTAATGCGCTAATTCTCGACGAATACCTATATGATCCTGGTTTGCTTGGCTAGATCCTTTTCAGACGTGAGCCGCTCGTCCAGATGGGTCCGCAAGCTGCCGCCGTCAGAGCAGCTCAAGTTGCCTGTTTACACCATGGTTTGTGGAGGCCATTGCTTTTTCTCTCCAACATCGGTTCCAAGAAGGAATGTCCTATCGACTATAGTATAGGTAATCCTATAGGATTCTGTCTGGGTTTTCCTCGGCCGTCAGGAATCCCCATATGCCGATTCGAAACGTGGACGAGCTCGGATAGAACCAGGCGGAGTCGATGGAGTCAATCCGGTGCATGTCTTGATTACTGAAGTTGGTGGTGCGTAGCGAGCGCGGCAACGTAATGCCCAAGTGTGCAACAAGTGAATGCAGGGCAATCATGATGGGAGGTAAAGTATCGATGCGTAGATCTTTAGGCGTCATCCTAACGCTGTTGTTCGTCGTTCTCTCCTTTGGCTCGGCGGCTTTGGCCAAGGAGCCGGTGACGGTTCGGTGGCTCGTATACGGCACCGTTCCACTTTTTGAGAAGGTGCTCGAGCAGTTTCATGCCGAAAACCCCGACATCAAAGTCGAGTTCGACCTCGTGACGGGCGAGTACACATCGACGGTCGCCGTCCGCGCCGTTGCGGGGGCGCTGCCTGATGTCGTCATCTTGAACTGGGGAACGTTCCGGCCCGTCAAAGAGGGGTATTTCCTTGACTTGACGCCTTACGTCGAGCGGGACGGAATCGACATGAACGACTACGTCGTTCAGACGAACCTTGCGGAGTACCAAGGCCGAATCATGGGGCTTCCATGGGGAACGTTCATGCCGATGCTCTTTTACAACAAGGAGCACTTTGACGAGTCGGGTGTTTCGTATCCCACGGCCGACTGGCACTGGAGCGACCTCGAGAACGCCGCAGCTCGAACGGTGAGGCGGACGGGCGCCGGCGAAGTGAGCCGGTGGGGATTCAACAACCCGCTCCTCGACTATGAATACGGCTGGAGAAACTTCGTTGCGCAAAACGGCGGCGCGCTCTACAACGAGGATTTCAGCCGCACGTTGATCGATTCGCCGGAAGTGGTCGAAGCCATCACGTACCTCGTCGAACTGACCGATCGTCAGCTCGTGCAGCCGCCCGGCGTTCGTGCGGACTTCCTCAACTGGGACTACAGCATGAACATTCGCCGCCCGACGCCAATTCTCACCGCGTTTGCGGAGAATCAGCCGGATTGGGAATGGGGCGTTGAGATCCTTCCGCAAGGTGAGCAGCGAGCAGCGGGTCTCAACACCTTGGTCGTCGGTGTGAACGCGAGCACGGAGCATCCGGAAGAGGCGTGGCGTCTTGTCAAGTACCTGAGCTCGCCTGACGCTGCAAAGCAATTCGCACTGCTTGGGCGGGCAATGCCGTCGCATGCCGGCGCCTACGGTGATCCTGAGTTCTTTAGGGCTTGGGGCGATATGGTGGGGCAGGATCTCACGCACCTGGCTCAGACGCTCCCGCTGCAAATGGCCAATCCCTTCTGGATCCCGGTTCACGAAAAGGAAGGCGACATCATGGTCAACTACTGGAGGCCCCTAGGCGAGCGGTTGCTTCGGGAGAACGTCGATCCGAGGGTGTACCTCGAAGGGCTTGCCAGCCAAATCAACGCCATCTTGGCACAGTAAATGGAACTTGTCTCTAGCACCGACGAGGTGGGATCGCCAAAATGAAAGGCGTCATTTTGGAAGCGCCATGTGAGTTGAGGGTGGATGAAGTTGCGGATCCGAAATTAGGGCCCGACCGTGTGATCCTAGCTGTCGAAGCCTGCACGATTTGCGGCGGCGACCTAAAGGCCTACGTGGGGCAAGGGCGCTCCCCGGCCAAGTGGCCCCGGCAACTAACGGGTCACGAGTACGCGGGCGTCGTTGTCGAAGTCGGCGCCGACGTGCGCGAATTTAAGGTAGGGGATCGCGTTGCCAACGTATGCCTGACGTACTGCGGCACATGCTTTGCGTGCCGCACGGGACACGAAAACTTCTGCCAGCGTCGGCCCGAAGCTCCGCCGGGCAGCGAGCGAGGCGCCGGTTTCGGAGAGTACGTGGCGTTTTCGGTCCCTCAAAACGGCTTCAGCGGCCACTTCGTCGTGCCCGACGAGATCGACCTCACCGAGGCCGCCCTGGCAGAACCGGGCACCTGCGCGATCGGCGCGGTCCAAAGAGCGCAGTTGCAGCCAGGCGACATCGTTGCGGTCATCGGCCTTGGAGGGCTGGGCCAGATGACGGCCCAAGTCGCGGCCGGCATGGGCGCCCGCGTCATCGGCATCGACATTCGCCAGGAAAAACTGGAGCTGGCGAAAGCGTGGTGCGAATGGGTCATTGACTCGAGCAATGAGGATCTCGCCTCCCGAGTGAATGACATCACGAAAGGGTGCGGCGTCGACGTGGCGCTCGAAGTCGTGGGCGTTGGGATCGCGCTGGAGCAGGCCTTTGACATGGTGCGGGTCGGCGGCCGCGTCGTGATCGTCGGCGTCCACGGCCGGACGGTGCCTGAGTTTCACCCGGAGTGGATCTTTCGCAAGGATGTGGAACTGGTAGGAGCCAAAGGCGCGATGCCGATCCTGGCGACCGACGGCACGCCCGTTGTGTTTGACTACATGCGGCGCGGCATCATCAAAGCGGCGCCTTTGATCTCACGATTCGCGTTGGACCAAGCGCAGGACGGGTTTGAGGCTCAGCGCACCGGCGCGGTCGCAAAGGCGGCGATTCGCCCTCGGCCTTAAGGTCGAGGCGTGACCATGCGGCCAAAAAGCTTGCGCTGAGCACCACCAACGAGGCAGCCCTTTCCCGATCGCCGGGGAAGGGCTGCCTTATTGCCGCTCAAATCATGCCCTTGTAAATGCCGGGAGTCGATCCCTCGATGATCGTGGCTCCGACACTCTTGGCGTAGAAATCCGCAGGACCCACTCCGCCGATGACGGCATACGCATACCCTTGTTCCCGCATGGCGTGGAGCGCAGCTAAGAGCAGCGCTTTTCCAATTCCTTTGCCGCGCTGGGATTCGAGCACGCCCGTTGGTCCGAAGAAATTCTTGCACGTGGCGTCGTGACAGGCGAAGCCGACGAGCTCTTTCGATTCGCCATTTTCGTCCACGGCGATGAAACAACCGGGCGGGCGTCCGGTCATCGCGACGTCACATTCGCTCGCCCAGCGAGCGCTGAAGTTTGCCCGTACCCATTCGACGATCTTATGTTTCTCCGGCGCCAGCGCCCGGCGGACGGTGATCCCTTGGGCGGCGAGTTGATCGATGAGGGGGGCGTGTGGGGGTAGTTCGTACAACTTAACGAGCATGTCGGGCATGTTCTCTTGTACCTCCTAAGCCGACAACATAAATCGCGGTCGGCGATGTTTGAACAGTGTTCGCTATTGAAAGACAAAGCCCGGGGTTTTAGTATAGTTTCGAGAGCGTGCCGATTTTCCTCCAAGTGAAGTGCAAGTGTGAAGGCATGCTGACAGATTTTCAAAAGAGGTGAGCGTCATCAGTTACGAGAGCGCACGAGTGCAGCGAACCGTGTCCGCTGCGCGGAACATGCGTGAAAAGCCTGTCGTGGACGTGCATTACGCTGAAAAACACAGCAGCCACATCGCGTTGCCGGGCGGTCGGCACGCGGCCGACGTGCGGACGTTGTGCGCCGCTTCGGACGGTACGGTATACGCAGGGACGGCGCTTTGGCTGTTTGGAGTTCGTCAAAGTTTCCAGCCGGACCGTCCCATCGCCCAGCTCATGCCCGAGTGGCAACCTGAGTCAGAGGTCTGGACCGCTGCGCCGGAGCGCGAAGTGTACGATGTGCGGGATGTCCGCCTCGACGAAACCGGACGTGTGTGGGCTTGCGGTCAGACGGGCGTTTTCAGGCTCCAACAAGGCAGCTGGGTCAAGGTGTGCGATCCCCCCGACGGCCCCTACATTTCGGTCGTCCTCAGCGTGCTTCCGACGAAGGACTCGATCTGGATCGCAACGAGTCATGCGGGCGTCGGACGGGTCGAAAACGGGGCGTTTGTGCCGCTGCGGGACCAATCGGCGCTTCCCGGGATGGTTTGGAGGCTCGATCCGGGTCCGGACGGCGCTGTTTGGGCGAGCGGAAGCGGCGGGGCAACGCTCATTGGGCAAGACGGCGAAGCGATTGGTCGCTCGATTCGCGGCGTGCAAGTGCGCCGGGTCGTGGACCAAGGCGGTGTGACGATCGCGGCCACGTCGGACGGTGTCATGTTCCTCGCGCCCGGAGGAACGTGGGGCAAAGACCAAGGTGCCCAGCCCGTGCGCGACATGAGGGACGCGCTGCTCGCCGGCGACGGTTCGCTGTGGGCCGCGACGCCGCACGGCGTGTGGCGGAGGCGGCCGGACGGACGCGTCGCCTACTACGGGGGGAAGCGATGGCTGCCAAGCGACGACGCTCGAGCACTTGCAGAAGGTCCCGACGGCACGATTTGGGTAGCGACGGCGGCCGGCCTTGCACACCTTGCTGAGCTTTCGTCGACCTTGGAAGATAAGGCTCACCGGTTTGACGCCCGGATCGAGGCGCGCCACGTGCGCCTCGGGGGATTTGTGACCTCCTCGCGCCTTTTGCGCCCTGGCGACCTTTCGAGCAACCAGACCCGCCCCTCCGACAACGACGGTCTGTGGACGTGCATGCACCTTGCGGCCCAGTCCTATCGGTACGCGGCAACCAAGGATCCGGATGCCAAAGCCAAGGCGAGCCGGTCATACCGGGCGGTCGAGTGGCTCGAGGCAGTGAGCGGAATCTCCGGCTTTCCGACCAAAGCCATCATCCCGATGGGCGAGCCGCCTAACTCAGGCGAGATACGCTGGCATCCGTCTCCGGACGGCAAGTGGTTGTGGAAAGGCGATTGCAGCTCCGACGAGATCGTCGGCCATTTCTACGGGTACTCGATCTTTTACGACTTGGCTGCGGACGAGGAAGAGAAGGCGCGCGTCCGGGCTTTGACCGAGCGCATCATGGACCACATTCTCGATCACGGATACTACCAGATGCTCGGCGGAAAGCCGACCCGCTGGGGCGTGTGGGCGCCAGAAAAGCTGAACGACGACCCGGAGTGGCGCGCGGAGCGGGGACTCAACTCGCTCGAGATCTTATCGCACCTGCGAGCCGCGTACCACATCACCGGCAAGGAGCGCTACATCGAGGCGTACCACACCCTGATCAACAAGCACGGCTACGCTGAGAACATGCGGCGTCAAAAGATCGACGCTCCCGGCCATGACAATCACTCCGACGACGAACTGGCCTTCTTGTCGTACTACCCCTTGCTCAAGTACGAGGACGATCCGGCGCTTCGGTCGGTGTACCTCGAGAGCCTGGAGCGCGCTTGGCAAGTTGAGGCGCCTGAGCGAAACCCATTATGGAACCTGATCTACGGTGTGTCGACCAAGAAGCCGTGCGACCTGGATGCCGCCGTGCGGACGTTGCGGGAGATTCCGCTCGACCTCATTGACTGGAGCGTGAAGAACAGTCACCGCGCCGACGTCGAGCTCGACTTTATGAGCGGGCGCTTCGGAGAGCTGCAAAGCGTGCATGTGCTCCCATACGACGAGCTTCCGGCGCTCAAGTGGAACGGCAATCCGTACCGCTTGGACGACGGAGGCGGTGGGCACTCGGAAGGGGACGGCGTTCACTTCATCTTGCCGTACTGGATGGCGCGCTACTACGGGTACATCGTGGCTGAAACCGAAGCGGCCTCCGAATAAGGCGGCTGGCGGCAAGATCGGCAGTGTGTGGATTGGACCGCATATCCCTGGGCAAAATACGGGCGTCAATCGTTAGGGAGAAGGGCGGACAACCACCTTGAATACTACTCGGCGCCGACTAGGTCCAACGCTTCTGTTTGGCCTGCTCTTGTCCTTGCTGCTTATCGTAGCCACCGCTTGCGGCGGTGGGGGAAATCGAGCCCCCGAAGGCGGCAATCAAGGGCAGCGTGAACAGAGCGAGGGGACGCAAGTTTCGGCTGGAAATCCGGAGAACGGCCGACGGCTGTACTCGACGTCATGCGCCACGTGCCACGGCCAAAACGGTCAGGGGATCCCGGGACTCGGCAAAGACTTGACGTCGAGCGAATTCGTACAATCGCGCTCGGACGCGGAGATGGTTGACTTCTTGCGCGAGGGCAGGCGGGCCAACCATCCGGAGAACACCACCGGAATCGACATGCCCCCAAGGGGCGGCAATCCTTCGCTCACGGATCAGGACTTGGCGGACATCACGGCGTACCTGCGGCAAATTCAGGAGTAGCGGGAACAAGCGAAGGCAAGAAAACGAAAAGATCGCCGGCAACCGTCATCTGGCTGCCGGCGATCTTTGATTGAACAGCGCTTATATAGCCTATTAGGGAAGCTTGTAGGCCCGCTTTGCGAGGCCGTAGGCGAGTTGATAGGCGGTATCGGCGCCGTCCTCTTCGTCCAAGAACCCCTCGACCACAAGGCCCGCGAGCCAGTTGCACGTGACGCGGCGCCACATGTCGTGCCTTGCCGGAATCGATGCGAACGCTCGCGTGTCGTCGTTGAATCCGACGGTGTTGTAAAATCCGGCGGTCTCGATCACCTGGTCGAGATAGCGGCGCATGCCCATGGGGCTGTCAAAAAACCACCACGGCGGACCGAGGCGCAGCGCTGGGTAGTGCCCGGCGAGTGGCGCGAGCTCCCTAGAGTACGTGGACTCGTCGAGCGTGAACACAATGATGTGCAAGTCTGTAGCGTTTCCGTAATCGTTTAGGAGCGGCGCCAGCGCTCGGGTCCATTCCGTTTGGACCGGAATGTCGCAGCCCTTGTCGAGGCCAAAGCGCTCATACACCGAGCGGTTGTGGTTTCTCATGCTCCCGATGTGCAGTTGCATGACGAGGCCGTCTTCCAAACTCATGCGAGCCATCTCGTTTAGCATGTGCGCCGTAAACTTCGCTGCTTCGGTCTCATCGCAAGCGCCCTTCAGCGCCTTTTGAAAGATGGCAGAGGCCTCGCTCTCAGGAAGGCGCGTCGTATCTGCCGTGAGCGCGGCGTGGTCGGTCGCCACGGCTCCCAGCTCCTTGAAGTACGCCCTACGCTCCTCCAGCGCCCGTATAAAGCTCGAGTAGTCGGAAACGTCGATGCCAGATCGCTCGCTCAAGAGGTCGATGTTCTTTTTCCACCCGGGCGTATTCACGTTGACGACGCCGTCGGGGCGAAACGTGGGACGAACGGGGTGAGGGAACCCTTCCTCCCGAAGCGAGCGGTGTTCGGCCAGTGTGTCGGTGGCCGCGTCCGTCGTGCAGAGCGTCTCGATGTTAAACGACTTAAAGAGCGCCCGAGGCGTAAACTCCTTTGTGGCGAGCTTGGCTTCGATGTGATCGTAAATGCTTTGCGCGTTCTTGCCATTCAATTTCTGCGTCACGCCGAAAACGGAGATGAGTTCGTCTTTGAGCCAGTGCCCGGTCGGCGTGCCCCGAAACAGGTGGAAGTTTTCAGCGAACGTCTGCCAAATCTTTCGATGGTCGGTCTCGACCGGTGAGCCGTCGACGCTCGGCACGCCAAGGCTCTCTAGGGGAATCCCTTGCGAATAGAGCATGCGCGTGACGTAGTGGTCCGGAATGATAAAGAGCTCGGCTGGGGATGCGAGCCGGGCATTAGGGTCTGACAAGAGCGCCGGCGGAACATGTCCGTGAGGGCATACCAACGGGAGGTCCCGGACGCTCTTATAGAGCTCTCGAGCTACGGAGCGTACCGATGGCTCCGCGGAAAAGTAACGGTCGGGATCGAGCACCCACTCATGCATGGTGTTTCGTCAGTCTCCTTTGATGATCCGTAAAATCCGATTGGCACTCCATTGCTTGCTCGTCAACTTCCCTTTCCCGCCGAAAGGAATGCCATCCTGCTCCGTCCTACATTCCAAGCAAAAAGAGCATCAGGCTCTTTTCGACGTGAAGTCGGTTCTCCGCTTGGTCAAAGATGATCGATTTGGGCGACTCGATGAGGCTGTGCGCGATTTCGAGCCCGGGATGAACGGGCATGTCGTGCATGATGTAAGGGTCGCCGCCCGCAAACAGCTCGGGCCTGAGTTGATACGGCATCATCACCCGCAGCCGGCGCTCCTTCTCTTCGGCATAAGCGGGATTGTCGAAGTTCTCCATGTCCACCCATGTGTCCGTGTACACGAAATCCGCGTTCCGCAGGACGCTTGGGTCCTTGGTCACGTGCACGCGGCCTGACCGCTCCGCCTCCTCCATGAGCGAGATATCCCAGGAGGCCTCGTTTCGCTCAGGCGTGACGAGTATGAGATTGAGGCCGGTGCGGACGGCCCCTGCGACGAGCGAGTTGGTCACATTGTTGTGAATGCCGACGTAGGCGAGGGTTACGCCCTCAAACGTGCCTGCCTTTTCGTACACGGTCATCAAGTCGGCGAGGCCTTGAGTCGGATGGTACTTCTGGCAACAGCCGTTGATGACCGGGACCGGCGAGGCGTCCGCCAAGGCAACGACGTCGGTGTGATTGATGAGCCTTGCCATGATCAAATCGACGTGGCGCGTCACGTACAGGGTCTCATACCGAATCGGCGAGATCGAGAAGTTGGACTTGTTCCAATCCATGACGATGGCTCGTCCGCCGAGCTCTTGAATTCCGAGCTCAAATGAGAGGCGGGTGCGGGTCGACGTCTTTTGAAAGAGCATGAGAAGGTTCTTTCCCTTGAGGCGCCCCTCGTATGCTGCGGGATTCCTCTTGATATCCAAACCGCGCTCGACGATTCCGATGATTTCGTCGCCCGAAAGCTGTTTGAGCGCTAGCAAATCTCTCATTTTATCGCTCCACCTCGATTCAAGTATGCGGATAATTATACAACAAAAATGCATGCCAATCTACGAGAAAGGGAAAAGAGGCTCTTGACCAGGGCTTCTTCGACAGGGTTCGACACAGGAATTGTTTTCCATGTGACATAATGTGCAACGGATCACTTCATTTCGCTTCCTCGGGGGGAGGGGGCGCATCCGTGCGTACTTTGCGTACACTCATCAGAGGGCAGGCGCGCGCTCGTTCTCGCAAGGTATCGTGGTCGGCCATGATTGTTGTAGGATCGGCCGCGAATGCGAAGCGGGCTTTGGCCATCCGTGAAGAGGCCAGATCCGCAGCATCGCGGTATATCGAGCGCTTGCGGTCCCATGCGGCCGCAGACCTGGACGACATCGAATCGACCATCCTTCGCGCCTTGGACCATGCGCTTGCCGATCGCACGCTCACGACCCGATTCGACGAGCTGCGACACGAGCCGGAGCACGTGTACGAGCACAGTGTGGGCGTATGCGTGCTCTCTTTGATTCTCGGAATCGAACTCGGCTACTCCTTTGGCGATCTAAAAGCGCTCGCTGCCGGGGCCATCCTTCACGACGTCGGGAAAGCCTACGTGTCGGACACGATTTGGAACCTGCCGCGCAAACTCACCGACGAAGAGTTCGAAGAAGTGCGCAAACACCCGGCCCTCGGGTTTGAGGCGCTCCGCCGACATCATGGCCTCGACATTCGTGCCGCTCAGGTCGTGTACCAACATCACGAACGGATGGACGGCAAAGGGTACCCTCGGGGCCTTGTCGGAGAGCAGATCCATCGGTTCGCACGCATCGTGGCGGTCGCCGACGTGTACGACGCCGTGACATCGACGCGGCCGTACCGTGACGCGCTCCCGATCGAAGAGGCCATTCGCATCATTACGGCAGAGCGCGGCAAGGCGTTTGACCCGATCGTGGTCGAAGCTTTTCAGCGGCGATTTGGCAAAGCGCATCGAGACAACGTCAATTAGCGCATCGGTCGGGCACCGTTCATCCCGCGGTTTGACGACGGCGATAAGAGGATTCCGTGCGGCCCGTGTCGCAGTCTATACACAATTTCCCATGGGAGAGGTGTCTTCAAGCTTTGCAAAATATCGTCGAAGTCTTCACGAATTGTTACGGGCGCTTCGGCGTGCGCGAGGCCGTGCGTGGGGCCGCTCGGGCCGGCCTTCGCTACGTCGAGCTGGCGATGGTAGGCCATACGATGGGCGAAATGGACGTGCCCGACTCTGCGGTGATCAGTGAGACCTCAAAAGAGAGCGACATTCGCTCCTTTGAGCAACTTCTCGCCGATGAAGGCGTTCGGGTGATCTCGGCCAACGGCGGCGGCGATCTCGAGGACCCGGCCGGAGTCGAGTCTGTGAAAAAGCGCATGGATCTTGCCCACCGCCTCGGGGCGCGCACCTTCATTTTGTCGTGTGGCCAAAAGTCGGAGACCGTGTACGAGCGTTTGCACGAGCTGGGAGACTACGCACTCGCCCGCGGACTCGTCGTGGCGCTCGAGACGCATCCGCCCCTCATCACCAACGCGGAAGTTGCGCTCGAGACGATGCGCAAGGTAAACCACCGCAACGTTAGGATCAATTACGACACGGCAAACGTACACTATTACAACCAAGGCGTCGACACCTTGGACGAGTTGAGGAAAATCCTCGATTACGTCGTTCACGTACACCTCAAGGATAGTCGCCAGGGGTACAAAGAGTGGTACTTCCCCGCCTTGGGCGAGGGGACGATCGATATCCCCGGCCTCTTTAAGCTATGCAACGACGCCGGCTTTTTTGGACCCTTCAGTATGGAACTCGAAGGCATCGAGGGCGAGGGTGACCTTTCGCTCGAACAACGGCAAGAGCGCGTCGCTCGTTCCGTCGACTACTTGAAGTCCATAGGAGTATACGCATGATTAACATAGCGGTGGTCGGGATCGGGTTCATGGGGACGACGCACTACCTTGCGGCCAAAGAGGTGAAAGGCGCCAAGGTGGGCGCGATCGTCACCCGCGACCCCAAGAAACAGCGGGGCGATTGGAGCGACGTTCAAGGCAACTTCGGGTCCGGAGGCGGTGTGCAGGACCTGTCGGGCGTCAAGGTGTACGCCAGTCTCGACGAGGCGCTCGCGGACGACTCGATCGATCTGATTGACATTTGTCTGCCGACGGCGATGCACCGGTCGACAGTGATCAAGTCTTTGGAGGCGGGCAAGCACGTGCTGGTCGAAAAGCCGATCAGCATCACCTTGGAGGATGCCGACGCCATGCTCGAGGCTGAGGAGCGGTCCGGGCGGCGGCTCTTTGTGGGCCAGGTGCTGCGATTCTTCCCGCAGTTCTCCTACTTGAAAAAACTGATTGATAGCGGTGAGTTCGGGGCGCTTACGGCATTGCACCTCAAGCGAGTGATCTCTCAGCCAAACTGGCGGGAAGACGACAGCGCAGAGGCGAACGGCGGCATCGTCATCGACCTGCACGTACACGACGCCGACTTCGTTCAATACCTCTTTGGGATGCCCAAGGCCGTGTTTGCCTCAGGGGTGACCAACGACAGGGGAGACGTGTCGTACCTCGCGTCGCAGTACCTCTATGGTCCGGGCGGGCCAACGGTCTCCTCGCACTGCGGAGCGCTCGCCGCGCAGTCGATCCCGTTCGAACACGGATACGACGCCTATTTCGAGCGAGCCAACATCAGCTACTCGTCCGTGGACGATACGATCCGACTTTACACGGAAGATGGCAGGACCGACAATCCGCCGATCGACCTCACGGACGGGTTCGTGCAGGAGCTTCAGTACGTAGTCGACGCGCTTGTGGGCAAGGAGAGCGGCGAGCTCCTTTCCGGTAGATCGGCGAGGGAGTCCCTACTCCTTTGCCATTTGGCGACGGAGTCGGTGAGAAGCGGTCAGATAGCGCCCGTATAACGAAACGAGGAGGAGATCCGGGTGTCGGGTGAACGCCGAAACGTGTCCCAGCGACTCGCATGGGTTCATCGCGGATACGCCTGGTGTCTCCTCGTCATGATCGTGACCGGACTCTTGCTCTACTTGCCGGCCTTGCGCGCCGCGCTGGCCCCGGTGCGCGTGCCGATCAAACAGGCACACATCGGGGCCGGCGTCGTCTCGATCGCCCTGGTCGGCGTCTACTTGGTTTATGCTGCGCGCCATTGGCGTTCCATGGGGCGCTGGCTTGGCAAGCGTCTGAACACGACGGTTGCGCTCATCCTCGCGCTGGGGTGGTCGATCAGCGGTATCGTACTTTGGTGGGACCGAGCGTTTTTGCCGTACACGCAAGTTGCGCTCGTGTTGCACGACGTCTTTACGTGGATCGGCGCGCCGTATCTAATTGTCCACGCCTTGCTTCGCTGGAGGCGGGTGGACCTTGCGCTTCCGTGGGCGCGCCTCAAAGCAGGGTATGAGACCGCCCCGATCGCCAATCCCCTCACGGCCTATCACAAAAATAGGGCGCGCGAGCGGCGCAGGGAACTGATCACAGGCGCCGGCGGCCTTATTGTGTTGGGGTCGATCGCAAGCCTCGCGTGGTGGCTCAAAGGAGCAGGCGGAGGGTATACCGCCCTCGGAAAGCGGGCTACCGTTACATACGATCCACTGCCTCAACCAGGGCCGCTCTCGTCGCCGCCCGTGGGCGGCGGAGCCCAAGGCAGATTTCGCATCTACAACGTGGCCCGCGCCCCGTTCTTTTTCAATCAAGAGGTTTGGCGACTCGAAGTGAAAGGCTTGGTGCAGCGTCCCATCTCACTGACCTGGCCCGAGGTTGAGAAACTTCCCCGCAGCGTATGGGTGCGCGACTTTCACTGTGTCTCCGGATGGTCCGTCCGGAATGTGACGTGGGAAGGGATCCCGCTCTCGTACTTCCTTGACCTCGCCGGAGTGCAAGATCGGGCGACCCATATCAAGTTCACGTCGTACGACGGGGTCTACACGGATGCGCTCACACTCGATCAGGCCTATCTAAACGACATGATCATAGCGATCCTAAAGGACGGCAAGCCGCTGACGCACGATGAGGGAGGGCCTGTGCGGCTCGTCGTGTCGCGCATGTTTGCGTATAAGTCCGTCAAATGGCTCACGGGGATCGAAGCAATCGACACCGAACACATCGGCTTTTGGCAGCGACTTGGCTATGATGTCAACGCATGGATCCCGGGCGCGCCCAAAGAGGGCGACCTGCCGCCGCTTCCCGAAGGTCAAAGAAGGTCTTAGGCCGCTTCAAGCTGAAGTGAGAGATCGTTTGCTTTGAAGTGGTCAGGCCGGGCGAGCGCCCGACGATGACGCTATTTGTTGAAAGGTGGACAACGTTGGTGGGGAAGTCGGACATCGGCCTCATCGGCCTTGCGGTCATGGGGCAAAATCTGGTATTGAACATGGCCTCGCGCGGGTATCGCGTCGCCGTTTACAACCGGACGACGAGCAAGACGGAGGAGTTTTTGGCGGGGCCTGCAAGCGGCAAGTCGATCGTGGGCGCTTCGACCCTTAAAGAGTTTGTCGACCAGCTCGATCGCCCCCGCAAAGTGATGCTGATGGTGCAGGCGGGCACGGCGGTCGACGCCGTGATCAACGATTTGGTTCCGCTGCTCGATCAAGGCGACTTGATCATCGATGGAGGAAATTCATACTTTAAGGACACTCGGCGCCGGGCGGCGGATCTTTCCGCTCGAGGCATCCTTTACTTGGGCGCAGGCATTTCCGGCGGCGAGGAGGGCGCATTGACGGGTCCGAGCATCATGCCGGGCGGAGATGAAGCCGCTTGGAAGCTTGCGGAGTCGATCTTGATCGACATTTCCGCCAAGGTAAACGGAGAGCCTTGTTGCGCGTACATCGGCGCCGACGGCGCGGGACACTTCGTCAAGATGGTGCACAACGGGATCGAATACGGCGACATGCAGCTCATCTGTGAAGCGTATTTCTTGATGCGGGAAGTCCTCGGCCTTTCCGCCGAGCGGATGGCCTCGATCTTCCGGGCGTGGAACGAAGGCGATCTCCAGTCGTACCTGATCGAGATCACGGGCGATATCCTCGCCACGACGGACCCCAAGACAGGCAAGCCCTTGGTCGACGTGATCAAAGACACGGCGGGGCAGAAGGGCACCGGGAAATGGACTTCTCAAGAGGCGCTCGACTTGGGCGTGGGAGCGCCAACGATCACGGAGGCCGTCTACGCGCGGTTTCTTTCCGCGATTCGCGACGAGCGCATTGCGGCGTCCGCGTTGCTCCAAGGCCCCGACGTGGAGCCCTATGAGGGCGACCCCGACGAACTGATCCAAGCCATCGAGGCGGCGTTGTTTGCTGCGAAGATCTGTTCGTATGCGCAAGGGTTTGCGCTGCTTTCCGAATCAGCCAAGGCGTACGGTTGGAACCTCAATCTGGGTGAGATCGCATCGCTTTGGCGAGGCGGCTGCATCATTCGCGCCCAGTTTCTCGATTCGATCCGGGAGGCGTACGACCGCGATCCATCGCTTGAAAACCTCCTGCTCGACCCGTACTTCACGGACGTCTTGCACCGCTCGCAAGCGGCTTGGCGCCGCGTCGTGAGCCTGGCTGCTCAAAGGGGAATCGCAACCCCAGGATTTAGCTCGGCGCTCGCTTACTTTGACCAGTATCGGACGGCGCGGCTACCCGCGAACCTGCTCCAAGCTCAGCGCGACTACTTTGGAGCCCACACGTACGAGCGCCTGGACGAAGACGGCGTGTTTCACACGGAGTGGACCGCTCTGGCGAAGCGATAGCGCAGGCGACGGCGCAAAGGAGCCAACCACGTGACCCACCCACCCGGCTGGAGTTATTTGTTGATCCTGCTCCTCGGCCTGTTGGTCGGTACGAGGACGCGCTCGTTTCGGAATTGGTGGAGTGGGGTAAGGCAAACCATCAGGGAGCGTTCGGTGCCGGAACGGTTCGTGGCTCCCACCGGCGAGCGGGACTTTGACGGCTGGGTCGTCGAGGGCTTTTGTGCCTTCGGATCGACCAAGAACAACCTCGTGGCCGGAGTCGTTACAGGCGTTGTCCTTCCCTGGGGCCTGGCGTTGCTCGCTTTCATCTACGCCTGGATCAACAACGCCTTTGCGCCCGTGTGGGCGCGGGATACGTACGGACTTGCGAAGGCGCTCCACCTCCTTGGCACGTACGGAGGCTCCCTCGTGCGCAGCACGCTGCTTTTCGCCGCGATCGGCGCGCTCTTTGCCTACGTGCGGCGGGAGTTGACCCGCCGTCGTCTCGAATTGCAGCGCGTCTACGCATCGCCCTTGATTTACGCGCTCGATAGCCGGTTCTTCGCCACAGCGCTCGGCTGGACCCTTTATGCAGGCTGGGCGCTGTGGCCGAGGGGCCCGGGCGGATCGGAAAACTTTGGCGGAGCGCTGCAGCACCCTTGGCTGTGGGTCTTCTTTGGCGTCATTTTCAGTAGCTACCTCCATTGGGGTCACGCAAACGTGCTTTATCGGCTTTACCTTTGGCACTGGGAAGAAGCCGCCGTCGCCATCACGCGCAGGCTCCTTGCAGGGCAGTTCGCGATCGAGACATTGGGGCCGGTGGAGGCGGACGCTTCGACCGGCGCCATCGCGGTGCGCGAGTTTCCTCGGGGGCGCGGCGCAGCGCGGCTCAAAGACCTCTTGTGGCACATCCCTGGCGTGCGTCAACCTACTGTGGAAGAGGTGGGGGAGGCCGACCGAGGCGCCGGCGAATTGCTCACATTGCACGTGCCCTACGAGGCAAAGGGGACTGCCGTCGCCGCGCTGATCAAAGTTGGCAACCTCCTGTACGGCC
This sequence comes from uncultured Clostridia bacterium, assembly GCA_964424335.1. Classification (GTDB taxonomy): domain Bacteria; phylum Bacillota; class Limnochordia; order DTU080; family RSA5; genus CAYRIY01. The sequence goes on from CAYRIY010000052.1 coordinate 20,592, forward strand.
TCGGCGTCGCTTCCGGGTTTGTCGTCTACGGTGTCGGCCTGCTCTATGTGACGTTGAACGGAGCATTTTTCGACACCGCCGGACTCGTCGTCGTCTCCGCTCTTCAAGTCGAACTGGTCGGCTGGCTCATCGGTCGGGCGCTCCGCACGCTCGTCTGTCGCAAAGCCCAGGCCAATCTCCCCCACGAACTCGCCCGAACGCTCACCTTTCACGGCAAGGACCTGGACGGCTACCGCTATGGCAGCACATGGAAGGAGTTTATCGTCGAGGCCGACCTCACAAGGGAAGAGGCAAGGCGTATATTGGCGCCCGTCGCTGCTCGCTTTGGCGTCGAGCGCTTGCTTGTCCGGATCCCGAGCGAGGCGCCTTTGGCCGAGGGCAAGCCTACTGAGGCCGCGTATCGATTGCCGGCCCGGCGCGCCTGACCTTCTTTACGTAAAGGCGAGATCAACGGCTCAATTAGCCCTCATCGCTCCCTCGATTGCATACCAATCAAATACGGTGCGCCGCCCCGGTGCAGACGACTGGACGACTGGGAAGATCGGCGCGACGAGTATTCGAGGGATCGGTGGGGTGATGGCTTGGCGCAGGGGGCCTCGAAGTGGCAGCTCGCTGGGGCGTACCTGGGGAGCGTAATTGGGGCGGGATTTGCCTCGGGAAGAGAGCACTTGCAGTTCTTTTTGTCCTTTGGCGCCTACGGGTATTGGGGACTCTTGATCGCGGGGGCGCTCTTTGCGATCTTTGGCAGCGCGTTCATGAGCCTTGCTCATCAGCATCGCACAAAGTCCCATTCAGACTTGCTCCGCGCCGTGGCCACGCCGTCGATTGCTCGACTGTTCGACATCATCCTGTGTTGCATCATGTTGACGTCCGTCTCGGTGATGATGGCCGGCGGAGGAGCGCTATTCGAGCGAGCAGGCATCGGTTCGCATCTCACGGGCGCCTTGGCGATGGGCGGGGGCGCCGCCTTGATCGTCGCATCGGGATTTGTGCGCATGCTCAACGTCAACGGATTTGTCACCGCGGTCTTGATCGCCTTCATTGGATGGATCGGCGTTCGCTCTGCGCTCACATCTGCGAGTGCCCTGTCCATTGAGGCTGCGCTCGAGGGCGTGAGCTGGGTCCCAGGCACATGGTACGCCTCGGCCGCACTCTACGGGGCGTACAACTTGACCTACGGCTTTGCGCTGTTTGGCGCGCTTGGCAGCGGGATGCGCTCGAGGAGCGACGCGCGCGTGGGCGGATTTGTCGGGGGATTGGCGCTTGCCGTCTTGAGTCTCTTTGTGTGCCTTGCCGTTCAGTCCGCGCTGCCGGACGCCGCGGGGTCTGAGATCCCGATGCTCGCAAGTGTGGTTCGTCTGGGAGATTTTCCGCCCGAACTCTATGTCGTCGCACTTTGGCTCGCGATGCTCACGACCGCCATCGCGGGGATCTATTCGCTTGCCTGCCGAGTGCGCGATTGGAGCAGACTGCCTTTCGGGCTTGTTCCGTTCGTGGTCTTGGCGGTCGCGTTCCCAGCGTCGCTCTTTGGATTTCGTTTCCTCATCGCAACGGTTTATCCAATCTCCGGGTACGTCGGCGTCGGCTGCCTCGTCGCAGTGTTGATCGTAAGGCAGGCAAAGATGCGTGTTGCTTAGCTCGGGTTTTGACTTACGCCAGAACGTGCTTATACCGCGAGAAGGATAGAAGCTCTCGGTTTTTGATCCGCCTACGGAGACCCGCGTTCTGACAGCTTGGGTCAACTTGGGTGAGTCTGAATGAAGTTGCTCAAACGCTCACACCTCGTAGCCGCGCTCCCGCATGGCATTGCCCACAGCACGGCCGTCGAGCTGGGCGAGCGGGGTCTTGTTCTTGATGCTGAGTGCCGCCGCAATTCCGACCGCTTCGCCCATGGGCACGGCGTTTCCGGTGACACGGTATGAGGAGTGGGCCCAAAAGTCGCCGCTGACGCAGCGTCCGGCCATCGCCAGGTTGTCGACGTCCTTGGCGATGAGCGAACGCAAGGGGATGTTGTAGGGTCGGGTGCGCATGCCCTGATTGTACGGCCTCTCGTCCTCCGAGGGATCCACCGCGTGCACGTCGACGCCGAAGCGGACGAGACAGATGCCGTCGTCGAAGCGCTTCCCTTCCAGCAGGTCATCGACGCTCACCTTGTAATGTCCCTTGATCCGCCGACCCTCCCGCAGTCCGATGTGGGAGGCGGTCGTCACGAGGCGAACCTCCTTCCAATCAGGCAAGCTTTGCAGCGCTTTGACGGCGTCGTACAGCTCTTTGCGCCCGCGCATCGTCGCCTCCGAGATGGCTTTGGCGTCGTCGCACTGAATGGCGAATTCGTGGTTGATCATGAGGCAGCACAGATCAGGGTGGGGCAGGCGAAAGAGCGAAGGCCGCTGATAGGTCGGTTCGATGCCGACGGAGCGGAGCAGCTCACGAAAGCGCAACTTGCCTTCCAACCCCCGGGTTCCCATCTCTTCCGGAGGCACTCCGCTAATGATGCCAAAGAGCGTCGCCGGCTGAATCTTCCCTGTCTGGGGATGGCCGCGATCGAATTCGCATCCGGCGTACGCGGCGAGGTCCCCATTGCCGGTGGCGTCCACGTAGAGGTTGGCAACAAAGGCCTCTCGTCCGCTCGAACTCTCCGTGATGACGGCGCCGATGGAGTCGCCATCGCGCAGGGCCGCCACAACCCGTGTGTGAAAGCGTACGTCGACATTCGCCTTTAGACACAACTCATCTAGGAGCACTTTCATGGTTTCGACGTCGTACGTGTAGCTGGAGCCGGCTGTGCTGACGCGGAAAGCTTCCCGCGCTTGCAGCTCACGTTCGAGCTCTTGGAGGATGCCGGCTTTCCCGCCGGCGTCCAGGATGAGGCACAGGAGGCCGGACGTCCATATTCCTCCCAGGCAGCCCTGGCTCTCGAGAAGCAAGGTCTTAAGACCTTGGCGCCCCGCCGAGATCGCTGCGCTCACTCCGGCCGGACCGCCGCCGCAAACAATGACGTCGTACGGACTCGGTGTGGGATACGTGCGTGGACCTTCCATCAATGGCTGCATTCTCGTAGCCTCCTGTGCCGTCCATCTACCGATAAGGTGACTGGTGATACGGTGATAGCTCGAAAAAAGGTTACTGGCCGTAGATCTCGGTCCACCGTCCCATCGCTTCACGCTGGCGCGTGGCGAGGGCGTTCTCGGGGGACTCTTTCCCTTCGAGGACGACGTTTGCCGCCGTGGTGATGGCGTCTTGGAGCGTATTCTTCATCGGGCTCATGTCTTCGGTGACCACTTTCTCCGCCGTGAAGAGGGTGTCAATGTACCACCGCAGCATGTCCGGCATCTCTTTAGTCACCAGGTACTCGCGGTTGGCGGTGAACGCGCCGGCCTTCTCCCACGTCTCGTTGATGAACGCTTGGTCGGTGAGGAGGTAGTTCACCAAGAGCATCGTCTCAGGCAGGTGGTCGCTTCCCTTGGGGATGCCGATGGACCACGCCCGCCAGCGCTGGGACTTGGTCCCTTCGATGTGCGGCGGCCACGCCACGTCGAGATCGCCCCCGAGCGGCTCGGCGCGGTTGCCGATCAAGGTCGGACCATGCACGTACATTGCCGTGATCCGAGAGAGGAAGCCGGGGTTGACCGTCAGGATCTCCGGTGTCGGATCAACGAAGTACTCCTTGAGGCTGCGCAGTGCGTAAGCGAGCTGAGGCGTATCGATCTTGGGGCGGTAGTTATCCTCGTAGAGAGGGGCGTCCCACAGGGTTTCGATCGTATACGACTGACGATGCCAACCCTCTTGGGGGTGGAAGCCGATCTGCTGCACTTGGCCGTCGGCCGCGATGCGGGTCAGCTTCTTGTGGTAATCGGCGACCGCTTCCCAGGTGGGCGCTTCATCTCGTGAGAGGCGGGGGAGTCCGGCCAAATCCCACATCGCCGTGTTGTACAAGAGGGCGTACGAGGGCGCTGTGTCCCAAAAGGGCAGTGTATAGCGGACGTTGTCGTAAATGCCCAGCAACTCGAAACCGGGCGCCAGATCGTCCATCGTGAAGCTGCCGTACCGCTCGATCAACGGATCCAAGGGCTCCAGGTTCCCCTGCATTCCGAGGACCGAGTATTCGCCGCCGTGCATCATGGCCAGGTTAGGGGCGCTGCCGGACGCGATGGCCAAAAAGAGCTTCTCGCCACCGGATGCGGGTGTCACGGTGACCTTGATGTTGGGGTAGAGTTTGTGAAAGCCTTCGAGCGCTTCTGTGAGAATGGCGGCGTTCGCTCCGCCGAAGTTGACCCAAAAGTCCAGCTCCACCTGTTGAGCCAGGCCTGGGCCTACGCCTGCGAAGACGAGTGCCAATGCGATGAGTAAGATGCTTGTGACGCTGTGCGATCGTCGTATCACGAATGACGCCTCCTTGCGGAATTTTCCGATCTTGGAGCGAGTAGCAACGAATTCGAACCAGAGAACTGGCGCTACGATACACCCCTTTCGCTATCATTTGCCGAAATATATGACGTGTCGGTCTTGAATACTGTAAGCAGAGGCGTCGATCCCTGGAACTTCGGCTTCATCTCATTTGGCGTAGAACCGCCTCCCTCAGTCGCTCTCCAGTAAGCGGAACACAGTCAATTCTTTCGATGACTCCTTCCACCAAACTACACTTCCCCTGATCGTGATTTCCAATATAGGAAGGGGTTTCGCAATTGTGAGTTGGTGATAGTGTAATATGGATCAAAAAGAAATGTCAAATAAATATCAAACTCTCGTAGTTATCGCCCGGATCTAGATAGAGGAACTTTAACTATGGACTTCAGTTGACCTAAGGCG
>CAYRIY010000053.1:0-4326 GCA_964424335.1 uncultured Clostridia bacterium
ATAACGGATAGGATGCGCAAATGGCGCGGGACACATCTTGAGTCCCTGCAGGCTTCTGAGTGGAAAATAAAAGAGGCCCTCCGTTTGGAAGGCCTGGTGGACAGGGGCGGAATCGAACCGCCGACACCGGGATTTTCAGTCCCGTGCTCTACCGACTGAGCTACCTGTCCGCAAACTGCTCGCTGCTTATGTAATGTCTGAGGATAAAGGGGACCAACCCGATGGCTGGTCCCCGTGGCGGAACCGACGGGACTCGAACCCGCGATCTCCGGCGTGACAGGCCGGCGTGTTAACCAACTACACCACGGCTCCAGATGCTCGCAGAGCGTATCTTACCACAGGGCGAAAAGGCGTGTCAAGCACTCCTTTTACCCCAAAAGCAAGGTTTTTTATACAACCGGCGCTTGCTGCTTTGCGAGCGCATGGTGGAGGGTACTGGACTCGAACCAGTGGCCTCATGCTTGTAAGGCACGCGCTCTAACCAACTGAGCTAACCCTCCGAAGCCAGAACACAGACGATTATATCTCACCTTTCTCTCGAGGTCAATCGATGTAAACAGGCCGATCAAGCAATTCCCCTTAACTCCTTGGGCAAAATGAACCGGAACACAACTTAGGGGGACGGCCATGCGAAGCATATGGAAAGGCTCAATCAGCTTCGGCCTCGTCAATATTCCAGTTAAGCTCTACACCGCGACGGAGGATAAAGACGTCAAATTCAACTCGCTCCACAAGGTGTGCGGCACCCAGATCCGATACCGCAAACACTGCCCATCGTGCGATCGTGAGGTCGCCCAAGACGAGATCGTACGCGGTTTTCCATATGAAAAGGGTTACTTCGTCACCATCGAGGAGGAAGATCTCGAAGCAATACCGGTGAAGACGACTCGACAGGTGGAGATCGTCGACTTTGTCGATTTGCCCGAGATCGACCCGATTTATTTCCAGAAAAGCTATTACCTCGAACCCGACACCGGTGCAGAAAAGCCCTATGCCCTCCTTCGCCGAGCCATGCAGGAGACCAACAAGGTGGCCGTCGCCAAGGTTGCAATTCGGCACAAGGAGAGCCTTGCGTGCGTGCGGGTGTTCGAACGAGCGCTCGTCATGGAAACCATGCACTATCCTGACGAGATCCGGGGCACCGAGAAACTATCAGGCATCGAAAACGAAATCGAGCTCAGCGAGCGCGAGATGGACATGGCAATCAAGCTCGTGGACAACCTGTCTGAACCCTTCAACCCGGAAAAATACGAGGATGCGTACCGCAAGGAGCTCCTCGACCTGATTCAGCGCAAAATCCAAGGGCAACCCGAAGCCGAGCGGGCACCCGCCCCTGGCGTTGGCAAGGTGATCGATCTCATGGAAGCGCTCGAAGCTTCGCTCCGGGCCACGTCGCCCGAGCCCCAAAGGCGCCGCGAGATCAAGACCACCCGAAAAGAGGCGGAAAAAGCGAAATCGAAACGGAAGACGGGAGCCTCGTGAGCGCCGTTCCCCAAAGGATCGCTCCGATGCTGGCTACGCCGGGCGAGGCGTTCGACTCGCCCGACCACTTCTTCGAAGTGAAGTGGGATGGCATTCGGGCGCTGGCCTATAAGGACGGAGACTCCTTTTGGATGGAGACGCGCAACTTTAAACAGGCGCTCCCCCGTTTTCCCGAGCTTCGTGCGGTGAAGGACGCCATCAAATCGGATCGTGCTGTCATCGACGGAGAGATCGTCGTATTTGGAGCAAGCGGTCTGCCTGATTTTGACGCGGCGCGGGCACGAAACGCCCAAAAAACGCCTTTGGCCATCGCAACGGCAAGCGCCTCGCGGCCCGCGGTGTACATCGCCTTTGACTGCTTGGTCCTGGACGGCAAGGAGATCATGCCCTTACCTTTTTCCAAGCGCCGGGACGCCCTCCTCGACACGGTGCGAAAATGTGATCGGACGATCGTGACCCACGGCAGTTTGGAACACGGGCGCGCTTACTTCGAGGCCTTAGCTGCTCAGGGCCTCGAAGGCATGGTCGCAAAGGCGCTAAAGAGCCCGTATATACCCGGAACACGATCGAAGGCCTGGATCAAGGTGCGTGACGTCAAGAGTGCCGACTGCGTCGTGGCCGGCTACTCCCCCAATGGCCGCGACCAAATCAAGAGCCTGATCGCCGGTTTGTACAACGACGCGGGCGACCTCCTCTACGTCGGTCACGTTGGCACGGGCTTTTCATCCCAAGAGCGCGTCGAGATCCGCAACGCTCTCGAGCGGATCCGAGTTTCAGAGTCGCCTCTTGACCAGTATCCTATAGCTTCGGGTCGGGACGCCTTGTGGGTACGGCCTTGCCTTGTTTGTCGCATCGAATACCTAACGCTCACACAAAACGGGCATCTGAGGCATCCTACCTTCAAAGGGTTTCGAACCGACAAGGATCCGGAGGAGTGCCTGTTGGCACACGAGCTCGGATCGCATTTGACACGCAAGTGAGCAGCGACCGGAGTGAGACCTTACGCGGAAGGGGATGCACATGGCACGTACCGCCCAATTGGTAAAAGTCGAGGACAAGGAGATCGAGGTTTCAAACCTAGACAAGCTGCTTTGGCCCGATGAAAACGTGACAAAAGCCGACCTGATCCATTACGTCTTCATGGTCTCACACCTGCTCCTCCCCCACCTATGCGACCGTCCTCTCACGGTGACGCGCTATCCGGACGGCATCGACGGGGACTGGTTTTATCAGAAGGACTGCCCCGACTACGCCCCTGAATGGATTCGCGAGCGTACGTACCCCGTCGCTTCGAAAGAAGAGGACAAGGTAACTCGGTACATCGTTCCCGGCGATGCGGCAACGCTTGTTTGGCTCGCGAACCAAGCAGCGATCGAGTTTCATCCCTGGATGTCTACGATCGATCAGCCCGAATTCCCCAACTATGCCGTAATCGACCTCGATCCGGCGGACGGCGCCGACCTAAACGATGCAAAGACCGTTGCGTCGCTGATCAAGGAGATCTTGGACCACTTCGGCCTCATGGGATACCCTAAACTCTCAGGGGCTACCGGAATCCACATCTACGTACCGCTTGAACCGAAATACACCTACAAAGTGACGAGTGCATTCGTCGGTCATATCGGCGAAATCGTCGTGCGAACCATCCCGGAAACAGCGACGAACGAGCGTCTGGTCAAGAATCGGACCGGCAAGGTGTACGTCGACCACTTACAGAACCTGCCGGGCAAAACAATCGTGGCGGCGTATGCCCCCCGGCCGCGCCCGGGCGCGCGCGTCTCCGTTCCCTTTGAATGGCGCGAGCTCGACTGGATTACGCCCGATCCGTTTACCATCAACAATCTCGACGCCGTGCTCGACCGGCCGCAGACCTTTCAAAAGATCTACAGGCGCCCGCAGACGATCGACCACCTCCTGCCCTCTTTTGCCGATAAGCTGTGACGATCACATGCCTTCCGCATCAGCCGGATTTTAGGGGACATCGCCTACCGACCGCATGGACAAAGATAAGATGCCTCCCGTTACATACCCCCGAATACGAGCCTGATCAGGTTCTGTAGCAGGCTCACGGGGTATGGAAAGGAGCATGTCGAAAATGCCCCAAAATGACGAGCACGTCGAACGTGGCGGTGACGACGCGCTGGATCGGTTTAAATGGGAGGTAGCGGAGGAGCTAGGGCTCGCCGCTCGAGTGCGGCAGGTCGGATGGGAGAACATGACGACACGGGAAGCCGGCAAAGTCGGCGGACAGATGGTAAAACGGATGATCGAGGCCGCTGAACAGAGCCTTAGAGCGCACCACGCCGGAGATCCGCGGCCGTTCGACTCCGACCTGGGCATGCAGTAACCGCGGGCAGCCGGAGGGCAATCTGCCCTCCGGCTCCTTGCGTTGCGCGAGCTGGTGGAGGTATCCCAAGAGGCCAACACGAATGTGCTCACCAAGAAGGGTGAGCGCATGCGAAAACTTCACATTGATTGTCCCTCCGGCATCGCCGGCGATATGTTTTTGGCTTCCCTGATCGACCTGGGCGCGCCGCTCGAAGATATACGCCAGGGCCTTGCAGGACTCGGTTTGACCGAGCCTTGGTCGATCCGAACGGAACGTGTCCAAAAGCAGGGAATTTCCGGCCTGCAACTCGTGGTCGAGGTAAACGGCAAGGTTGCCGACCTTCCGGATCCCCAATGCGACCACCACCATAGTCACGGCGACGACGACCACCATGGCGATCACGGGGAACATCATCATCACCACCAGCGTCATCACGATCACGGCCATGAGCATGAGCACGATCACGCTCACGACCACGATCACGCTCATACGCACAGCCACGATCATGAGCACGA
>CAYRIY010000053.1:4426-25217 GCA_964424335.1 uncultured Clostridia bacterium
ATCACGCTCACGACCACGATCACGCTCATACGCACAGCCACGATCATGAGCACGACCACGACCACAGCCACGACCGTGACCATGACCATGTGCACGACCACCCCCACAGGCCGTACAGAGCGATCAAGACCATGCTCGAACAGGCCGACCTCCCCGAACGAGCGCGGTCAAGGGCGCTAAAAGTCTTCGCGCGGCTTGCCGAGGCCGAAGGCGCCGTCCACGGCGTCGATCCCGAGGACGTGCACTTTCACGAGGTAGGTTCGACCGACGCGATCATCGATATCGTAGGCGCCTGCCTTGCCCTCGAGTTGTTGGGCGTCGAGACGATCACCGCTTCCCCCCTGCATGTGGGGCGCGGTTTTGTGCGCGCCGCACACGGCCGCATGCCGGTGCCGGCTCCCGCCACACTCCTCCTGTTGCAAGGGCTCGAAGCGTACCAGACCGACGTCACAGGCGAACTGGTCACGCCCACGGGCGCCGCCATCGTCGCGGCCCTCGCCGAATCGGTCGGCCCCATGTCCGCCATGAGCATCGATCGGATCGGCTGTGGCGCGGGACGCATGAACTTGCCGATTCCAAACATCGTCCGATCGATCCTCTCGCACCCGGTCTCCCCGCCCTCAAACGAGGCTTCCGTTCATGAGTGGAACGTCGCAGCGGATGAGGTCCTCGAGCTCGAGACCAACATTGACGACCTTTCGCCAGAGGTGTTTCCCGTCGTCTTCGACGGACTGATTTCAGCCGGCGCCAAGGACGTCTGGCTCGTACCCGCCACCATGAAAAAAGGTAGGCCGGGATGGACGCTTCACGTGCTGTGCGCCCCGGAAAGCGAGCGCCGCATTGCGGAAATCGTCTTTCGGGAAACGACGACACTCGGGATCCGAGTTCGCCCAGCGCGGCGCTGGACGCTCGAACGCGAATGGGTTACGGTAGATACGAGGGGTGGACCGGTCAAAGTCAAAGTCGGCAAGTTAGGCAACACGATCACAAATCTCGCACCGGAGTTTGAAGATTGCCGTAGAGCTGCGACGGCGAGCGGCCTCCCTTTGAAAGCGTTGATGGACTGCGCGCGGGAAACCGCTCGAAAGGAATTGAATATACCGTAATGGGCGATGCAGACCTCCGCCGGGTGTTAGAGCGCGTCAAAGACGGTTCGATGACCGTCGACGAGGCTTCGGTCGTGCTTGGGAATTGGCCGTACCTCGACACGGGCAGCGCAAAGCTCGACCTGCATAGAAAGGCGCGCCGAGGCCTGCCCGAAGTCGTCTATTGCCGCTCCAAGCGACCCGAGCAAGTTGCCGAAATCTTCGCGGCCATCGCAGGGGCGGGGCAGCCGGTACTCGGCACAAAAGCCGACGAGGCTCACGCAAAAGCGGTGCGGGCGGTCCTCCCCGACGCTCACTACGAGCCCATAGGACGCTTGCTCTCCTGGCGCCCGCCGGGGTACGCGCCTAATGCACCGACGTCGACCCCGATCGCGGTCGTTTCCGCCGGCTCCAGCGACGAACCGATCGTGCGCGAGGCCGCGGGCACACTTGAGGCCTTGGGCCACACCGCCCTTGTCGTGCGTGACGCCGGGGTGGCGGGACTACAGCGCATTTTGAACCACATCGACCTGCTCGAGGAAGCGCTCATCGCCATCGTCGTCGCCGGAATGGACGGAGCGCTGCCGAGCGTCGTCGCCGGGTTGATCTCGACGCCGGTGATCGCCGTTCCGACGAGCGTCGGCTATGGAGCGAGCTTTGAAGGGCTTTCAGCGCTCCTTGCCATGCTGAACAGTTGTGCTGGTGGCGTAACCGTGGTCAACATCGACAACGGCTTTGGAGCAGCGTACGCAGCAGCGCTCATTGCGCAAAAACTTGAAAAGCGCGGCAGGGAATAGCTTTTCAAAATCGGTAGGTGACGTTTGAAATGCAATCGACGGCGCTCGATTCAGGTTTGGACGCAAAGTACGCTCGACTCAAATTGATCCTAAGCGAGCTTGGTGAAGTGATCGTCGCCTTTTCCGGGGGCGTCGACAGCGCCCTGCTGGCGGCCGTCGCCTACGAAACGCTCAAAGATCGCGCGCTTGCCGTCATCGCTAAGTCCCCTTCACTTCCCTATCGCGAGCTCAAGCTCGCCCAAGAGGTCGCGCAAAAGATCGGCATCGAGCTTCGCGCAGTCGACACATTCGAACTCGACAATCCCGAATACGCAAAAAACGACGGCGCCCGCTGCTACTTTTGCAAAGACGAGCTTTTTAGCGCGATTTCCCACGTTAGCGCCGAGACCGGCATTCGCTGGATAGCGTATGGAGAGAACCTGGATGACTTGGGCGATTACCGGCCGGGGCGCATCGCCGCCGAGGAGCACGGCGTAAGGGCGCCTTTGCGGGAGGCCGGGCTGACGAAAGACGACGTACGCCAACTTGCCCGCCGATTGGATCTCCCCGTTTGGGATAAACCGGCGTTCCCCTGTCTTTCATCGCGCTTTCCGATAGGCACGGCCATCACTGCCGAGCTTTTGAGGCAGGTCGAGGCGTCGGAAGATGCGCTGTGGTCCCTCGGATTTAGGGAATTTCGCGTACGACACCACGGAGACGTTGCTCGCATCGAGGTGCCGGAGGCCGAGTTGGCGCGTCTTCTCAGCGTGCGAGACCAGGTGGTGGCCGAGCTTCGTAAAGCTGGCTATCGATTTGTATCCATGGACCTTGCCGGGCTAAAGAGCGGCAACCTAAATCCCGTTCAAGTGCCGCTATCGGACAACGGCCCAACGATGAGGCGACCGATCACATTTTCCTAAATACGGAAAGGGAGCCGAGCGATGCCTAAACTCTCCGCGAGCGAGGTGCGCCGAATTGCCGACCCTCGCCAGTTTACTTTTTCGACGACGGCCGAAGTCGATTCCCTACACGAGATTGTAGGTCAAGAAAGGGCTGTCCGTGCGCTCAAGTTTGGCTTGGGCATCGACGAAGAGGGTTACAACATTTTTGTCTCGGGCGCCCAAGGCACTGGAAAAAACACGGCGATTCGAAGGTTTATCGAAAGCTACGCGAAGAGCCTTCCCACACCGCCGGACTGGTGCTATGTACATAACTTCCGCGATCCCTACCGGCCCGTGGCCTTGTCGCTGCCGCCGGGGCAAGCAAACGTATTTCGCTCCGACATCGAGTTGTTCGTTGAGTCTGCGAGGCGCCAGATTCAAGAGGCCTTTGAAAGCGATGAGTACGCAGAGCGACTGGCGGCGATCCGCTCTCACTTTGAAGAAAGCCGTCATCGGACGCTCAGCTCCCTGGAGCAACTTGCCGCCGCCGCAGGGTACAGCGTGCGCGCCACCCAGATGGGCGTCTTCCTCGTGCCCGTTCGCGGCGGACAGGCCCTCACCGATCAAGAGATCGCGGCGATGGCCCCCGAGGAGCGGGAGCGGCTCCGTCAGGCGGGACGGGGGCTCGAGGATCGCCTTCGCGAAGCGCTCAAAGAGATACGAAAAGTAGAGCGGGAAACAATCGATGAGGCCGCTCGATTTCACCGCGAGGTCGCTCGTTTCGCGATTGGCGGCTTGCTGGACGATCTAAAGGAGAAGTACTCCGGCCAGCCGGCGGTCGTACAGTACTTGAACGATGTCGAACAAGACATCGTGGAAAACGTCGACGCTTTTCGGGGCGATCAAAGAAACGAGCCTCCGAGCAATGCTCGACCCTTCCAGCCGAACGGGCTCATGAAGTATGCGGTCAACGTCGTGGTCGACAACGGCCGATCGGAAGGGGCGCCGGTCGTCTTTGAATCCAATCCCACCTACTATCACCTGTTCGGCCGGATCGAGAAAGAAGCCTCGATGGGCACCTTGCACACAAATTTCACCCTCATCAAGTCGGGTACCATCCACACGGCGGCAGGCGGGTTCCTCGTGATGCAGGTCGAGGACTTGCTGCGGAACGCATTCAGTTGGGAAGCTCTGAAGCGAGCGCTAAGAGAGGGCGAGATCGAGCTCGAAGAGCCCTTCGAAAAGGTCGGCATGCCGACGACAAAGAGCCTGCGCCCGCTTCCGATCCCGCTCAAACTAAAAGTGATCCTGATCGGGACGCCCGCCCATTACTCGCTCCTTTATGCATACGATTCGGAGTTTCCCGAGCTTTTCAAGGTGAAGGCGGACTTCGATACGATCATGGATCGCGATGAGGACGGCGTCCGCTCGTATGTAGAATTCATCGGCACGCTCTGCCGGGTCGAAGGCCACTGCAACTTCGACCGCACCGCGGTCGCCAAAGTCATCGAGCACGGATCTCGCCTCGCCGAGCATCAGGATAAGCTTTCGACCAAGTTTTCGAGCATCGCGGACGTGTTGCGGGAAGCCTCGTATTGGGCCAAAGAAGACGGCTCGGACGTCGTCACGGGTCGCCATGTGGAGCGGGCCTTAAACGAGAAGCACTTCCGCCTCAGCCTGATCGAAGATCGAGTGCAAGAACTGATCCGAGAAGGCACGATCCGCGTCGAAACCAAAGGCGAAGCGATCGGCCAGATCAACGGCTTGTCGGTGCTCAGCCTCGGCGACCACTCCTTCGGACGGCCGAGTAAGATCACGTGCTCGGTCTCCGTGGGGCAAGAAGGCGTCGTCGACATCGAGCGCCAGGTAAAGCTCGGGGGTCCGATCCACAGCAAGGGCATGATGATCTTAACCGGATTTTTGCTGGAGCGCTTCGGCCAGGAGCATCCGCCGGCGCTCTCGGCCCGCATCGTTTTTGAGCAAAGTTATTCCGGGGTCGACGGGGACAGTGCGTCATGCGCCGAGCTGGTCGCGCTCCTATCCCGCCTTTCCGAATGCCCGATTCACCAAGGCATCGCGATGACCGGATCAATCAACCAAAAGGGCGAAGTTCAAGCAATTGGCGGCGTAAACGAAAAGGTCGAAGGGTACTTTGACGTCTGTAAGGCGCTGGGAATCGACGGCAACCAAGGCGTCGTCATTCCAAGCGCAAACGTCAAGCACTTGATGCTGCGTGAGGACGTCGTGGAGGCGATCGACCGCGGCGATTTTCACATCTATGCGGTGGACAGCGTCGACGAAGCCATCGAGATCACGATGGGAAAGGCCGCCGGAGTTGCAGACGCACACGGTCGCTATCCGGCGGATTCGGTCTATGGCCGGGCGCAGGCCGCCCTCAGGGCAATGGCGAAGCGAATGCGCCGTTACGCCCGGCCAGAGTCGACGGAGTAGCTCGTGCGTCGCGGGTCGACTCCAAGTCCGGTCCGACCCGGTACGAGGCGCTTGGTCAATAGTACGGCCGGAGCATGAAAAAGACGGCCACACCGGTCACCGAGACGTACAGCCAGATCGGATAGGTCCACCGTGCGATGCGCCGATGGCGCTCGAGTCGCCCTTTCCACCCAAAGAGAACGGACGCGATGACCATGGGTACGACGCCGATCGCCAGCGTGAGGTGCGTGAAGAGCACCGTCAAGTAGACGGCGCGGATGAGGCCCTCCCCTCCGAATGGCGTCGTGCCGTAAAAGATCGTCTTGATCACATACGAAACGAGAAACACGGCGGATGTGACGGCGGCGGCGAACATAAACCGCTTATGCGTGTCGCGCCGCTTCCGCTTGACGGCAACGATTCCGGAGATGATGAAAATCGCGCTGATCGAGTTGAGCAATGCGTTGAGGCCAGGAAGAACACTTAGGTCGAGCTGCAGTTTTAGATCGACTCCTTTAACCAACCGTTTAGCTTCCGTCCCCACTTGCCGCCCACTAGGGCCAGCGATGCTGGCTTGCTTGGATTCTCATCCATTTGTGCCCGGGCCGGGCATACATGGTCGGGCGGACAATTGGGTGACTCCTTCCGGGCGGAGAGGCTTGTGAACACCGTCACAAGCACAGCGGCACGCGTCGAGAAAATCGTGATGCGCGAGATCTCGCTCGACCTCATTGAACCGTTCACGACAAGTCGCGGGCAGGAACGCGCACGCCGCCTCATCATCGTCGAGGCGCACGCGGACGACGTCATCGGATACGGAGAGGCGTCTCCATTGTCCAGTCCAGTCTACACCGAGGAGACGGCAGAATCAATCTGGCACATGCTTTCGGCACACCTCGTCCCGCTCGCTCTCGAGTGGTCCGATCCGACTTCCTTTGCCCGTGCGGCCTCCGTTTTTCGCCGGAACACCATGGCTAAAGGGGCGCTCGAAGGCGCCCTTTGGGACCTTGCCGCAAAAAGGCAGGGCAAGTCGCTCTCCCAACTTTTGGGCGGAAGTCGGCAAAAGGTCGAATCGGGAATCGCAATCGGCATTCCAAGCTCTCTGGACGCCCTCATCGAGCGTGTCGACCGGGCCTTGAACGAAGGGTACCGGCGGATCAAGATCAAGATTCAGCCGGACTGGGACTATGAACCCATCAAGGCGATCCGTCAGACCTTTGGCGCGATTTCACTCATGGCCGACGCCAACTCGGCCTACTCCCCGCTCGACCTCGATCGGATCAAGCGCTTGGATCGGTTTGACCTCTTAATGATCGAGCAGCCCTTCGACCCTGACAACTACGTCGACCACGCGCGCCTGCAAGCCAAACTCGATACCCCGATCTGCCTCGACGAGAGCCTCATCTCCTTTGAGTCGACTCGCCAAGCCCTCGAACTTGGGTGCTGCCGAGTCGTCAACATCAAGATCGGTCGGGTCGGCGGATTGACCGAGGCGCTAAAGATTCACCAACTGTGTTGCGAGCGCGGCGTTCCTCTCTGGTGCGGCGGCCTGCTCGAATCGGGCGTCGGCCGCGCCCATAACCTCGCCTTGGCGTCGATGCCGGGGTTTGCGTTGCCTCCGGACCTTTCGGCCTCCGATCGGTACTACCGGCAAGACGTCGTCGAGCCTAAAGTCAGCCTCACCAGGGGTGGCTGGATCGAGGTTCCAAAGTCGCCCGGAATCGGGCTCAGCGTAAAGCGCGCGTACCTGGACGAGATCACCGTTCGCTCGCGCCTCAATCCTTAAACGGGTCGAATTCATCGGGACCCGCCATCGCAACCCCGATCGGGCGCAGGCGATGGATCACCCGTATCGTATCGCCGTGGGCCGCAAGGACCTCATCCAAGCGTTTGTAAGCCCCGGGCGCCTCGTCGGCGGCGCCGCCGCGCAGCTCGATCCCCTTGGCTCGGAGTTGCTTACGAACTGCGTCGAAGTCAATCTTGCCTGCCTGCTCTTGGACCCAAATCTTGCGGAGCCGGGAGTTGCCGCAGCGAGGGCAGGCCTGAGGTTTTTGGGTTTTGGGCGCTTGGACCCAGTCACAATCACGCGTGTTGCACGTCCATCGCTGTCTTCGCCTGCCTGCGGCCTCGGACCGGCTCATCACTCTTCCCGCGCCGTGTACCGTGGAAAACAGCGCCGCAGCGCCCTGGGCGGTACCCTCGAGGATCACCGACTCCTCGCCCATGGTAGCGCCTACAAACCCGCGCTGGCCGGGGAATGCGGGGGTGCATCCCTTGCGGATGACCCACCACGTCTCGCCGTCGTGCTCCTCTTGCCAAGCGAAGTTGTGGTGGTTGTGCACCGAGTCGACCTCCCTTGCGCCGAGGATGTCCAGCACCGTGTTACATACGATGTCGCGGCCTGCGTAGGCGTACTTTCCAGCAAGCGTCATGGCGGCGATGTAATCCTGTCCGATCGCCGACCGCACCGGGAAGACGACCGGAGGGCTCATCATCTCGCCCTCGACGCCGCGGTCTTCGAAACGTCCCCCTTGCGCCAGGGACAAAAAGCCGGAGGCCGTCTTGTGGCCAAATCCCCGAGATCCGAAGTGCACGCCGATCCATAACCGGTCGAGCTCGTCAGCGAACAAATCGACGTAATGGTTTCCGGCGCCAACCGTTCCAAGTTGGCTCGCGGCAAGATCGAGCAGTGATCGTTGTGGTGCGAAGTCCGCGTTTCGGATCTCGTCGAGCACCGGATGATCGACCGGGTCCTTGGTCTTGCGCCCGATGCCAAAGCTGATGCGGCGCACGATCTCATCCATGACGCTTGGAACGTCGATGTCCGACGCGTTCAAGTCTGTCAAGACGGCCTTGTTTCCACATCCGATGTCGTAGCCGACGCCTGAAGGACTGATATGCTCCCGGTAGGCGACGGCGCCGCCGATGGGCTGCGAGTAGCCAAGGTGATTATCCGCGCAAAGGACGGCCCTTGCATCCTCCTCCACGGCCATGCAGTTCTCGATCTGCTCGATCGTGCGCTCGTCGGCGTGCCCAAAAACCCTCAATCGTTCCAATTGCAAACTACCTCCTGCCTTGAGCGCTCCGGGGATCGGAATGCACTCTGTGCATTAGTCTAACGGAGACGGCGGCGAAACTCGAGCGGTCGCGAAAGCTCCCGTGGCTTTATTTGCTCGATTTGTGCCTCGGCGCTTCGCAGAAATCGCCGATTAGGAAGGAGACCGACGCGTCAGTCTAGTATTTATCCGTGGCAGTGCATTTGATTGGACAGTTCATTTCGATTGCCGATCGAGACCGCAGAAGGATGAAGCGCTAGCAAATGTCACCACGTGTGAAAGCGGACGGCCGCGAACGACCCGAGACCCGCGCGCGCATTTTGGATGCCGCCATTCGAGTCTTTTCGGACAAGGGTTATTATCAGGCAGCCGTCGACGACATCGTCAAGGACTCTCAGACGTCAAAGGGCTCCTTTTACCACTTCTTCCCCAGCAAGCAGGGGATCTTTCTCGCGCTCGTCGACTTGCTCAACGATCAATTCGTCGCCAAAGTAGAGCGCGCCATGGCGCAGGAATGCGGCGCACTGCGAAAAGTAGACGCTGCGCTCTATACGGCGCTCAAGGAGTTTTCCAGCCACCGGAGGATCACCCGCATTCTGTTGGTCGAGGCGGTCGGCCTGGGGCATGCACTGAACGAAAAGCTCTTTGAGCTCCACACCTCCTTTGCCGGTCTCATCGAGAAACACTTGGACGCCGCGGTCGCAGAGAAAGCGATTGAGCCCATCGACACCAAACTCGTCTCTTATGCGTGGCTCGGCGCGATCTACGAAATCGTGTTGCGATGGCTTTACACGGGACGACCCGACCCCCTCGAGGACGCCCTTCCCGAACTCAGGCGCCTGCTCCTAAACAGCATCGGAGCGCCGGTAGACCGCGAGATGAACCAACCGTGAGTACGATTTCCAGTGTCGTCATCAGCGAGTTGCGCGATCACTTGGCCGAAGGAGTCCGAAGGGCGCGCGCTGCAAACCAAGAGATCATCGTAAGCTACATCTCCCCCTTTCCCGACTTTTCGCCACTCGACGCCTTTGCAGCCGCGAGTGAATTGCACGGGCGCCGTTGGTATTGGCGCTCCCCGGAAGAAGACTTGGAAGTTGCAGGCATTGGAGCAGCGCATGAGATCAATGCCAATGGGCACGCTCGTTTCGACGACGTCTGGCGGGAATGGCAGCGCCTCATCGCCGAGCGAGTCTTGCTCACCGACCTCGGCAATGACGACGCGGGATCCTATCATCGGGGAGTCGGCCCTCAGCTTTTTGGCGGGTTTTCTTTTCGAACTGCCCGGCCGGGAGGCGAAAGCCGGACGACTTGGGGCAATTTTCCCGACGCCGGCTTCATCCTGCCCGAGGTGATGTTCGGCCGAAAAGACGGCCAAACATGGCTCACGATCAACCAGCCGGTAAACGGTGCGACCGCCCCGGCAGCCCTAGCAGAGCGCATCGAGCGGACGATCAACCGGCTCGCCATGGCGCCAAACGAAGTCGAGATCAAAAACGGCTCGTATGCGCCGAGCGTCCTCAAGGTCGTGGAATCCGACCGGACCGCGTGGATGGAAAGCGTCCGAGCAGTCGTAGAGGCCATTAGGCGCGGCAGGTTCGACAAAGCGGTCCTCGCGCGGTCGATTCGAGTCGAAGCGCCCACTCCCTTTGATGCGGCCCGCATCCTCCGGGAGCTGTCGCGCGAATATCCGATGTGCTACCGATTCGCGATTCAAATAGGGGAAAAGTGTTTTGTGGGCTCGACGCCGGAGCTTTTGGCCGCTCGAAACGGCAAATCGATCCATTCGATGGCCCTTGCGGGTTCGGCGCCCCGCGGCCGGACCGCATTGGACGACGCCCGCCTCGGCGCCTCGCTGCTCACCGATGAGAAAAACTTGGGCGAGCACGGTCTGGTCGTCGATTCCGTGCGCGCCGCGCTCCTCCCAATCTGCGACGAGCTTTCGATGCCGGAAAAACCCGGGCTTTTCAAGCTGCCGAACGTGCAGCACCTGTACACGCCCTGCACTGGGAGGCTGCGTGCACAGCTCAGCATTCTCGATATCGTGCGACGGCTTCACCCCACGCCTGCCGTGGGCGGTCACCCGCTTCGTCCTGCGCTCGAGTGTATTGCCGAGCACGAGGCGCTCGACCGCGGGTGGTATGCGGGCCCGATCGGCATGGTCGACGCAAGCGGCGACGGGGCGTTTGCGGTCGCGATCCGGTCCGCGCTGCTGAGCGGGGATCAAGCCGAGCTATTTGCCGGATGCGGCATTGTCGAAGGCTCCGACCCCGAAGTCGAGTTCGAAGAATCGCGCCTCAAGTTGGTCCCGATCCTCTCAAGTTTGGAGCGGTCTGAGGCATGGTGACGCTCACGTCGTACGTCGACGCATTCGTCGACCAATTGATCCAGGTTGGTCTGCGCGACGTCGTCTTCTCCCCCGGATCGCGGTCAACGCCACTTGCGCTTGGGTTTGCGCGGCGCAAGGAAATCCGGCTGACTGCGCAACTGGACGAGCGCTCCGCCGGTTTTTTGGCGCTAGGAATCGCCAAGGGGCGCCGCACGCCCACCGCGCTCGTGTGCACGTCGGGCACAGCCGCGGCCAACTATCTGCCTGCAATCGTCGAGGCCAAGTACGGCCGAACGCCGCTCCTCGTCCTCACCGCCGACCGCCCTCACGAGGCGCGCGAGTTGGGAGCGCCCCAGACGATCGACCAAATCAAGATGTACGGCGACTTTGTAAAGCTCTTCGTCGAGATGCCGCCGGCCGACGGGCCGGAGGATCTGCTCGCGTTTGTGCGGACCACGGCGGCGCGGGCTTTCGCAGTGTCCCTTGGTGTGCCGGCGGGGCCGGTGCACCTCAACTTCCCTTTCCGCGAGCCGCTCGTTCCAAAGGACGATGCGCCAAGGCGATTGGGCGCATACGTACCGCCGCCGATCACAACGCACGCGCCTCAACCTCGGTATGACGCGGGCGAACTGCGCCCAATCGCCCAAGAACTCGGGCGACTGCGCCGGGGCATCATTATTTGCGGCCCACTAGACGACCCGCGCTTTGCCGCGTCCGTGACGGAGCTTGGCCGCGCCATCGGCTACCCCGTATTGGCGGATCCTCTGTCGCAGATGCGCTTTGGCCCCCACGACCGGGACATCGTCGTTGACACGTACGAGTGGATGTTGCGCTCCAAGCGCTTTCGCTCGCTTGCTGCTCCCGAGGCAATCCTGCACTTTGGGGCAGTGCCGACGTCCAAACCCCTCGTTCAGTTCATGGCCGCTCATAGGCTGATCGTCGTCGATCCTGCAGAATGGAACGACCCCACCCTAAGGGCGACCGACGTGATCCGAGGTGAGCCGCACGCCGTATGCCAGGCCCTTCGGCGCGCGATTGACCCAGAACATACGCCCGATCAAACTTGGCTCCCGATTTGGATTGAAACCGGACGACGGGTTCGGGCCGCGATCGAGGAAAAGCTGGACGCGGACGAGGCGCTTTTTGAAGGGCGCGTCGCCAGAGAGCTCGTCCGGCTGCTGCCGGAAGGCGCCAACTTGTTTGTCGGCAGCAGCATGCCAATCCGAGACGTGGATGCCTTTGCAGGCTCGGACCCTAAGCGGCTGCGGATTGTCGCCAATCGTGGGGCTAACGGCATTGACGGGGTCGTCTCGACGGCTTGCGGCGTGGCCTCGGTGAGCGGTCCTACGGCGCTGCTCATCGGCGACGTCTCCTTTTTCCACGACTTAAACGGGCTTTTGGCCACCAAGCTTCACCGCATCGACTTGACCGTCGTCCTCGTCCACAACGACGGGGGCGGGATCTTCTCGTTCCTGCCCCAGGCCGAACTTGCCGACGAGTTTGAACGGCTTTTTGGCACGCCCCACGGCCTCGACTTTGCCGCAGCGGTCCGCATGTATGGCGGCCGCTTCACGTCCGTCGGCGGCTGGAGCGAATTCAGGGAGTGCGTCAAGGGCGCGCTTGGGCGCTCAGGACTCGATGTCATCGAGGTGCGGACAAGCCGCCTGGAAAACGTCGACCGCCACAGGCGCCTTTGGGCCGAAATCGCTGCGGAAGTCGATCGCTCCTTCAACTCCGAGAAAGAGGGAGGTGGCGCACATGTCTGAACGCATGTACTCGGTCGATGGGCTCAACGTCCACGTACGAGGAGACTGTCCCCCCGGGGGCGGGCGCGTCGACATTCCCCCCACCGTCTTTCTCCACGGGTTTACCGGAAGCTCCAAATCCTGGGAACCAATCTGGGAGCGCTTGCGCGCCGCAAGTCTTGGGAGCGCGTTTTACGCACCCGATGTCGTGGGACACGGGCGCACTGACGCGCCGCAATCGGTCGATCGATACACGATGACCGCCGCTGCTTTGGATCTGGCGCGCCTACTCGACCTCA
Organism: uncultured Clostridia bacterium; assembly: GCA_964424335.1. GTDB lineage: Bacteria > Bacillota > Limnochordia > DTU080 > RSA5 > CAYRIY01. The sequence continues at coordinate 17,025 of CAYRIY010000053.1, forward strand.
TGGCCGAGACCCGAGTGGACCTCGTCGGTTACTCGATGGGCGGCCGGCTTGCGCTGCATTTTGCCGCCGCCTATCCGGAGCGCGTGCGCAGGTTGGTTTTGGAAGGCGCGACGCCCGGCATCGAGAACGAGCATGAGCGAGAAGAGCGGACTATGCGCGATACCGAGCTTGCCGCTTGGATCGAGACACACGGCATTGCGGCCTTTGTCGAGCGCTGGGAGGCGCTCCCCCTCTTTTCCACTCAGCAAAAGCTCCCCGCAAACGTCCGGGAAGCGCAGCGGATCGCGCGCCTTGGCAACCGGCCGCACGGCCTTGCAAACAGCCTGCGGGGAATGGGCACGGGCGCGCAAGACTCCCTTTGGCACAGGCTGGACTCAATCAAGGCAAAGACTCTTCTCATCGCGGGCGAAGCGGACGAGAAGTTTCGTGCCATCGCGCACAAAATGCGGCCGCGCCTCCCCGATTCGAGGGTCGTGATCGCACCCGGGGCGGGTCACAACGTGCACCTTGAGTCGCCGGACTTTTTTGCTGATGTCGTCTCGGCCTTTCTGTCGGACGAGACCACCCGAAAGGCTGTCAGTTAATCGCAGGAAACCGAAAGGATGAATCCAGATATGGCGTTTCCATGGCAAAAAGCCAAAGAATACACCGACATCATATACGAGAAGTTTGAAGGCATCGCGCGGATCACCATCAACCGGCCCGAGGTCCACAACGCCTTTCGGCCGCAAACGGTGAGCGAGATGTCGGACGCGTTTGCAGATGCGCGTGACGACGCTTCGATCGGCGTTGTGCTCTTGACGGGAGCGGGAACGAAGGCGTTCTGCTCGGGCGGCGACCAAAAGGCGCGCGGCCACGGCGGATACGTCGGCGACGACGAGGTGCCAAGGCTCAACGTCCTCGACCTGCAGCGGCAAATTCGCACCCTGCCCAAACCCGTCATCGCGGTCGTCGCGGGCTACGCCATCGGAGGCGGCCACGTCCTCCACATCGTCTGCGACCTGACCATCGCCGCGGACAATGCGGTTTTTGGCCAAGCAGGCCCCCGCGTCGGCAGTTTTGACGCGGGATACGGCGCCACGCTGCTCGCCCGTATGGTCGGACACAAGAAGGCGCGAGAGATCTGGTACCTTTGCCGGCAGTACTCCGCACAAGAAGCGCTCGACATGGGCCTCATCAACACCGTCGTCCCGCTTGAACGGCTCGAGGAAGAGTCGGTCCAGTGGGCCAGGGAGATTCTCGCGATGAGCCCTACTGCGATCCGCTTCTTAAAGGCTGCCTTCAACGCGGACACGGACGGCCTCGCGGGCCTGCAACAGTTGGCGGGCGATGCCACGCTCCTTTATTACCAGTCCGAAGAGGCCAAAGAGGGCCGAAACGCCTTTATTGAAAAGCGAAAACCCGACTTTTCCAAGTTTCCCCGGTTCCCATAACTCAAGGAAGCAGGAGGTCATTTTCAATGTCGACTCCAACGGCCGTTCGGGCGCCGCATGGCGTAAACAACCTACCAAAATGGCGCATTTGGCTCCTCGCGGCACGGGTGCCGACGCTCCCTGCAGCCGTAGCCCCCGTCTTGGTGGGATCCGCCTTTGGGGCGGCCCATGGCAAATTTAGCCTGTCGGTCCTTGTGGCGGCGCTTCTTTCGTCGCTCATGATTCAAATCGGGACAAATCTTACCAACGACCTCTTCGATTTCAAGAAAGGCGCAGACACGGCCGAACGCGTCGGTCCCGTGCGGGTTACGGTCTCGGGTCTGCTCACTCCGAAAGAGGTTGCGGTCGGCTCATGGATCACCTTTGGCGTTGCCTTCTTGACAGGTCTCTACTTGATTTGGGTGGGAGGATGGCCGATCCTGGTCGTCGGACTGTCCGCGATCGCCGCGGGCATCTTGTACACAGGCGGCCCGTGGCCCCTGGGTTACCACGGCCTTGGCGACGTCTTCGCCTTTCTTTATTTCGGGGTGATTGCGGTCGTATGCACGGGGTACCTGCACCTTGGATCCGTGCCCGGAGCGCTCGTTTGGGCGTCGATTCCGGTCGCCTGCATCGTCACCGCCATACTCGTCGCCAACAACCTCAGGGACATCGACACCGACCGCAAAGCCGGCAAGCGCACGCTTGCAGTCAGGCTAGGGCCAACGGGCACGAAGCTCGAGTACACGCTGCTGCTGTTTGTGGCCTACGCCGTTCCCGCCGTCATGTGGGCAACGGGAGAAGCCGCCGCATGGGCGCTGCTCCCCTGGCTCACGCTCCCCATGGCCGCGGGACTCTTGCGGCGCGTGTGGGCGGGCGCCGAGCTCATTTCTGCGCTGAAGGGGACTGGAAAGCTCCACCTGCTCTTCTCCATCCTCTTCTCGGTCGGCATTCTCTTGTCTTAATAGGCAGGTGAAACCCGTGCAGGCCATGCCGAACTGGGTTGATCAAAGAGCTTCCCTTACGCCGACAAGGCCTGCGCTTGTCACGGGCGACAAGGAGTACACGTGGGCCCAGGTGCGGGACGCGGCGTCGGAATTTGCCCGCTGCCTCCTCGCGTCGGGCGTGCGACCGGGCGATCGAGCTGCGATCATGTCGGGGAACGGGCTCCCGTTCGCCCTCGCCGTCTACGCCCTCGCCCGGATCGGGGTAACCGCCGTCCCCATCAACACGCGCCTTGCGGACGCGGAGGTCAAGACGCAGCTCAAGACCGTCGACACGGTTGCGCTCCTCGCAGACGGTCCCCACTTGGAGCGCGCGAGGTCAATGGCCGATCGGGTTATTTCGCTCGAGGAACTCGCAGCAAAGTCCGTTCGGCCAGGGCGCACATCCGTGGGCGCACCGATGGTGGAGACGCGGCGCCTTTCCCTCGACGAACCGCAAGGGATTTTGTTTACCTCCGGTACGACCGGCTCGCCCAAGGGCGCCGTGCTCACCTTTGGAAACCACTGGTGGAGCGCCATCGGCTCCGCGCTCAACCTAGGCTTGCGCGAGAGCGACCGCTGGCTCCTTTGCCTGCCGCTCTTTCACATCGGTGGGCTCTCCATTTTGATGAGGAGCGCCATCTACGGGATCTCCGCCGTGGTGCACGAGCGGTTCGACCCTGAGCGGGCCAACTGGGCGATCGACCGGGAAGGCGTCACGATCGTTTCCGCCGTGAGTCAAATGCTCGAGCGCATGCTTGACGCGCGCCAGGACGCGCCCTTCCCTAACACCCTTCGCTGCGTACTGACCGGGGGCGGGCCCGTCCCTTTGCCGCTCCTCGAGCGATGCGTCCGGGCGCGCGTCCCCGTCGTGCAAACGTACGGACTGACCGAAACCGCCTCTCAGGCGGCCACCCTCTCCCCCGATGAAGCGTTTACTAGACTCGGATCCGCGGGAAAGCCGCTCTTTTGCACCGAGATAAAGGTCGACGCATCCAAAGGGGAGGTCGGCGAAATCCTCGTGCGGGGGCCTAACGTCAGCCCCGGGTACATCACTGCGACCGGCTTTGAACGCCGCACCGATGAGTGGCTAAGGACCGGCGACCTAGGATGGCTCGATCAAGATGGGTTCCTCTTTGTCTCCGCCCGCCGGACCGACCTGATCATCAGCGGCGGCGAAAACATCTACCCGGCGGAAGTCGAGTCCGTGCTCGAGGCCCATCCCGACGTACTCGAGGCGGGCGTGGTCGCGCGGGATGACCCGCGGTGGGGTCAGGTGCCGGTGGCATTTGTGGTGGCGCGCCCCGGCCGGTCGCTCGAGTCAATAGCCCTCGCATCCCACTGCGGCGAGCGTCTGGCAAAGTTTAAAGTGCCCGTCGCCTATTATGTCGTCGACGCGCTCCCGAGGAACGCATCGAGAAAGCTGCTCCGGCACAAGCTTCGTGAGCTCGTCAAGCACGGAAGGGAGCTCGAACCATAGATGATCGCCCCCCTCGCATACCTCGACACCGGCTTTCCGCGCGGAACCGTTGAATGTCCAAAGACGCTAATCTTCGTGCATGGCGATTTCAGTGCCGGCGTCTTCACTTGGGGGCGACAGGTCCAAGAGTTGAAGGATCGATACCGCCTCGTGTGCGTCGATCGCAAGGGGCACGGACGGACCCCCGCCGGGGAGGAACGTTACACATTTCGAGGCGACGCGCTCGACTTGATCGCGACGGCAAAGTCGCTCGGCATCAAAAAGGCGCACCTCGTGGGCCACTCCTACGGCGCCCTCGTCGCCTTGGAGGCGACGAGGATCGAGCCCCAACTCGCTTCCTCGATCCACCTCGTCGAAGCTCCGTACCTTTCCCTGCTTCCAGGCGATCCGGACGTAAGGCGTCTTGCGACCCAGTCAAGAGCGGGAGCCCAGCTAGGCGACGCCGCGTCCCCGGATGAGATCGCTTTTTTGTTTTTCAAAGCCGTGATCGGGGCCGAGGCGGCTGAGCGGTTACGGGAACATCGGGCCTGGCCCTCGATCGTCCGCGACGCGGGCCGCCTGACCCAAGAAGAGTTTGCGGCGGATTACCCGGCATCCGCGATTCGCGACATTCCGGACGTGCCGGTGTTCATCTACTCAGGTGGTAGGAGCCATCCAGCCCTGAGGAAGTTGAGTGAGCAACTCTCCACTACCTTTCGCGCTCCTCACGAAACGTTTGACGAGGCCGGCCACGACGTGCCTAAGAGCGCCTCGGGCTTTACGGAATCTCTCGCACGAAACGTCGATTCCACTGTTTAATAGGTCGCTCTGCCCCCGCTGAGGTCATAACAAGCGCCTGTGCTAAACGAACACTCCTTCGAGCAAAGCCACGCAATGAGCGCCGCCGCCTCTTCGGGCCGTCCCGGCCGGCCGAGGGGAATTCGCTGCAACATGTAATTGATATGCTCTTCGCTTACCTGCTCGAGGATCGGCGTCATGATGACGGCGGGCGCGACGCTGTTCACGAGGATCCCGTCCTTGGCCACCTCTTTGGCAACCGCCTTCGTCAAACCGATGACGCCGGCTTTGGCGGCGGAGTACGCGACCGCGTTCGGATTTCCCTCTTTGCCCGCGATCGAGGCAATGTTGACGATCCTCCCGTAGCCGCGCCCCTGCATATGAGGAATGACCGAGCGGCAAAAGTAAAAGACGCTGTCTAAGTCAATGCCCATCAGCGTTCTCCACTCATCGTCCGTCACGTCCCAGATCGGAACCGAGCGGCCTGCGATCCCCGCGCAGTTTACGAGCGAGTCGATCCTTCCCCACCGTGCGAGTACGTCCGCAATCGTCTTGTCAACTGATTCGGACCGCGATACGTCGCAAGGGTGAAATGAGGCTTTCCACCCTTGGGCCTCAAACTCATCCCGAATTTGGGCCCCTGTGACCTCGTCGATGTCGACGAGCGCGACCGCCACGCCTTCGGATGCGAGGCGCCGTGCGGCTGCAAGGCCGATCCCTCTTGCCGCTCCTGTAACGACGCTGACCTCTCCTGGATCGAAATACCTGGATGTTTGCACGTGTTCGGGCCTCCCTATTGGGTCTTACCGTTAGTTCAAGCCACGGCGCCTACCTTCCTTTAGGCGGCCACACTGTCGCAAGACAACGTTCGCCCCGTTAAAAAGGGAGATTCCAGCCAAAGGGCGAAACCATGTGTTCGAATGTCCGCATTCTTAAATTCACTCTCTAGGAGGGTCAACAAATGGCGAGACCGATTACACTCTTTACCGGTCAATGGGCTGACCTGCCATTGGAGACGCTTGCTCAGAAAGCGAGCAGTTGGGGGTATGACGGCCTGGAGCTCGCTTGCTGGGGCGACCATTTCGAGGTCGGCAAGGCGCTCGAGGACGACGGGTACTGCAAGGCGAAGCGGGAGACTTTGAGCAAACATAACCTCAACGTCTGGTCGATCAGCAACCACCTCACCGGGCAACTCGTGCTCGATCCAAACGACCACAGGACGGACGACTGGGCGCCGGCGGAGTTTGCAGGCGACCCTGAGGGCAAGCGCGAGTGGGCGATCGAGGAGATGAAGCGGACGGCCAGAGCCGCAAAGAAGCTCGGGGTCGAAGTCGTCAACGGGTTTACGGGCTCTTCGATCTGGCACATGATCTACCCGTTTCCCCCGGTTTCGCCGGCGGATATCAAGAAGGGGTACGACTATTTCGCGGAAAAGTGGGGCCCGATCTTGGACGTCTTTAAAGAGGAAGGCGTCAAGTTTGCGCTCGAGGTTCACCCTGGCGAAATCGCATTCGACATTTACTCGGCCAAGGAAGCCCTCGAGGCGATCGGACACCACCCGTCCTTCGGCTTCAACTTCGACCCGAGCCACCTCATTTGGCAGCAGATGGACCCGGTCTTGTTCCTCTACGAGTTCCCGGATCGGATCTTCCATGCGCACGCCAAAGACGCCGAGGTCACGCTCGATGGACGTACGGGCATCCTTTCTTCTCACCTGCAGTTTGGAGACTGGCGCCGCGGCTGGGACTTCCGTTCGGTCGGACGGGGCGACGTCGACTTCGACGCCATCATCAAGGCGCTCAACCAGATCGGTTACACGGGACCGCTTTCGGTCGAGTGGGAGGACAACAACATGGACCGGGAGCACGGCGCTGCCGAAGCGTGCCAGTACCTCCGGGACATCGACTTCCCGCCTGCCAACGTCGGCAGCTTTGAGGACGCCTTTAAAAAATAGCGCTACGTTGAAATACGAAAAGAGCGCGGGCAATCCCCGCGCTCTTTTCGTGAATTTGTCGCTGCGTCGCTTTATATCGTCTCGGCAAGGCGCCAGATCGCAAACTCCGCATGCCCATGGACCTCGGATGCCGAGCGTCCGCCGCTTGCTACCTCGTGAATCTTTCTGTAGATCTCTTCGCCGACGCTTGCGAGCGTCCCCTTACCCTCCAAGATGACGCCTGCGTCGACATCGATGTGCTCGGGCATATTCTCATAAAGTCGGCTGTTTGTGCCCACCTTGATCACGGGAACGATCGGAGAGCCCGTCGGCGACCCTCGGCCGGTGGTAAACACCACGACCTGGGCGCCGCCCGCGACCATGCCCGTCACCGAATCGACGTCGTAGCCGGGCGAATCCATAAAGACGAACCCCTTTTGTGTCGGGCGATGCGCGTAGGCGACGACCTCGGTAAGCGGCGTGCTCCCGGCCTTCTTGATGCAGCCGAGCGACTTTTCATCCAGCGTCGTAAGGCCTCCACGAATGTTTCCCGGCGACGGGTTGCCCTTACGAAAATCGGAGCCTTCGGCCTTCATCCGCGTCTCGTATGCTTCAATAATGGCCAGAAAGTCGTCTGCCACTTTCTTGGACACGGCGCGGGAGGCGATGATATGCTCCGCCCCGATCGCCTCGGTCGTCTCCGACAGGATGACCGTTCCGCCATCTGCTACGATGAGATCGGAGGCGACGCCGAGCGCGGGGTTCGCGGTGATGCCCGACCATCCGTCCGAACCTCCACATTCGAGGCCGACGATCAGCTCCTCGGTATCCGCCGTCTCTTGGGGAATGTCGGCCGCATCGGCAATCGACCTCTTTAGCCACGTTTCAGCCTCGGCGAGCATCGAGCCGACGCCTCCGGCTCCACGCACGGTGATGGCGGCCGCATTCCTCCCCAACGCTTGCACACGCTCCACCAACTCGTCGGAGAAGTCTCGCTCGTCCCCTAGGCCGACGAAGAGCGCGGCAGCGACGTTCGGATTGGCGGCGTTGCCTGCAAGCGTGCGCAGCGTCTGCTCCCGATCCTCGGGAAACTGGGCGTATCCGTGTTGATGCGCGACCGCTACCGCGCCCGGTACGGCCTCTCCCAGGCGCTTTACGAGTGGACCGAGTTCCGCCATCGTGTTGAAGACCACCACGTGGTTTCTCACGCCAATGCGCCCGTCCGCTCGGCGAAACCCTCGAAAACTAGCCACGAGCGCTCACGCTCCGTTCCTCGGTGTTGAGTCCGCGCACGTTGTGGACGTGCACGTGCTCGCCGACGGCAATCTTCTTGCGGGCAATCCCCATCTTCTCGCCGTACTTGATCACGGGGGTCCCGACCTCCATATCGCTCAAGGCCACCTTGTGTCCATAGGGTATCGGCTCTGCGGCGACCACCACGGGCTCGGGGTCGCCTTCTTCTCCCTGCAAGACGATCTGGGCGCCCTTTTCCGCCTCTTCGATCAAAATTGCTACTGTGTCTTTGGGATCCATCCTCAATGCTCGCGCTCCTACGGACGAACCAGCCACGTCCTCACGCTCCTCTAGCAATCTGTCAACAGCCGCTGG
>CAYRIY010000054.1:0-20832 GCA_964424335.1 uncultured Clostridia bacterium
ATGAGACCGGTCAGGTTACGTTCAACTCAGCGGAGGGCTACGAAGCGCTCCAGATGCTGAGAGACCTGGTGTGGGAGCACGAGGTTGTCTCGCCGCAAATCGCATCGAACGGCCCCAATATCGCAAGCGGCCGCCTGGGAACCGCACTCCAAACGTCGGGATCTCTAGGCGTGTACAAGCAGCAGGCCGGCGATAATGCCAATGCGATCCGGCTGTCGCTCCCTCTGCAAAAGGATGCCGATTCCCCCCGTGGCACTTGGGGCGGCGGGCACACCTTCCTCCTGCCAAAATCCTCTTCGAACGTCGAGGGCGCCTGGGCATGGATCAAGTTCATGGCAAGGCAAGAGAATGCCGTGAAATGGGCGCAGCTCACAAGCCAGTCTCCGGTCCGGCGAGACGTGATGTTCGAATTTCTCGAGTACGTAGATGATCCGTTCTCCTGGGGCAACATTCTCGAAGGACTAAACTCCATCAACGGTGTAGCCCAAAGCTTCGAGCTGAAATACCCCGCTATTCCCCAGGAAATAATCGCGCCGTTTGTCCGCGACGCCATCAACAACAACCGCACGGTTCAAGATGCGTTGGAGCAGGCGGCAAATCGAGTGGCGCTCGAAATCGGGACGGACCGCTAACAGTAGCCGTTGATCGCGCCTGCTGGGCCCGCTGCCATCACGCTTTTGGGGCGAGTCCGGCAGGCGCACGTTTTAGATTGGAGCGGTAATCTCTTGCAAATTGGAATGAGACGTACGGTCTTTAAAAGTGATCCCCAGTTCAAGTGGTGTGGGATTGCAGGGATCGCCAAAGATGCTGAAGGGTGGCTTTGGGTCACCTTTTACACAGGTGGGGAGTCTGAGCCGGAACCGGCCAACAAGGTAGTCGTGACCTACTCAAAGGACGACGGGGAAACCTGGGCCTACCCTATCGTGATCGCGGATCCGCCGGGATCGACGAGCGCATGGGATCCTGCCGTTTGGACATCGCCCAAAGGCGAGTTGATACTGCATTACAATGTCGGAAGCAGGCGCCCTGACGCACCCTATTGCGTGCGCCTTTCTCAAACGCTTGTAAACCGAGATCCGATCGCGTTTTCAAGTCCCAGACCGATCCTCGGGCAAGCTGAAACTCCCGCTTACGACGGAAAAAGTTACTCCGGGCCGATGTACTTTGGGCTAAACCGGCCGTTTACGCTCCCCCACGATCATCCGCACGCAGGTCGGTCCTTACTGCCTCTCGTCTTCCTAGACCGGGGCAAACCGAGCAACGACGAGTGGTACTTTGTCCAGCCGCAATCGGTAGGGGTCGCGATCTCGGAAGACGGCGGAAGAACATGGCGGGCGTCTCAAACGGTGACCACGCCGGACCACTTCTGCAACGAACCCGTCATTTTCACGACGTCGGATGGTACGATCTACCTTTGGGTCCGAACAAAGACCGGAAGAACATGGTCTGCTTCTTCCCAGGACGGGGGCGAAACGTGGTCCCCATTGCAACCGACGGAAATTCAAAATCCCAACAGCCGCTTTTTTGTAGGACCCGCGGGACGGGGCGAATCAGATGACAATCGCCTCATTGTCGTATACAACCCTAGCGAATCGTCAGGTTTTCAAGCCCGTGATCGCCTCGTCGCCAGAGTTTCCACCGGGGAGCCTTCTCTAGATCCAACAAGGGATTCAAGCTGGGGGAGCGCATTGGTCGTCGATCAAGGCAAGTGGATCGCCTATCCCGACGTCATTCCCGGCGACTCAGGCGAGCTCCACGTCGTTTACGACGTCGATCGCAACGAAATCCGGTACTGTCGACTGATCCTCGATTGAGGTTTGAGCCCTCAAGCCTCAACCGGTCACGTGGGTCCACGTTCCTCCAAAGATCATCAGCGCGCAGGCGGCGCTACCGTGCCTCCTTGCACCTGACCGACAGGAAGAACGATATGCTCCGGCTTCCTGCTCCCGTTTATGCAGCCCAAAAGCAAGTCGGCCGCCTCTTGACCGAGTCGATATTTGGGCTGGCTGACGACGCTCAGCGACGGCCTCATAAACGAAGCGATATTGATGTGATCGGACCCGATGATCGAGAAATCGCTTGGCACGTTACATCCGCGGTCGAAAAGCCCGCGCATGACCCCAATTGCGAGGAGGTCGCTCGTCGTTACCGCAGCCGTGGCACGCGCTTCGAGATTTTCCTGTGCGAGTTTTCTCCCAAGCTCGAGCTCGTAGTTTCCGTAAGCCCCTCGCTTTTCTTCGTATTCTCGCGGGCCGATCCAGACAAGGGAGCGGTCAACCGGTATCCGCCACTCCGACATGGCGCGCCGATACCCGCGGAACCGCTCGAGGCGCGTGCCGATATGAAGTGGCCCCGATAAAAACATGATCCGGCGATGACCAAGGGCCAAAAGCCTGGATGTTGCTTGATACCCTCCGGCCTCGCTGTCGGCCGTCACCGTTGCGGTCGTCCATGGCTTGGGATAGACGTCTACATATACGGTTCGCAAGCCGGCCTCGTCCAACATTTTGGCCATGCCGCCCAATCGCCGCGGGGGGCGAATGACGATCAAACCATCCACCTGGCGTTGCACCATGTCGCGCACGTATCCTTCGGTCCGTTTGACGTCCCGATACGCGTTGCAAAGCAGCACGCCGTACCCGACCTTGAGGCACGCGTCTTCGATGCCCTGCACAACGTTGGCCATAAACGGATCCGAAATGGTAGGGACGATGATTCCGATGGAGAGCGAGATGCCGGTCTTTAACGACCGCCCGGCCAGGTGGGGAACGTATCCGAGCTCGTCAATCGCTTGAAGTACACGCTGCCTCGTCTCTTCGGAGATCCGCGGCGTTGTCCTCTCATTGACGACGGCGGAGACCGTGGCGCGCGAGACGCGGGCGCGCTTTGCAACATCGTAGCTACTCACGCGTTTCATTGACGGATGTTCCTCCACGTTTCAAACCTCATCCAATGTCGTCGCCTGTCAAAGTTTCGTAGATCGCCGCAGCCAACCCGGCGCCATACGATTTTTGATCCTCCCAGGTGATGTATCGGTTGAGGGTGGGATCAAACCCCGTTCTAAGCTCCAAGAGCACCATCGGAAGAGCCCGGCCTGCGTTTGAGCAGGTAGGTTCGACCCGGGATCTGGCATCTCCTCGAAAGAAGGTGTGCCTGCGCAAAGCTTTGGCGAATTGCTCGAGCAGACCCTGAACCAGGGTTTCGGCGTGGCCAGCGATGTAATCGACTGCCTCCTGGTTATTGTTGTGCAGGTTAAAAATGGTCACGTCTTCGCCTTCGTCGATGCACCGTTCGATTTCACGGAGCACGTAATACGTTTCCGGACAAAGCGTTGGCGAAACCTGATCGTAATTTCGGTTCGGGTCGTATCCCAAGGCGTTGTAGCGGGTCCCGCCCAGTGCCACACCGTCCGGGTTGGCGATCGGAACGATCGTATAACGGACCTGCTCCCGCATGTTCTCGGCTTCGGGCGTGTCTGCCATGAGACGCTCGATCAGCCCTTCCGCTGCGTAACTCGTGCCGGTCTCCCACGGGTGTTGCCGGCAGAGGATCCACGCGTGTTTTCCCCGTTTGCTTCGTCCCATGGACACCGCTTGAATCTCCCGTCCCAAGACCGACTTCCCCAGCGAACGGACACCGCCGCCCGGCCACGCCTCGACGCGGGCGACTAAATGATCCAGGCGTTCGAGCGGATACGGTTCGATGTATGCCACCCAAACGGAGTCGGACTCCGGGGTGAATTTAACGGTAAGCGTCCGATCGCGCTCATTGAACGTTACCGTGTCGAAGCGGCGCCAATGACGGCGGTCGGCGGAGTAGACGGGACGGGTCTTTGCGCCCCAAGAGAAACTCGTCCGCTCGTTCCACTCGTCCGTCAAATCGACGAATCGCACCTCGATTTCCTCGCCCTTTGCACCGCGAATGCAGAAGTAACACCAGATTCCGGCCCAATTTCGCCCGCGCCAATCGTAGTCCCGGCGCACAAGCGCCCGGATTGCCTTTTTGTCGACATCGTACATGGCCAAACTTCCACTTTCAAACGACCAATCGAGGATCATCGCCAAAGTGCCCGGACCTCCCGTCACGATTGCCTGGAGTCGACTGTCACGACGTACTCCCCGTCCAAACGGTAGATCGTGACGTCGACCGGCTCCTCAAACTCCCACACACCGGCTGGTAGACCGCCTTCGCCCGAGGTCGCCGGGCGTTCTTCCACTTGGAGGCGCCGCGCCATCGATGCGTAGAGCCACGCGGATTCGCCTTCGCGGACTACCAATACATCGGCGTCGGCGCGGACGCTCCCCACCTGGATCTCGCCGAGTTCTCCTTGTGTGTCGGCGGTGCGATCCATACCTTTGCGAAATGCGACGGTGGTCCGTTCGTCTCCCGATTCCAGCGTTACGCCGTCCCACCCGTCGTGATCGACACCGATCGCGGTGGGAACCGATTCACCCTCTCGATGTGGAACGAGAATGCTCTTGAACCTGTGGCTCGCGAATGCCCCCACCGTTCGAACCGTGATGTGCCACTGCTTGGGACGGCTTGCATGTCGCCCGGTAGGCGGAGAGGTAAAGGCATCATCCTGGCGGAGTTCGAGATCGTTGGGGCTGACGAACGTGACCGCAAGGCGGGCCTCGTTGTTTGCCACACGAAGTCCGTGGTTGACCGGGTCGAGGTCGGCCATGTTGACAGTGTGGAGCAGCCATTCAAAATGCACCGGCTCGCTCGCCTCGACTTCGTCGAGCACGACAAAGACCGACGGTCGCACGAACACCACGTGGCGCCGGTAGCGATCGACCGGGGCCGACCCTGTCTTTGCTGAAAGTCCCGGGACAAACCGATCAAGCTCGCGCGCCGCGGATGCGGGAGTTTGGGCGCTGTAGGCCCTACCCGCCTCGACCCGCACGTAGTCAACCAATCTGTTTTGCGAATGAAAGAAATGCTCAATTTGACCAAGGGCGAGCGGCGTGCGCGTCGCCTGACCCTTGCCGGCCATAATCGGCACGTTGTGCGCCCAACTCTGCCGAGTCCACGTCGTGTGGTGTTCATCCCCATAGAGAGGATAGTAACCACTTGGTATGACGAGCGGCTCGCCAAACGCAGTCAGCGTAAAGTTCCCTTGATCTGCATGCGCATGGCTCACCGAACCAAATGGGCTCGCTTTGATCATAAACTGAATGTCCTGCTCCGGATTGACGAGGTCGGTGCGCATCACGGCAAGCCCCGTATCCGGAAAGGCGCGTGCAAGCGGTAGATCGTTTGGCGGTACGCCCCTCAACCCCCTTTGAAAGGTGAGAAAACCGACCGCCGTCATCTCGAGTCCGCCGCTCAATGGCGGTGTTTGGGCGTACCAAGCAAAATGAGGATTGTCGTACATCCCGGCAAGGAGCTGCATGTTGCGGGCGTATGCCTCGCCCACGCGATCTTGGTGATGATCGCCGAACGGAAAGAACCTGCTCCAAGGCGGCGTCGTATAGAGCAGGTAGTAACCGGTGTTTCTCAAGAAAGGGTGCGCCGTCAAGTCGACGTCGAGCGCTTGCGAGATCGCCCACAGGGACGGGAGGTGACGACCCATGGTGTGACTCCAATACTCGGGGCCCTCCGACCAGCTTCCATCCGAGCGACCATATGCCGGATAGTTGGCCGTCAGCATGTGAATCGTATACCGGAGCCACTCTTTGCTTTCGTCGAGCTCGCCGGCGAAGGCAAGAGCGAGCTCGGCAAAGTTGACGAGCCCTCCGCTTTGGTGGCTCTCGTACGGCCAACGGGCATGGGCCGTCTTTGATCGGTACCATGCGGCAAAGTCTTCGCCGCGGATGCGGGCGGCCCAAGCAATAAGGCGTTTATCCTCCTCGGAGAGTACGTCGGTCGCAGCCAGCCAATCGTACCCCCGGGCGAGTCCGACCACCACCTCGCGAAAGGCGGTATCGTTCTTGAACACGTTTGTCGCACCATCCGGATCCCACCGGGCAAGCGCCATGAGTTTTTCACGCGCGGCCTGTCCGTGGCGTTCGTTTCCCGTGAGCAAGTAACTGAGTCCGAGCAGTTGTATCGACTCGCTGAGTGCCGTCGCCCTCCGTACGGCTTCCCGGTAATCTTCCACCGTTTCGGGATCGGTGTCGGTCGTTCCCTCGCGCCACGGCGGCTCTTCCACGTTTACTAGGGTAGCAAGGGAGGCCTCGGCGGCAATCTGGCTCCATATCGCCCGATGGGTCGTTCGTATCCGTTGTTGCCATTGTGGGATGGATGCGCGGGTGAGAAAGAGCCTAGGGCGGCCGCCCTGGACCAACCGATCGATGATTTCCGGGATTGATGGGACCAAGACCTGGGGCAAAGCCTCGGTGATTTCAAAGGCAATCGGCGTTGACCATGAGGACACACGTTCACCGTGCCGGGAGCGCACCCGCCAATACCAGATCCCCGGCTCCAAGGCGCGGTCAGGAGTAAAGATCGTGAGGGGCCAGGACTCGACCGACAGCGTCTCCTCCGACTGAAATGCACTTTTCCTCGATATTTGCAGGTCGTACGCGTCAGCCCCTCGATCTTGCCAGCGAAAACCGGGAGGGTTGGTCAGCGGAGTCTCTGTGAGCGTCGGCGCGATCCATCGATCCGGCGTTGGTTGCACCGCGCCGACAGCGACGTACATCCGGCTTGATTCCGATCCGTGGGCATGAGGCGCGAGCGCAAGGATAATCAAAAGACAAATCAATGCGGAGATTAGCGGCGTCAAATAAAATCGCGCTGTCCGTATGCCGAGCACACTTGCCCCACCTTTCCTTATCGAAAGTCGACCGCCACGAGGAAACGACGGGGCGTTTCAACCCGCGCTCCCTCGTGGCGGTGTTTGAGCTTCCCGCACAAACTCCTAAGGCTGGTCTTGTAGCGCCAGTTCCATGAGTTCGTTCAGGATGCCGTTGGCTTCGGAGAGCGCTGCCCTCGGGGTCGTTTGACCGTTTAGAGCCTTGCGCACCTGGGCGTTGAACACGGTGGCAAACGAATCAGCAATCGGCGTAAACGGTACAGCCCGCGCATTTGGCGACTGTGCCAATTCCAGCCACATGTGGTAGTCGGGGTGATACAACTCTTTCGTCACCCCGTTATGGGGAACGAGGGGATTTTGCTCCCCTCCCAACATCGACCCCAGCACCTCCGAGCTGCCCAGCCAGAGCAAAAACTCCGAGGCTTCCTGCGGGTGCGATGTGGAGGCCATGACGGCGGCTACGTCCGCTTCGATCAACGTCGTCTTTTCCGGGCCGCCTTGAGTCGAAGGAAGAGGGGCAAATCCCCAGTTCGTATCCGGTCCGAGCTGCCTCAATGTCTGGATCCGATACTGCCCAATGCTCAGGATCGAGAACAAGCCGCTCAACAAAGGTCCTGAACCTTGCGCCGGGCTTCCAAGGGCGGAGCGAAATGCCTCGATAGCGCCAAGGCCGTACCGATCGTGATACGAAACGTTCCACTCGAGCGCCGCGACGATTCCCGGGGAATCTACGGTGTATCGCTGGGTCTCCGGGTCGTAATACTCTCCGCCAAATACCCAGCCCCAGTAAAGGCGCGTGAAGTCGTCGGGGTAGTAGCCCATGTGAGCGATCGAACCGTCGTTGTTGATGCGTGTGAGCCGCTGGGCGTACAGGTCGAGCTCCTCGACCGTACGAGGCGCTCCAGCCAGTCCTGCCTCATTGAAATCGTCTCCGTTGTAGATCAACCCGAACGTGTTGGCCGCCAGAGGAAGGCCGTAAAGGCCCCCTTTGTACGTCACCATCTCCGCGGCGCCCGGCGTCAGATCCGCTCGCTCCCGCACCCTGCTCGGGTCGATGACCGAGTACACATCGAGCAAAAGGCCGGATACGGCAAAGGGCTGCAGGTGGTACGTCCACATGTGGGCTACGTCGGGACCCGTTCCCGCCGCCTCCGCAGCGATCAGCTTGTCCCGATATCCACTTGTGCCCATAAAGTGCATGTTGATCCGAATACCGTGGGGGTTGGTCTCGTTGAACTCTTCGATTTTACGTGCAAATCGCTGGGCGAACGCGTTCGTTCGATCGTGGCCGAACCAAAACTCGAGTTCGACCTCCTGCATCGCCGCCGATGCCGACATGAGAATGAGTATGGCGAGCGTGACGGCAAAGGGAAGCTTTCTCATCGATTTGGCCCTCCTCTTATTGCAAAGTACATGACGCGTCTCAAAGTCCGTGAACTGAGCGCCTCATTTCATCGCTCAACCTCCCCTCGAGGATCCCGAAAATACCTTTGCTGACACGTGTCAGTTACATTTGCGCAATCAGTTCCTGCCACGATTTGCAAATTCCTCCCCAATTGGGACTATTTTCCCTAGATTCCATGCGCGTCTTGATTGGGTAGCCGATTGGTCTCGGAGAGAAGGGGCGATTCGCCGGCGAACCGAATTTGGTTTAAGCCGACTGATCCAAAGGAGACACCCTCATGGTCCAATCCCTCGAGCGGGCTTTTACCGTCCTCGAGTCTTTCCGCGAACAAGAATCCCAAGGGATCACGCAGATCATGCACGCAACCGGACTGCCGAAGACAACGGTTCACCGGATCGTGCGCACCTTGACCGAGCTCGGCTACTTGGAGCAGGATCCCAAAACCGCCGAGTACCGGCTCGGATTGCGCTTTTTGAGCCTCGCCCAAACGTCGGCGGATTCCCTCGACTGGCGCCCAAGCGCTCTGGCAGCGATGGACGCGCTCCACGCCGAAACGGGCGAATCGGTCTACCTTGGCGTGCGCGAGGGCGCCGAACTCCTTTTTATTGACGAAAAGGTGAGCTTGAAACCGGTACGGGTGGGATCGGCAATCGGCCTGAGAGCGCCCCTCCACGCGACGGCGGCGGGAAAAGCGATCCTAGCCCATCTCTCCCAATCCCAGTTGGACGAAGCCCTCGACAGAATCGAGCTTGCCACGTACACCAGCAACACGCTGACCAATAAGAGCGACCTGCGCAAAGAGCTGGATGTCGTGCGCCAGAAAGGGTACGCCGTGAACGATCAGGAATGGGTCGAAGACGCCTGCTACATCGCGGCCCCCATTCTCGATCGGTTCAATGCGCCCATCGCTGCGCTCACCGTGGGCGCCCCGGCAGGTCGATTGCCCAAAGAGCTGTGGGATGAGGTGGGCAAAAACGTGATCCGGGCCGCAGGTCGAGTATCAACGGCTCTGGGAGCGCGCCATGTGTGACGCGGCTCTTGCCCGCAAGCGCCGATCTGCCCAGGCGCCGTTGCGACTTCGCGTGGGCCAGCCATTGAAAGCCCTTTCGAAATGACCGAGGAAATCTTGCGATTGCTCCATTGCGGACCGACCTAAGCCCGGCCCGCAAAGTCACTTCCACGAGCCGTTTCCGGCCGACTTGGACGACGGACACTGCATCGATCGCGACAGGAAAAACTACTCGCCATGGAGTAAAGGGCTTTCGTGGAGGAACGTTATGCCGACCATCTACGATGTTGCCAAGAAAGCCCGCGTCTCGATTACAACGGTTTCACGAGTCATCAACCAAAGCGGTTCCGTCAGCGAAAAAACGCGGGAGATTGTCAACCAAGCGATCCGTGAGCTCGGATATCACCCCAATCCCTCGGCGCGCAGCCTTGCACTGGGACGGGGCAAGCTCGCCGCGTTGGTCGTCCCTGACATCGCCAACCCGTTTTACGCTGATATGGCAAGAGGCGCGCAAGATGCATGCTCCACTCGTGGGTACCATCTGCTCATATGCTCCACCGACGGAGATCCCGATCAGGAAGCATCGGTCCTTCAGGGACTCAATGACCAGCAGGTGGACGGGATCTGCTTCGTGCGCTACCAGCGCGACCCGTCGCTCCTAAAGAAGGTGAGCGCAGATGCCCGGCTCGTTGTCATCGGGGCGGCGCCCGAAGACCTTGCCGTGGACAGTGTCGGGGTTTTCGGAACCGGACGAGCGCTGCGCGCCATTTTCAAGCAACTCGCGCTGGATGGGCGACGGCGGTTCGCGCATATCGCCGGTCCCCCAACGTCCCTCGTAGGGGATTTGCGCGTCAAACAGTATCGGCACGCCTTGGAGCAGTCCGGCTTGGAGTGGGACGAATCGCTCGTCAAGTTCACCGACTTCTCACCGGAGGCCGGTAAACGCGCCGCGGAGGAGCTTTTGGCTCTCCCCGACAAGCCCGACGTGATCTTTGCAGCCAACGACATGCTTGCGATCGAAGCGTTCAAAGCAGCTACGGAAGTGGGACTCGACATTCCAAGCGACATCGCCCTCATCGGTTGCGACGACATCCCGTTCGCATCGGCGCTTCGTCCGTCCTTGACGTCGATTCACATTCCGACGTATGAGATGGGACGCCAAGCGGTTGAACTCCTCTTTTCCCGTCTCGACAACCCGGGCGCCCAAATACGGAACACCTCACTGGAAGCCCGAGCTGTGATTCGTCAGTCAACAGGCGGCAAGGAGACCTAGAATTGGAGATAGGATTGATCAAATGAAGCGTGCGATTTTGCTCGGATCACAGACTCAACTCGACCGCGTGTACGGCCCAAAGCAACGTGAGAGGTTATCGGCCCTTGTGAACCTCGAAGAATACACTGGGGCTTTCCGCGACCTCGAGGCTTTGGGGAAGGCCCTCAAGGACGCTGAGCTGATCTTTACCACATGGGGAATGAAGCGGCTAGACGAAACCTTCCTGAGCATGGCGCCAAAGCTCGAAGCCGTCTTTTATGCGGCCGGATCGGTCCGCGGCCTCGTGACGCCTGCGTTTTGGGACAGCGGCGTCCGTCTTATGAGCGCCTGGGCGGCCAACGCCGTGCCCGTCGCGGAGTTTTCCTTCTCGTTGATCATACTTGGGCTCAAGCGGTTCTTTGCGCACGCCTCGGCTTACAAATCGCCTCAAGGTTACAGAAAGCTGCCGGCGCCCGGCGCCTTTGGGAGCGTCGTCGGCCTCGTGGGCATGGGCCGCATTGGGCGAGGCGTCAGGGAACTGCTCCGAATGACCAACGTCGAAGTCGTAGCCTACGACCCGTTTCTCTCGCCTGCCGAGGCCGATCGCCTGGGCGTCGAGCTAGCGAACCTCGACGAGCTCTTTGCGAAAAGCGACGTCGTGAGCCTGCACGCACCCAATCTGCCCACCACACGCCATATGATCGGCGCCGCTCAATTTCAGCTCATGAAAGAGGGCGCGGTCTTTATCAACACGGCGAGGGGCGCGCTTGTCGACGAAGCGGGCTTGGCGCAAGTTTTTGCGGACCGAAAGGACCTTTGGGCCTTCTTGGACGTGACCGACCCCGAGCCGCCCACGCCGGACTCTCCTTTATATGCGTTGGAGAACGTCGTGCTCACGCCCCACATCGCCGGATCCCAAGACCGGGAATGCTATCGCATGGCCGAGTACATGATTGACGAATGTCAGCGGTACCTGCAGGGCGAACCTCTGCTATACCAGGTGACGCCCGAGATGATGGAGACGATGGCCTAAGGAGCCATCGTCTCCTCGTTTATCGATGTGCTGACTCGATCTACACCACGCTCGCGGCGCCGCCGTCGATGTTGATCGCCGTGCCGGTAATGAATGAACCCCGCTCCGAAACGAGAAAGGCGATCAAATCCCCGACCTCCGTCGGCTCTCCGAGCCTGCCGACCGGAACCTTTGTCCCCTGCTGAGCGCAGAACTCATCGAGCGAAAGCGAGCTGCCGCTCGCTCGCCACGACCGCTCGTTTTGAGCCGTCCGAATGTTGGACAGGCAAACGGTGTTGACCAAAATCTTGTCGCGTGCGAGGTCTTTGGACATCGCTTTGCTGAGGGCAATGCCCGCAGCGCGACTCAAAGAGCTGGGCAGCGAGCTCGCTCCCGGTTGCTTTCCTCCGGGATGGGTCACATTGATGATGCGCCCGCCCCCTTGCGCCCGCATGTGGGGAATCGCCGCCCTGGAACACCGAATCGCGGCATACAGTTTGAGGTCGAGATCCTCCGCCCATGCGTCGTCGCTCACGGCCTCGAAAGGAGCGCCGGCCGCGCGCCCGGCGTTGTTTACCAGGATGTCGAGACGCCCAAACCGCTCGACCGTCTCTTGGATGAAGCGAGCGCAGTCCTCGGCCTTGGTCACGTCGGCTTGCACAGCGAGGACCTCTCCGCCCGTCTCGGCCCGAATCCGCTCCGCCGCCTGGTCAAGGACATCCCGTCGGCGAGCGCAGATCGAGACGCTCGCCCCCTCCCGCGCCAAAACGAGCGCCGTCCCGTAGCCGACGCCTTCGCTGCCGCCCGTTATTGCCGCTACTTTGCCTTGCAGTCCTAAATCCATCGTACACCACCGCCCTCGATAATCCGATTGCATGCGTCGTTGAATGGGTAACCGCCCTATCCGGCTTTGACCGCACGCCCCTCAAAGAGGTCTCGCCCCTCCACCAGCGCACGCATTTTGAGATCCGCGACGCTGCGCTGAAGCATCCAAAATCCGCAGTCCGGGTGGATGTAACGCACTCTGCCCTCACCGAGCGTCGAAACCGCCCGCTCGAGTCTTTGGGCGATCAGGTCGGCCGACTCGACTTCGTTGTCCTTGATGTCCACGACGCCAAGGCCCACACCGATCCTGGGGTCGAGCTCCCCAAGGACGTCGAGCTCGTCGTAGCCACGTCGAGCAAACTCGAGCACGAGATGATCGACGTGTAACGCGTTCAAGAAGCCGAGCAGCGCCTGCCACGTGCCCCGCTGCACGCTTTGGCCGCCGTAGTTGCCAAAGCAAACGTGCACTGCCCGCTCGCCCCGCACGCCGCTCAAGACATGGTTGATGGCGGCTGCAGCCCACTCCCACTCTTCGGGATGGCCGCTGATGTTGGCCTCGTCGATTTGCACCACGTCCGCGTCGATCGACTCGACCTGGCGCTTTAAGACTTCCGCGATCGCCATCGCAAGCGACGGCAAATCGCCGTAGTACGCATCGTCGAGCACTTTGCTCAGCATGTGGGGACCAGTGAGGGTGAACTTTTTGCGCTTGGTCGTAAGGCCCTTGACAAACTCCCAGTCGGCCGGCAGATTGAGGCGGCCCTCGCCGATCGGGCCGGTCACGACCGCCGCGGGTTTCGTGCGATAGGACATCCCCTCACGGCGGCGAAACGCCTCGATTTCGGCCCGAGAGAACACGGTCTTCACGCCGTCAAGGGGCGTCACGAAGTACTCGATCATGCCGTTGGTCTCCGGGTGGTTGACGTCAAATCGAGAGAGCTCGCCGTCGCTCACCACGTCGATCCCGGCTAGTTCCTGCGTCTTATAGACGACCATGACGGCGTCTTTGAGCCCTCGTTCGGTCGGCACGACACGCAGCCAATCGGGCACCGGATAGCTGCCCACCACCGTCGTCTGAATCCTCGCCATCGCACGTTCCCCCAATCGTCACGTCTCACGGCCGCTCGTTGTCTCCGTGCGCCGTTTGGTCCTACGCGCCCTGCATGATCGCCCTTGGTTCATAGATCACTCGGCCCGACCACGATTCACCGGGCGCCAAAACGATCGTCCCTGAGTCGACGCCTCGATTTGATAGGTTAAACGCGTCCGTCGTGCACGTGTACGGCTCGAGGCACACGACCGGCCTATGGCTTGGCGCGTACACCACAAGCTCTCTAAAGGACGCGTCCGCTTTCACTGCGATCTCGATGCCGCTCGCGGGATCTTGGTACACCGACTCCGAAAATGAGCCCTTGTCCAAGCCGTCGTTTAGACCGGCGAACACATCGTCAAACTCGAGGTCGCCAAGTTCGATCCCTCGCTGCAGGTCGCGCTCAGGCGCCGCGGCGCGGATCTCGCCGGTCGGGACCAGACGCTCGAGCTCCCACACCTTGGAGACCGGGGCCTTGAGGCGGCACGCCCCACGGCTGCCCGCGCCTTTGAGCGGCAGCGGAAACCAGGGGTGGAGGCCAAAGCCCATAGGCATCGGCTCCGTCCCGGCGTTCGTTGCCCGGACCTCGCTTTCCAGGCAGCCCCGCCGCAGGCGGTAGGTGTATTCGATCACAAACGGAAACGGCCACTTGGCAGAGAGATCCGCAAAGTCCTTGGAGTCAAAGGTACACGTCACCCACGCGCCCTCGGCCTCGCCGGCCCCCTTGCCGCTCACGTTCCATGGGCGGTCGATCACAAGGCCGTGAATCGCATTGCCCAACCCGTCGCCTACAGAGAGCGAAACCCGCTTTCCGCCAAACTCAAAGACACCGCCCTTGATGCGGTTTGGAAACGGAAACAAGATCGGGTTGCCAGAGTGCACCGGCGCGCTCTTTAGGGCCCGGATGCTCTCGGGCGCCGCCAGCACGTCGATCTCCTCGCCCGCATGGGACCACACGTACCGCAAGCACTGCGCTCCGATTCCCGGCACCACGCTCGCCCGGCTCCCGCTCTCCCGGTCGACAAGCTCGTAAACCTCTTCGCCGCTATCATGCGACACCGCTACTGAGTATGTGTCCACTGCGCGATCGCTCCTCACGTCAACTACACGATGCGGCTCGGCAGATCGCCCCGACTTTTACCCTCGCGCATCGTCTCGATCCCGCCAAACCGGAACGGAATCCGCTCCTCTACCGGCAAGAGTTTGGGAAACGGCGCGTGCGGCAGCGTCTGGTACCAATAAGCGACACTCGTCCAATCGCCGCTTCTGTCGTTGGCGTGCCCGTGCTCGATCGAAAACCGGATCGACTTTTTGAAATGGATCGGATCGAGGATGTGAAACCGATATTGCGAGTGTTTCCCCGTATAATCCTGGTTGCCCATGAAGTGATACCCGAAATACGGGGCATTGAACGTCTTTTCGAGGTTGTTGTAATTCCACGCGCCGCAGAAGTAGTCTTCGGTGCCGGTGCCGTGCAGCCGGGGCGGCCAAGGCTCGCCGTCGATAAAGAACATGTCGTCGCCTTCGCCCCACCAACCGGGCTCGTTGGTGTCGAGGTTTAGGTGGCAACCCACGTAGTGGCCCCGACCTTCGGCCTCAAACACGACGTAATTGTTCTCCCCCGTGGGGTTGATGCGCACGGTGCGCCCGTCGTCCAAAGCGCGCGTCGGTTCGTCCGATTGGACCACGAGTTGGCGCCGCCACTGGGCATGAAAGCGACCCTCGTCTACCTGAGACGCAGGCAGTTTTTCGTAATCGATGTAAAAGTAGATGCCGGCCTGCTCCTGACCTTGATTTTCGACTTCGATCCGGGCGCCCGATTGGAACGGCATCGGAAACCAGCAGTTGAACGCCCTGTTCCACATCTGCAAAGGCGCAGACACAAACGAGTGGACGATGCCGTGGCCCAAACCGAAAAAGTCGCCGATCGGGCATTCGACGCTCGGAGCTTCCTGGCCGTCCCAATACATTCTCAAGACGAGCTTGCGCAGGTAAAAGGACTCCCGGCTCGAGATGGTCATCCAAATGTGGCGGATGCAGCCCGATCCGGAAATGTCGGCAAGCACCCGCGTCTCGCCCGGCGCAAAGGTCCACCAGTCCCGGTTGCCGCCGGTCGTGTCGTAACTTGAGGCTCGGTGACTCGTAGCGTCCTTGATCGCTGCTAGGTTGTGTAAAGCGTGTTCGTGCACCGTCTATCTCTCCCCGTATCGATTTAGCGCCGACCCACCGATGCTCGAACGTTACGCGCGCCACGTATGCGTGGGCTCGTACCCAAGCAACCGCCGGGCCCGGCGGATGTCCACGGCCGTGTTGAAGCCCTCGAGGCCTTCCCCTAGCGTAGCATCGGGAAAGTGAGTTTTGAGCAGGTCGAGTGTGGGCTCGTCCCTCAGCGTATCGGCGGCCGCCACGTAAAACGCCTCGTCCGCCAGTCCGCTCGCCTCGACGGCGAGGCGGCAACACTGCGCGGCGTCCCGCACGTCGACGTAAGACCAGAAGTGCTTTGCGTCCCCGCCTTTGCCGGGATTGTGCTTTCGGATTTCGTTTACGTCGGCCACCCAACAAAAGCGCAGGCTAAGCGCCTGAATGCGATGACGGCGATGGAATGCCTGGTTGGTCACCTCGCCCAACTGTTTGGAAAGGGCGTACGGATTTTGAGGGTAAATGGGATGCTCCTCATCCAGAGGGAAGCGGGTGGGAAATATGGGCGCGTCGGCGCCTACTTGGGCGATCACCTGGATCGTCGACGCCGTGGCCACCCGCGGGATGCCAAGGCCCACGCAAGCTTCGAGAACATTGAAGTGGGAGATCGTGTTGACGCGGAATGTCACTTCGTTCGAGTAAATTCCGGCAGTCGGAATCGCAGCCAGGTGAATGACGGCGTCCGCACCCCGAAGTAGGCCGTACGCCTCGCCAAGGTCGGTCAAATCCCCGAGGCGCACCTTGTGACGAAAGCCGTCCACGGCAGGACGCCGCTGATCGATACAGACTGGTTGGTGCCCGTGTGCTGCAAGCTCCTCGATCACGTGCCGACCTAAATAGCCGGCGCCGCCGGTCACTGCAATTCGCAAAACTCGCTCCGCCTTCCACAAGATGCAAAGTTGACAATCTCTTCCGATGCGGAGCATCTTCGACCTGTTTGGCGCGCGGCCCTTTTTTCGCTCGGCAAGGGCCAAGGCGATCCTCGAATGGCTCCTTGGCCCTTGCCGATTCTGATCTTATTGGGCCCACTCGGCGAGCCTGGACCTCGCCTCATGGGCGGAGAGCTCGAGGCTCTCGCCGGGTGAGATCTCCTGGTGGAGCACACGCAGCGTGTTGTCCTGCAAGATTGTGATGATCTCCGGGTGCAGCGGGTGAATCGGATGTTCGATCGCATACACCATGTCTTGTGCGAAGTCCCGCCAAAGCGGCGTGTCGCGGTAGAAGGGAGCCTCTAGGTTGACGTCGATCCTCGCGGACATGCTCTGGCCGATGCCTTGGTACGCTCTGTCGATGTAGCGCTGCGTAAATCCTGGCTCGGCAAACTCGAGGCCCGCCTCCTTGCTCGTCAACCATTTGAT
This sequence comes from uncultured Clostridia bacterium, assembly GCA_964424335.1. Lineage (GTDB taxonomy): Bacteria > Bacillota > Limnochordia > DTU080 > RSA5 > CAYRIY01. Next base: position 16,911 of record CAYRIY010000054.1, read on the forward strand.
GAACGCCCAGGCGCCCTCGGGGTTTTTCGCTCCGACCGGGATCGTCACACGGTGGCCGCCACTTAGGCTCACCCGCCTTCCGCCCGGGGCGACGGGTAGGGGGAACACGCCGAACCTCATGTCGGGGGCTTCCGTCACCGTGCGGGCGATCTGCGCGGGAGCGCTTGTATCCATCACCAATCCGCCCCCGACAAACGCGTCGTGGGAGCTCCCGCCTCCGTACCTTTCAAACAACTCCTCCACCCGAGCTTGACCGCCGTTGATCGCATTTTGGCTGTCGACGATCCAGTTGATCACGTCAAAGGTCTCCCGCGTGTCGAAGGCGATGTCGCTTAGGTCCGGCGTGAAAATGCCGTCCAGCGTCTGGTGCAAGAAGAGCGTAAACTGCACGCTCTTCGCCCACCACGAAAAGCCGAGCTGCTGCAACAGGCCCTCGCCGTCGGTTCGATTCAGCCTCCTGGCCGCGGCCTCGAGGTCGGCCCAGTCCTGTGGAACCCAAGCGGCGTCGAGTCCCGCCTCTTCAAACTTGTCCTGATTGTAAAAGACGAGGTTGGAGTCGCCGTTTAGCGGCAATGCGTACGTCGTTCCATCCCATTGCAAGGAACGGAGGATGCCCGGAATAAACGGCGCAAGGTCGACCGCGTCTCGCTGGATAAACGGGTCCAAAGGCATCAACACGCCCCTTGCGGCAAGGTCCAGCATCGGCCCTGTACGAAAGACGTCGGGCGGCGTTCCGGCGGCAACCGCCGCCAAGAGCGCGTCGGTCGATCCTTGGATCAAATACTCGATTTCATACTCGTCTTGGATCTCGTTGAAATGTAGGAGGTACGGCACCCAGGAGTCGTGGCCGACCCAGACCTCGATCTTTGTTTGGGCCCAGACGCAGAGCGACATGCAGACGATTACGGCGACGCAAACGGCCACAATGCGTACCGTTCGGGTCATGGACATCACCTTTCCTTTCAAAATCCCATTTTGGCATACCAACACATTAGTTTTTCCAGGAACTAACACGCGTTCCTCTCAATGTTTCGAACTTTCTGTTCGAAGGTTTGATTGGGATGTTGTACGGGACGGCCCAGGTCGGCCGATACGACCAGATAGGTGGGAGGACGTGATTCGTGCCCGGTTCCTTGGCCCAACCTTACTGAAGGCGGAGTTTGAGTGGGAGTCTAACTGCCGCAGGACTTGCGAACCACGAGCGTCGGCTCAAATACCATGTCGATGCAAACGTCCGTCTCGGGCACGCCGTCGACCAGTTGCTTGGCCGCCCAGTACCCCATCTCGGCAAGGTGTAAGTCCACGGTCGTAAGCGGAGGATTGACGAACTCGCACCAATCGAGGTTGTGTATTCCCGTCACAGCGGTATCTTGAGGAACGGGGATCCCCAACTCGCTTAGGGCACGCAACATTTCCAAGGCGACGGAGTCGCTTCCGCAAATCCAAACAGAGGGCCACTCGCCTTTGGCGCGCATGGCGCGCAAAACCTGGGTGACGCTCGCACCGTCACGCCAATCTTTATCCAACCAGACCGAGCAAAACGGCAAACCGGCCTCGCGGCACAAGCGCTCGACGGCCTCGCGCCTTGCCTGCATCGCCAGATTTCCTCTGCCGCGGCCGACATACCCTACCGACGTGTGTCCGAGGCCTACGACATGTCTGAAGACAAGCTCGCAAGCTTTCGCGTCATCGTTTCGCACGCACAACTGCACGTCGTCAAATCGCCGGCTAACCACCGCAATCGGGATGTTTGCCGCCTTGCATGCCTTGAGAAAAGGGCTTTGGCCGTCGGGCATGACTGCGATCGCGCCCAGGCACTGTCGGAGCTCGGCCCGAGTCGGCGCCGCGCCGGCGTCGTACAGGACGATCGCGCCGAGGCGCTCGTCGACAAACCGCCGTATTCCTTGGATGACGGGTTGGTGAGAGTCGGGGAGGCGTCGGTCGATCCCGCTCGCAACTGCAAGCCGCGGCGCCGCCGGGCCGTTTTCAATCGGCTTGGCGCGCAGGTATTTTGCCTCGTATCCCATGGTTTCGGCCGCCTCCAAGACGAGCCGCCGAGTCTCCTCATGGATCGTCGGATCGTTGCGCAACGCTTTTGAAACGGTGCCGGGGGATATGTTCAAGGACTTTGCCAGGTCTCGGAGCGTCACTCGCTTTTCTGCCATCGCTTGCGGTCCTCCGTTACTATGATTGCGGGCAGATGCACGGTCGCTTGGATCTGTCCGGCAGCGCAAGCGACCATGTCCCGATTCCACGCGCCGTAGCGTTCTCCCTCTTTCCCCTGGCGATTGTTTCGGAAACACAATACTCGCCTTATCGGCCGTTTATCCTTGCTTTACGACTTTTCCTCCAGCTCGCCAACACTTTGTTGCAGGAAACATCGATTTGGTGTGGTAAGTTGGGGAAACAACGATGACTAAGGGGGAATGCCTCGACATCAGGAAGTTTTAGTCAGTGCAGTTTTCCGAATCGACCATGATCACAGACGCTATATTTTTCAGAAAGAAGGGTGAGGGATGAATACGCGATTTTTGAGGACAATAGGCGCTGTTTTCATCGTGCTTTCGATCGCCTTTGCCCCCGCTGCGGCGAACGAGAAGGTGCACTTGAGTTTTGCGCGCTGGAATCACGATCAGGCTTTTGTGGACGCCGTCGAAGCCTTTAACGCGATGCAAGACCGGATCGAAGTCGAAGTCGTGATCGTTCCCGAGTACCAGACGCGCCTTCGCCTCGAGCTGGCGTCGGGGATCGGGCCCGACCTCTTTGTCGTTCACCCGTGGTGGACTCCGGTTGGGCTTTGGGGACCCGAAGGCACGATGGTCGACCTTACGCCGTACTGGGAGCGAGACAGCGCCGAGCTCTCTCCTGACAACTGGTTTCCGCCGGCCCTCGCGTCGGGGCAAGCCAACGGACGCCTCTACGCGCTCTTTTACGGCGTGAGCGTGTACGGCCACTTGGACTACAACATCGACATGCTGGAGGCTGCAGGCCTTCCCCTGCCCGCCGACACGTGGGAGTCGATGACGTGGAACGACCTGACGGAGATGGCCGTCAAGCTCACCCGCGACATCTCCGGCGACGGGGAGCCCGACCAGTGGGGTCTGCAGACCGGCTTCAACGACTGGAGGGCCCTGAGCACGCTCCTCCTTTCCACGGGCAATTCCATCTACAAGGAGAACGACCTGACCTTCGACGTCGCGACCGACGGAAGTTACCGAGCCATGGACTGGATCGTGGACCTCGCCCGCCGCAACGTGATGGGCGGCAACTGGGGACAAGGCACTGCGGCGATGCGGACCGGTCAAGGGTGGGTGCACTTCGCGGAGCCGCTCGCAGCCGGCAACATCCTGATTGAACGGCCGGCCACCGCCATCATGCCGGCGGATCCGGTGACCGGGGATCGACTCTTCCGAGGGGGCGGCCTCGGGCTTGCAATCAACAGCCAATCGCCGCACCACGATGAGGCATGGGAGTTTATCAAATACTTTGTCAGCAACGAGGGGTGGGCCAAGGCAGGCATTGCAGGCCGCGGATTTTTGACCCACATTCCGGGGCACCGCGACCTGGTCGGACGCTTCCTAGAGATCGACCAGAATAAGTTTCCTGCGACGGTCGATCCGACGCTTGCAATTCGCATGATGGACTTTTCCGAGCCGCTCACGAACTCCAGCAACCCGCACCTGAACACGCACATCGGCTCGATCGAGTCGTACCTCACGGGCGAGTGGCGCAAGGTGTTCAACGGAGAGCAGCATCCGGTGGCGTTTGTGGAGACCGTGACGAGCCAGGTCAATCGGATCTTGCGAGAAGGGGAGTAATGCGCGTCTATGGCGGGGAGCGTTGTGGTCCAAACCGCGCTCCCCGCCTCGTTTGCCTCACGTCACTCGGCGTAGAGCGTGAAACTTCCTTCGACATCGCCGAT
>CAYRIY010000054.1:20932-24634 GCA_964424335.1 uncultured Clostridia bacterium
CGCTCGGTGCCTCGAGCGGGCCGACAAGGTCGGGCGGCCAAGTGGGTTGCTCCTTCTAAATCCGATTAGCTGGCGTCCCCACTTGCCGCCCCCTCTTTTCATTCGCTCGGTGCCTCGAGCGGGCCGACAAGGTCGGGCGGCCAAGTGGGTTGCTCCTTTATGCTTACTCTTACAGTTCTAGTGCGTTCCTCACAAACGGCCATACATCTCGCTTATAATACCGATGGCCGCCGGCGTTGACGCTTAGGCGGCAACGATCGGGGACTCCGAACGTGCGGTAGACTTCTTGGAGCTTTGCGAAGCTCCGCCGTACCCCGTCGATGGGAAATATGGAATCCTCGTCGCCCGCCACCGCCATGAACGGCCGCGGCGCCACGAGCCCGGCGACATCCCACATCTCCGCGTGCCGCATGATGCCTGGTATATAGTTGCACTCACAGTGGCGTATCGAAGCGATGGAATCCTTGAACGTACAAAAGTAGCTGCCCGGGATGCAGACTCGGATGCGCTCGTCGACCGCTCCCGCGAAGAGCGAGACGGTACCGCCTCCGGAGTTGCCGGTGATGACGATGCGGTCGCCGTCGACGTCGGGCCGCCCGAGCGCCCAGTCGATGAGGCGCTGCACATCCCACACCCGCTCGCCGATGAGCGTCCTGCCAAAGAGAATCGCATGCATCTGCAGCGTGCGGCAGGAGCTCGTCGCATCGAGCTCCGTCTCCTCTTGGCGCCTCAAGGATGCGAACCCTCGCATATCGGGCGCGATGGCGATGTAACCCTCCCGCACCGCTTGCAGCGCGATGTCTCGCTCACCGAGCTCTCCGGACTTCCTTTCCTCTTCGGATGCGTAGATGCCCACGTACGTGTTTTTCCCGGCCTTGCCGTGTCCGTGAGGCGTGATCACGACGGGCAGGCGGCCGGAAACACGAAGGGGCTTCAAGAGGTAAAACGGGAGCTCAAACCCTGGTTCGGTCTCGAGCCGCCACTCCTCGCGCTCGTGGTCTGTGAGCGTCTCAACAGAGAGCCTGCGAGCGGTCATCGGCGGGGCGCCCCGCTCGGCAATCGCATCGAGCCCCAAGAGTTGGCAAAGGACGGGACGAAACCTACGCTGCCAGGCGCGAGCGTTCTCTTGGTCGCTTGCCCGGAACGAAAACGGGCGCTCTGTTTCATGCTCGAGCACGGGCACATAGCTGTCCGCATTGAAACTGGAATGTTCCATCGCCATCACACATCCTCACGGGGCGGGTTGGAAAAAAATCCCGATTCATATTAATAAGAGGCGCCGGCAGCGACAATGCCTGTACCGGCGCCCAAGTATGCACGGCTCGGTTGTACGCCTCGATCAGGCGACTTAAGCCGATGCAGCCGACGCCTTCGCCTTGTCGATGCAGTCGCGCAAATACGCCAGACTCTCTTGAATCGCCTTTGCCTTGTCTTGTCCCGAAATGCCGCACTCGTAGATCATGTAACCGCTAAACCCGACGTCCAGCAGCGCCCGAAAGCCCGCCACAAAGTCGATATCCCCGGTACCCGGCTGCTCGCGGGTGTTGTCGGCCAAGTGAACGTGGGCGATGTGCTTGCCCACCTCTCGAATGGTTTCGGGCGTGTTGCGCTCCTCGATATGCATGTGAAAGAAGTCGCTGATCAGCGACACATTGGGGTGGCCCACCCGCTCGATGATCTCCACCGCATCGGATTGCTTGCGGAGCAGGTGCTGCTCGTACCTGTTCAGCGGCTCGAGCATGAAGAGCGTGTTGCAGGCAGCAGCATGCTCACCTAGATCCTTGCATATTTCAACGAGCAAATCCTTCTCGAGCGTGATGGCGTCTTTGTAGGGCGAAAGGTCAGGAATCCGCGGCCCGCCAAAGATGGGCGGGGCGATCTGCCCGACGGCTCCGAGGTCGCCCGCGAGTTTGAGGAACGCCTTGCTCGCGTCGATGCTGACTTTTCGCTTTTTGGGGTCGGGATCAAGGTAATCAAACGTCGTGTTGCCGCAGATTGAAACGATCGGCACTGGAGAGTTTTCAAACTCCTTGCGGGCCGGAGTCAGATCTGCAGGATCATAGGAGCGCGCATTGATTTCAATGCCTTCGACTCCGTTGTCCGCAGCCCATTTCAGCTTATCAGCAGTGTTTGAGCCGGGAATCAGGCCGTACTGCAATCCGATTTTCACTTTGTCGACAACTCCTTTTACAACCTAGTGCCGAGCGTCTCCTTTGCCGCCCGTGCGGGTCGGACGCTTCACAAGCTCGACCGACGAGGTTGTGGATAACTCCTTCGGAGTGTTCGACCAAGATGACACATTGCCTTCCTGTTGGATTCAAAGGTTGCGATGCCAAAGACACCACGCGGCAGCCCCGAGCCACACCCCAAATGCAATCGCTGCAGGGATCAAAACGACGAGTGCAAGGGATGAGAACAGCCATGCCAGCGCTTGCGTGACGATGCCGACAAGCGAGGTGACGATGCCAAGCCGCGCGAATCCGTTTAGGCTCCCGCCTGGGCCGCCCCTCAGCAGCGCGGCGCTCCATAGGCCGACGACTGCCGCAAACAGCGCGCCCCCGACGTACCCCAAAGCAAGCGACGTAAACCAGAAGGCCTGCGCCACGGCGAGCAACTGGGGCGCTGGCCCGGAGCTTTGCGCAAGGGCGGCGGCGATGGCGGGCCAACCGGCGGCCTCAAAGACGAACAAAGCCATCCAAAAAGCAGCGGATACCGCGCCGAGTGGAGCCGCGAGCGAAGCCACCCCGCGGCGAACGCCAGGGCGCGCCGCAAGCGCAGCATGAAATCCTGCCAATCCCACCGTCATCAAGGCGATGGATAGGGCAAGGAGCCAGTGATCGGCTAGCCACCGCGAGGTGGCGCCTTCACGCACGACGTGCATCAGGTCTTCCCGCCGAACCGTCGGCGGATGCAGCAAGGCGCCTATGCCAAAGAGCGCCGTTCCCAATGCAAGCGCTGCGGCGGCCGTACGTTGCGGAATCCACGCGTTCCCTTGCAACTTTTCGACTTCACGCTCATCCCCGGTTGCCATCGCATACGCCCCCTTCATCGAGCATCCATGTGATGATGTCCCCACTTGCCGCCCAACAGGCCGGCAATGCTGGCCCGCGTCGATCTTGATGCGCCCAGTGATTTGATCAGCCTGACAAGGGCAGGCGGTCAAGGTCGAGGCGCCAAGTGAGCGGCCGCACTGGTATGTTGCGGAAATAGTCCGGCACCGATTCGCTTCCGGCATGAAGGTGCACAAAAACGTCGAATGTGACGGCGTAGACAGACTGAAAAGCGGGCGTTCCGATGCCCGACCCCCGAGGGAGCGAACACTGTGGTTCATCGCAATCCGGCCGCCGAGCGGCGGCACTGGCTCTTTGACCAACTCCGAGAGCGGTATGAACACCCCTTAGAAGTGCGAGCGTACGAGCGCCAAGTGGCGCATGGCCTGCTTTCGGAGGAGCGAGCGATCCTTGAGCGCACGATTGTGGGGACCGCCCGCATTCTTGTGCTTGGATGCGGCGCCGGTCGGGAAGCATTTGTGCTCGAGGCGATGGGTCACCAGGTGGTTGGGGTAGATATTTCCCAGGAAATGATCAAGACCGCCAAAAGACAGGCCGCGCGGCGGGGCAGTTCGATCACGTGGATGTGGATGCCCGCCCCCCTCGAAATTCCGCTTCCTACTCACTCTTTTGATGGAGTCGTCGCATTTGC